>CP143548.1:830000-1130000 GCA_037015955.1 Lachnospiraceae bacterium JLR.KK008
AAAGACGTGATAAGCTGCGAAAAGCTGCGGGGAGTGGCAAATACACAAAGATCCGCAGATGTCTGAATGGGGAAACCCCCATGAGGAAGACTCATGGATCCGTATATGAATCAAATAGTATACGGAGGGGAACCCGGTGAAGTGAAACATCTAAGTAGCCGGAGGAAAAGAAAGAAACATCGATTTCCAAAGTAGCGGCGAGCGAAATGGAAGGAGCCCAAACCGCCATGCGAGCATGACGGGGTACGGACTGCAGAAAAGACTGATGCGTATAGCGGAACAGTTTTGGGAAAGCTGGCCAGAGAGGGTGAGAGCCCCGTAGGCGAAATACAAGTCAGGAAAGCAGGATCCAGAGTACTGCGAGACACGAGAAACCTTGCAGGAAGAAGCGGGGACCACCCCGTAAGGCTAAATACTCCTTAGTGACCGATAGAGGATAGTACTGTGAAGGAAAGGTGAAAAGGACCCCGGGAGGGGAGTGAAAGAGAACCTGAAAGCCTGTGTTTACAAGCTGTGGAACTACTATGAGAGAAGTAGGACCGCGTACTTTTTGTAGAACGGTCCGGCGAGTTGCGGCATCTGGCAAGGTTAAGCGCGAAAAGCGCGGAGCCGAAGGGAAACCAAGTCTTAAAAGGGCGGTAAAGTCAGATGATGCAGACCCGAAACCGGGTGATCTATCCATGTCCAGGCTGAAGGTGCCGTAAGAGGTAGTGGAGGGCCGAACCCACATCCGTTGAAAAGGGTGGGGATGAGGTGTGGATAGGGGAGAAATTCCAATCGAACCCGGAGATAGCTGGTTCTCCTCGAAATAGCTTTAGGGCTAGCCTCGTCTTAGTCTGCCGGAGGTAGAGCACTGAATTTCCTAGGGGGCGTCAAAGCTTACCGAAGAATATCAAACTGCGAATGCCGGAGAGATGATGGACGGGAGTCAGACTGCACGAGATAAGTTGGGTAGTCAAAAGGGAAAGAGCCCAGACCACCGGCTAAGGTCCCAAAGTGCGTGTTAAGTGGAAAAGGATGTGGGATTTCAAAGACAGCTAGGATGTTGGCTCAGAAGCAGCCATACATTGAAAGAGTGCGTAATAGCTCACTAGCCGAGAGGTCCTGCGCCGAAAATGTCCGGGGCTGAAACACGCCACCGAAGCTGTGGAACCGCAAGGTTGGTAGAGGAGCATTCCTGAAGGCGGCGAAGCTGTACCGAAAGGAGCAGTGGAGTGACAGGAAGAGAGAATGCCGGAATGAGTAGCGAGATGGAGGTGGGAATCCTCCAGGCCGAATATCTAAGGTTTCCAGGGTAAAGCTGATCTGCCCTGGGTAAGTCGGGACCTAAGGAGAGGTCGAGAGACGTATCCGATGGACAACAGGTAGAGATTCCTGTACTGCTGTGAGACAGAACATGTGGGGACGCATGTGGAAAGTAGAAGCCGGGAATGGGAAGCCCGGTGCAAGCGCAGGAGGCGCATGGGAGGCAAAACCCCCATGCAAGCTAGAGGCGTTAAGCGGAGCGAAAGAAAGTAGCGAAGGATATGAGCCATGTGCCAAGAAAAGCTGCTATGGCTCTCACAGTACCCGTACCGTAAACCGACACAGGTGGATGAGGAGAGAATCCTAAGGCCGGCGGGAGAAGCATTGTTAAGGAACTCGGCAAAATGACCCCGTAACTTCGGGAGAAGGGGTGCCACAGTGATGTGGCCGCAGAGAATAGGCTCAAGCAACTGTTTAGCAAAAACACAGGTCTATGCGAAACCGAAAGGTGAGGTATATGGGCTGACGCCTGCCCGGTGCTGGAAGGTTAAGAGGAGAAGTCAGGCAACGAAGCTTTGAATTTAAGCCCCAGTAAACGGCGGCCGTAACTATAACGGTCCTAAGGTAGCGAAATTCCTTGTCGGGTAAGTTCCGACCCGCACGAAAGGCGTAATGATTTGAGCGCTGTCTCAACAATGCACCCGGTGAAATTGAAGTGCCAGTGAAGATGCTGGCTACCTGCGCCAGGACGGAAAGACCCCATGGAGCTTTACTCCAGCTTGATACTGGGATTCGATGCTGTATGTACAGGATAGGTGGGAGGCTAAGAAGTGATGACGCCAGTTGTCACGGAGCCGATGTTGGGATACCACCCTTGCAGCATTGGGTTTCTAACCTGCGCCAGTGAGCCTGGCGGGGGACAATGTCTGGCGGGGAGTTTGACTGGGGCGGTCGCCTCCGAAAGGGTATCGGAGGCGCTCAAAGGTTCCCTCAGAATGGTCGGAAACCATTCGCAGAGTGCAAAGGCAGAAGGGAGCTTGACTGTGACACCGACGGGTGGAGCAGGTACGAAAGTAGGACTTAGTGATCCGGTGGTATAAAGTGGGATTGCCATCGCTCAACGGATAAAAGCTACCCTGGGGATAACAGGCTTATCACTCCCAAGAGTTCACATCGACGGAGTGGTTTGGCACCTCGATGTCGGCTCATCGCATCCTGGGGCTGTAGCAGGTCCCAAGGGTTGGGCTGTTCGCCCATTAAAGCGGTACGCGAGCTGGGTTCAGAACGTCGTGAGACAGTTCGGTCCCTATCCGGCGCAGGCGTAGGATATTTGAGAGGAGCTGTCCTTAGTACGAGAGGACCGGGATGGACGGACCGCTGGTGTACCTGTTGGGGACCAACCCCATGGCAGGGTAGCCAAGTCCGGCAGGGATAAACGCTGAAGGCATCTAAGCGTGAAGCCCCCCTCAAGATGAGATATCCCACGAAAGGTAAGACCCCTTAGAGAGAATGAGGTAGATAGGACGCAGGTGGGAGTGCAGCAATGCATGAAGCAGAGCGTTACTAATCGGTCGAGGGCTTAACCAAGGGAAGAAAGAAAAGGGATAGGAAGATGTTGTAAGTGATGATTTCAATGTTCGGTTTTCAGGGCATGGCCGTAAGGCGTTAAGAGGGAAGAAGTATAAGAAAGAGAATGCCTTGAAAGAGGAAGATAATCCTCGATAGCTCAATGGTAGAGCACTCGGCTGTTAACCGAGTTGTTGTAGGTTCGAGCCCTACTCGGGGAGTTAAAGCAGATATTCAGAAAACCTGTAGACATGATTGTTTACAGGTTTTTGCGTATTTCACGTCTCTTCTGAAAAAACGGGTACGAAATATACGGCAAAGGTTAATGCAACCGTAGTGATTACATACCACTTTTAATGCTGGAAGCTGCTGGAAATAAAAATTGGGAGACTTATTTTGTATTTTAAAAAATTAATAGTAACTGATAAATGAAACGGGAGCGCGCTGCAATTCCTATTCCTGATGTGATTGTCTGACAATGATTAGTGTCTGATGAAAGGGAATTGCAAGTCAATTTGAAAGCATGAGGGAAATTTATTTACGGATTTTGGGCTATATGTTATACTTTAATAAGTGAGAGTTAGTACTTTGCCTAAAAATATATCAGCAAGGTGTATTATATAATTAAATGTTTGATTATGTAATCAATCTTAAAGGTAGGTGTGTATTATGGATATAGCAAAACAAATCATTGATCAAAGAATAAATAAGATATTAGAAAGTAATCGGGAAATTTTTACTGACAATGATAATGAGAGAAACCGCTCCAAAGCATTTTTGGTGTTAGGAGTTGCTGCATATTTAGACATTGATTTGACGGAGGCAGTACAGTATCTGACTGATGGGGGAAATGATGGGGGATTTGACGCAGCATATATTGTGGAGGCACAGGATTCACAATTAAATGTAGTATTGTTCCAATCAAAGTATTCAAGAAAACTGGATAAAGACAGTAATTTTCCAGCTAATGCAGTTGAAAAAGCTGTGAATACTATAAAATGTGTGTTTGATCCTTCTACGCATATTGAATTAAATGTACAGAGTAGAAAAAAAGTAGAAGAGATTCGATCTTTTATATTAGATGGTGCAATTCCATATGTGACATTTGTGATGCTTAATAATGGTCTGGCTTGGAATCAAGAAGGTCAGAATCATATTAATAATGCTTTTGCAGGTCAGTGTCAAGTTCGATTTGAGCATTTTTCCCATATTGATATTATGCGGTATATTAACAGGGAACAAGTAATTAATACACAAATCTCTTTGAGTGGAAAGGCTATTCAGGAAAACTTTAATTATAAACGAGTACTCCTTGGACGTGTTTCCGTAATGGAAGTATACAAATTGATGGAAGAATTTGGGGATAGTCTGCTGGAAAAAAATATCCGTCGCTATTTAGGAAAAAATGTAATTAATGATGGAATCACAGAAACTCTATTGGATACAGATAAACGTCAGAATTTTTTCTTTTTCAATAACGGGGCAACAATGATTTGTAAAAAATTTAGTTTTAATGCATTGCAGGAACAGAATTGGATGGTTAAAGCGGATGATTTACAAATCATAAACGGTGGACAAACATGTAAAACGATACATCAGACTGTAAAAGAAAATACCAATCTGGATTTTTCACAGACATATTTGTTAGTACGTCTTTATGAAGTTGAAGACACTGAAAATCCGGGTATCATTCAGGATATTATTTATGCGACAAATAGCCAGAATCCGGTGGACTTTAGAGATTTAAAATCAAATGATGAATGTCAAGGGATTTTGGAAATCGGCGCACATGATTTGGGATATGTCTATAAACGAAAGAGAGATAATGCCTTAAATATAAATGTTATACCATCGACAGTCGCGGCTGAGGCTGTTTTCGCAGTATGGCGTGAATGTCCGCATTTGGCAAAATATAGACGTAATGAATTTTTTGATAAATACTACTCATTGATTTTTGATAACTTGAATGCTGCTCAGATGGTGATTGCGGTACTTATATTTCGTTATTGTGATAATAATAGAAAGAAAGAGAGTGAACTGGACGGAATTAAGGAGCATCGATTGTATAGTCAATATTTTATGGCATATATGATAGGTAAGCAAATTTTAAAAGGGTTGGGTATTACATTACAAAAAATCACCCATATTAATTTTTATGAAATAAAGAATTATTTTGATCAAAACAAAGAATTGATGTATAGTAGGGCAGAACAGGCAATGGCGGATATCCTGAAAGACTACTTTAACAATGAAAGTCTGTCGGAGATAGATGGACGAACGATGGCGGCAGCATTTAGGAGATTTGATATCATAGAACGTTATCTAAAAAATGAAATATGGTGGGAAGCAAATATGGAATAAGAAATCCGATTTTGTTTATAGTTAGTTGCCAAAGAGGTTTTACAGTATGTAATCGCACCCGTCGGTAGAGCACTCGGCTGTTAACCGAGTTGTTGTAGGTTCGAGCCCTACTCGGGGAGTTAAAGCAGATAATCAGAGAAGCCTGTAGACATGATTGTTTACAGGTTTTTGTTATGCGATAGGAATTCCCCCCCCGGGGTTCCTATCGCATAAGTAATAAAATGTACAGCATAGTATTTTATTTCGTATTTAAGGCTTCACTGAGGCTGTAGGGGATTCCGCGTGGCCCTCTTACGGCAGAGATTCCGTATGTTTCTTTTAAGATGCTGAATGGAAACGTGTCAGGTGAATACCGCTTAAACAGCTTAATTTTCATCAGTGACTGGATTGTGAGATTTTTATCTGCATAATCGTAGGGAATCTCTGTCTCTGTTACTCTGCACTGAAAGAGAATTGCGGAAACGGGAGCACCGACATACATATAAACCGTATCGTTCTTTTTAATGCCTCTCCCCTGTTTCCAGTCGATGATGTTGTCCTTGTCAAAGGCGCGTTCAATATCATAATATTTCGGATTCGCGGGAACGAGCCATTCTTTTGGCGGGCGGAGTTTTTGCTTTCCCTGCCTCGATGCGGTGACGAAAAAACTTTTATCAAGCAGTTCGCAGATTTCTTCGAAGGGAACCGTACCGTCAAGAAGGATGGAGACCCAGTTGCCCCGGCGGATATGATAGCCTTTGAAATACCCTTCCTGCCGGATGAGCATATCGGCAAAGAGAGGATCGTCCAGTTTAATATTGAGAATATCCGTTCTCTCATCATCTGGCAGCCCTAATTTACTGCGGGGAATATTCATAATCAAACCATACCACTTGTTGTTATCCTCATGCCGGAAAATCGCATCTTCAGGAAAGCGGCTCCAGAGGTATTCCGGTCTGCTATTATATTTGTTTTTTATATAGGAATAAATCTGTTCGCGCATTGTATTTATCATCCCCATCATCCCCATGTTTGGTATCCTTGATTTTTTTGTTGAAGCCAGTATAATGAAACAACAGAGAAAAGTCAAGATGATTTCCAGGACTGTCCTTTTCAGACGGTTATGAGAGACAGGAATTATGGGAAAACAAAGAGAAATTATGGGGAAGCGAAAAGGAATTTTCAGGAAATGCCGCTTCCGGCTCGTTATTCTGGTGCGGTATGGGAACTAATATCAGAGTTGTTTGAATGATGTATTAAGATGCGATGAAAGAATGTGACAGGGAGGGAAAGGCATGTACAGGAAAATATCTCAGGAGATGACAGATTTCATAAAGGAGTGTCCAACTGCGTTTCATGCGGTGGAGAAGATTGGAGAAGAGCTTGCAAATCACGGATTTGAAAGGCTTAGAGAAAATGAGGAATGGCAGATTCAGCCTGGCGGGAAATATTATGTGACAAGAAATGATTCAAGCATTATAGCATTTGACGTTGGAACAGAGACGGAAACGTATGGTTTTCATATTGCAGCTTCCCACAGCGATTTCCCGACGTTTAAGATAAAGGAAAACGCAGAGATCGAAGTGAAGAAAAAGTATATGCAGTTAAATACGGAAGGATACGGAGGGATGCTCTGTGCGACATGGTTTGACCGACCGCTTTCTGTTGCGGGGAGGGTGGTCGTAAAAGAGGAAAATCATTTTACCACAAGGCTTGTGAATATTGACCGCGATTTACTGGTGATACCGAGCATGGCAATCCATATGAACCGGGCGGCGAACGACGGTTATGCGTATAATAAGCAAGTGGATATGCTTCCTTTATTTGGCGGAGCCGGCAGTCAGAAAGGCGACTTCAGAAAGTTGATCGCAGAGGCGGCAGGTGTTACTGAGGAAGCTGTCTACGGAAGCGATCTTTACTTGTATAATCGGGAAAAGCCGTCCGTGTGGGGTGCGAAAGAGGAATTTATATCAGCGCAGCATCTGGATGACCTGCAGTGTGCCTTTGCGTCTTTAAAGGGGTTTCTGGAAGGCCATCCGGCGGGGAGCGTCAATGTCTATGCCTGCTTTGACAATGAAGAAGTAGGGTCCGGCACGAAGCAGGGAGCCGGTTCTACCTTCTTACATGACGTTCTCCGACGGATTCATATGGGGCTTGGGAAGTCGGAGGAGGATTATTACCGCGCAGTCGCAGAAAGTTTTATGATAAGTGCGGACAATGCCCATGCAGTGCATCCGAATCATCCGGAAAAAGCAGATGTGGAAAATTGTGTGTACATGAATGAAGGAATCGTTGTCAAATCTCATGCTGGACAGAAGTACACGAGCGATGCGGTGAGTATCGCGTTATTTCGGGAGATTTGTGAGAAGGCGGGTGTCCCGCTGCAGTTTTTTGCCAATCGTTCTGATGAGACAGGTGGTAGTACGCTTGGCAATATTTCTGCGGCAAAAGTTTCCCTGAATGCCATAGATATTGGTCTGCCGCAGCTTGCCATGCACTCTGCCTATGAAACGGCAGGAGTAAAAGATACCTGTTATATGATCAAAGCCATGAAACAGTTTTTCTCCACCTGTTTCCGTGAGAAGAACGGACAGTTTTATTTATGAGAGGTTTTAAGAGGAGAGGGACTGGCCTTCGTCCTGCTTTCGAAAGAGGATCTGACCGGTTGCCGCGTCCATGCTGTCGATGATGGCCAGGGATTCAAGGCGGTAACCGAGATTGCGTATGATCTGGCCGCCGGGCTGGAAGCCTTTTTCTATGGCGATGCCGATTCCTTCCAGAGCAGCATGTGCCTGCGATACGACGGAAATCAATCCCTGCAGGGCGCAGCCATTTGCGAGAAAGTCATCAATGATCAGAACATGGTCCGTCTCATTTAAAAATTTTCTGGAGACGATAATCTGATTGACACATTTGTGGGTGAAGGATTCCACTTCCGCTGTGTACAGGTCACCTTCCAGATTGATACTTTTTGATTTTTTGGCGAATACTACGGGCACGTTGAAACATTCGGATGCCACACAGGCAATTCCGATCCCCGACGCTTCAATGGTCAGTATTTTTGTGACGGGTACGTCAGAAAAACGCCGCTTCCATTCTTCGCCCATTTGACGGAATAATGCTGTGTCCATTTGGTGATTGAGAAAGCTGTCTACCTTTAGCACATGATTCTCTTTTACAATGCCGTCTTTTCGTATTCTTTCTTCCAGAATATTCATAATCGTTTCTTCCTTTGTCCATTGCGGGTAATTATAGCTGTTTTTATTGTAACATGTGGGAAATTAGTTGTAAATAAAGGCATGGGACGCTCGGCTTCATGCTTTTTTGCTGTCTGAAGAAAATCATGGTGGAAGGGGCAAAAACGAAATTGACTTCCAATATGGTTATAGATATAATATTATCGTCTGTAATAAATGATAAACTGGAGGGAAATTCATGTTACACAAGGAAAAGAATGCTGAGTCATTGCACTTTAACGAAAACAGCAGTCTCAGCAAAAAAATCATCACCAAAATGGCTGGAATGGTCATCATCATTTTTGTTCTGACTGTCTTGATGTCTGCTTTTTTTGCCGCAGTAGCATTGATTCGGGTCAACAGAGAGAAATTGGCGGCGGTCGCGTATGAAAATGCGTTTCTTATGGCCAATGATATTGAAAATGCCTATGGCAAGGCAGTTGGATTTTCCGGTTCTATCCGTAATATTTCCACATTGGATCCGTCAGCGCAAAGGAGTGCGATCGACAATGCTCTTGTAGGTCTGATGGAAGGCGGGGACGGTTTTACGACCGGGTTTGCTTATTTTGAACAGAATGTCATTGCAGATGCCAATGGCGAACCTTATGAAGTACATAAAAAAGACATCGCTTATGAAGCGGTTGTATATCCGAACGAAGAAAATACAGGATATGTTTTTGAAAAGCATGAAGATGCGTTTGATAATTTTGAAAAAGAATATTATATGGAGATCAAGGAGACCGGCGAGCCCTATGTTATGGACCCCTATGTCTATGAATTGATGGGAAAGAATATCATGATGATCAGTATTATCGCTCCCGTCTGGGATGCAGAGGGAGCGTTCTATGGAGTGGCCGGTGTCGATGTGGGTCTTGACGATATGCAGAATAACCTGCTGGTCAGCACTGACTATAATTCCGCACATCTGGTAGCACTTGCGGAGGATGGGACGATTCTGGTAGATTCTGCCGATGGCACGAAAGTAGGCCGCAATGCCTCTGAGGTCGGTTATGATGTCATGCTGGAAGATGCAGGTACGATTCAGGCCATGCCGGAAGGGGAGTATGGAAACAGTAACTCTGTCATTAGAAGAAGTAAAAATTTCGGCACGGGCAGACAGGGCGTTTCGGTTGCCATTCCCTTATCGGTCGGCGGAAAGACGCAGTGGACACTGCATCTGACAGTTGACAGTAGAGAGTTTTACGGTGACATCGTAGATGGGGCGGTGAAATTGTCCGTGATTGTTGTGCTGCTGGGGATTTTATTGCTTGTCGTAGTGAACCGGATCATTATCAAGTCTCTGGGACCGATCCGGCAGATCACAGACGGAGCAGCGAGACTGGAATCCGGTGATCTCAACATCCATATTGATCTTCAGTCTGATGATGAACTGGGACGTCTGTCGCAGGCGTTTAATCATATCAGTACCACGATCAGCAACTATGTCAAAGACATCTCAGAGCGTCTTTCTCAGATGGCGGAAAACGATATGGATGTCACTATTACACAGAATTATATCGGGGATTTTATTCCCATTCAGGCGTCCATTGAGAAAATCGTGCAGTCTTTGAATGACACGCTGCATCAGATCGTACTTTCGGCAGATAAAGTTTCGGTCAGCTCGGAGGACGTATCATCCGGGGCTAAAGTGCTCTCAGATGGAACAACGGAACAGGCGGCGGCGATCGACGAGCTTGCTGCTTCCATAGAAAGTCTGGCAAAAGATGTGACAGCGAATGCAAATGATGCACAGGAGGCCAACGCTACCGTTTCCGAAGTGGGCCGGAGCATCCGGGAAAGCAATGCGGAAATGAAGAAACTTGTTCAGGCCATGGAGGCCATCAGTGAGTCATCCGGTCAGATCGAGAAGATCGTCAAAACGATCGAAGATATAGCGATGCAGACGAACTTGCTGTCTTTGAATGCGTCGATCGAGGCGGCGAGGGCAGGTGCGGCAGGAAAAGGATTTGCGATTGTGGCCAGCGAAATCAGGGAGTTGGCGGAAAAGAGTGCGGAGGCAGTGAATCAGACGGCGGCGTTGATCGAAGGTTCTCAGATGGCGGTTGAAAATGGCATGAGTATTGTTGACAATACGGCGAAGTCATTGGAGGCAGTCGTGAAAGGGTCTGAAGAAGTTGTAAGTTCTATGGATAAGATCAATAATGCTTCCCAAAACCAGAGAGTTGTGTTGGAACAGCTCACGGAAAATGTGGATCTGATCAGTCATGTCGTACAGACGAATTCTACGTTTGCGCAAAACAGTGCGGAGACGAGCGAAAAGCTGTCCGACCAGTCCAAGCGTCTGCATGAGCTGGTCAACCGGTTCCATTTGAAGCAGATGTAAAAAATTGTAATATAATAATTGTGACGGAGAGTGGAAGTGAAGGAGAGGCGGAATATTAAAAAGGTAGATGCGGGTGTTTCGCTTTTGATTTCCATAATATTGGTGTTTTGCATTTTAGGAGCGGTAGTGTTTTCCGTAGTGCGGAAAATATCTGTCGAAATGTCCGCATCGGCGACGCAGAATCTGAGCGAAAGTCTGGATTTGATTAAGTGCACGTTGGAGGCAATCTTAAATAAAGAAGCAGAATACCAGAAGATCATGGCGCAGGAGATCGCGGCGGCGGGGGATCCGGAGGAACTGGTCCATTCCCTTCGGAGAAGCGAGACGATGGCGAAAGTGTCTCTCATAATGGCGGGAGAGAGTGAGGGAATCTCGAGTACAGGGGAAAGGTTTTCCGCTGCCGAATTGGATTTTTCTGCGGAGGGTATGGTAAATGGGCTGGCAGTTTCCCAATCTTATCTGAACTATATGGGAACATGGGCTTACACGATGAAATGCCCTGTCGAACAGGGGAATAAGGAGATTGGAACACTCTATATTGAATACACGTATGATTCTTTTGACAGAACACTGCCTGAGGGGTTCTACAACAAACAGGCAATGCTTTATATCATGGATGCAGAGACAGAGCGACTTGTGCTGAAGCCGAAAGGAATGGGAGAGCGAAGCGCCGGACATTTGAACCTGCAGGATTTTTACCGGGCGAATGATATTCTGGATGAAAAACTGCGGAAGGAAGTTTCTGCGTGTGTGGAGAGCGGAAAAAATATTTTGTTTTATCATGACATCAGAGGAAAAGATTCTCTGAACTATATGTGGGCAGTGAACGGAGGAACGATCTATCTGATCGGCTATGTGCCCGTCGAAGCGATCCAGCAGGAAGGAAGGACTGTCAATCAGAACATTTTCATTGTTGTCTTTGTGATGCTGACCGCATTTTTTCTCTGTTGTCTGTTGTATTATTTTAATCAGAGGCAGCGGATCAAGATCAGAAAAGAGCGGGAAGCCGAAAGAGATCTTCATCATAAGCGGTTGGCGGAGGCTTTGCAGGCGGCGCAGGCGGCAAGCAATTCGAAAACGATGTTTCTTTCTAATATGTCGCATGACATTCGCACACCGATGAATGCAGTCCTTGGGTTTACGACACTGCTTGCCAAAGATGCCGAGGACCCGGAGAAAGTGCGCGAATATACGAAAAAGATCGCCGCATCCGGACAGCATCTGCTCAGTCTGATCAATGACATTCTTGATGTCTCCAAGATCGAGAGTGGGAAGGTCGTGCTTAATGTAGCGGAATTTACACTGGAGGATCTTGTCTCCTCCGTGGACGCAATCATCCGTCCGATGGCGAGAGACAGGGAGCAGGCCTTTCACATTGAGGTGAGAGGGATCCGTTTTCAACATCTGCTCGGTGATGAGACGAGAATCAATCAGATTTTGATCAATCTTCTGTCCAATGCTGTAAAATATACGCCCAAAGGCGGTAATATCTGGCTGCGCATGAGCGAATTAAAACAGCGCTCCAGCCAGTATGCGCGTATCCGGATTGAGGTAGAGGATGACGGATATGGGATGACGCCGGAGTATCTGGAGACGATATTTGAAGCCTTTACAAGGGCGGAGAACAGTACGACCAATAAAGTACAGGGAACAGGTCTCGGTATGGCGATTACGAAGAATATCGTTGAGCTGATGGGCGGGACGATTGATGTCTCCAGTGAGTTGAACAAGGGCAGTCTTTTCCGGGTTGAGCTGGAGTTTCGGATACCACAGGAACGTGCGGAGAACAGGAAAAAGGACGATCCGGAGCAGGAAGAAAGCGCCAATCTGGAAGGGATGCGTTTTCTTGCCGCGGAGGATAATGAGATCAATGCGGAGATTCTCACGGAGCTTCTGGCAATGGAAGGCGCCGAATGTGAGATTGCCGAGAACGGATGTCTGGCAGTAGAGCGGTTCCGGTGTTCGCTGAAGGGGGAATTTGACGCAATCTTAATGGATGTCCAGATGCCGGTCAAGAATGGTTATGACGCGACGAGAGAGATCCGGGCGCTGGCCCGTGATGACGCCCGTGAGATACCGATTATAGCGATGACGGCGAACGCTTTTGCGGAAGATGAAAAGGCGGCGCTGGATGCAGGAATGAACGCGCATCTGGCGAAGCCGATTGAAGTGGAATTGTTAAAGAAAGTTATCGGACAGTATACAAGGCGAGGGGAATAGCGCGTGAAAAGAAAATGGATGAAGGCTGCGGGAAAGATGGCTGCAGTCTGCCTGACAGGGATAGCAATGTTGGCGCTGGCTGCCTGCGGCGCAGAGCGTGATGATACCAATGTGATTATATCCGGCGAGAGTAATGACAAAGTGGTCAATCTGTTCAGCCCCATGGAGAAGACGGATCCTGATGTGGAAAATGTAGCGCGGACTGCGTCAGACCTGACGGTAATCATGGCAGAAGAGAAGCTCGGTGTAAATGTGGCATACAGGACTTATACGGCTGAGGACTATCAGGATAAGACTTATGACGAAGTCGCACTTGACCGTGTGCGAAGCAATATGGATGATATTTATCTGCTGAATGCAGATGTGATCCTGAAACTGGGCGAGGAAGGAGAACTGGCAGACTTGTCAGGACTCTCCTGTACCCAAAACCTGAAAGATATAGTGAAAATGGGAAATGTCGTGGACGGGAAGCTGGTGGCGATACCCCAGGAAGTGGTGGCATACGGATTGTTTGTCAATAAAGATATGTTTGACCAATACGATCTTGCCCTGCCGGAGACACCGGAAGAGTTTCTGGAGTGCTGCCGGGTATTTCAGGAGAATGGGATCGAGACACCGGTTGGCGCCAACCGGTGGTGGCTGGAAACGTTTGTTTTCGCGCAGGCATATGCGGACTTGTACAACGGCGGAAATACGCAGGAGGAGATCGCAGCGTTAAACAGCGGAGAACGTAAATACAGTGAGTATATGAGGCCGGGTTTTGAATTCCTGAAGGAGTTAATGGACTGTGGCTACATCGATGCGGAAAAAGCATATGTGAGCGAGGCGATTGAAGGAGAAGGGCCGGATTTTCTGGCGCAGAAGACACCGATCGTCATGGCGTACTGGGGTGCGGCGAACACAGAGACGTCATACGGGAATCCGGATTTTAACATGCTTGTGATCGGTTTTCCGAGCAGTCGCGGACAGATGCCGGTTATTTCGATGACTGGTTTTGCGGTCGGCGTCAATGCCGGACATCGGGAAGATGCAATGCGTACGCTGGATGTCATGCTCTCTGATGAAGCGCTCAAAGTCTATGCGGAGACGAACCGGGTGATCTCTCCTTCCAAAAATGTGGAAGTGGATTGTATTCCCGCATTGAAACCGCTGGATGACAAGATACGGGATAATGTCTGCGTCCTTGGCTCTAATGCAGGCATGAAAGTAGAGCAATGGGGAAATACCTGTCTGATCGTAAGAGAACTGTTAAACGGCGCTACGGTGGAGGAGTGCATGGCGCAGTTCGACAAACTTCAGGAAGAATCCTTGCGGAAATAACAGATTTCCTCTTGTCAAATTACCGGAAGTGTGGTATCATAACTTTCGTTGAGGCTGCCCGAAAGAGCATCTGGAGATGGACAGGGCAGCCGGAATGGCTCCGTGGTCAAGCGGTTAAGACATCGCCCTTTCACGGCGGTAACACGGGTTCGATTCCCGTCGGAGTCACTGGAAGTTTTAGTTGACAGTTGTCTGTCCAGCATTTATTATTGTTTATGACCCGTAAGGGTTTGCGGACCTTTAGCTCAGTTGGTTAGAGCAACCGGCTCATAACCGGTCGGTCCTGGGTTCGAGTCCCCGAAGGTCCATTTATCCAGGAAACAGTATTTATTACAGATGATATATTTGGCCCAGTGGCTCAGTTGGTTAGAGCGTCGCCCTGTCACGGCGAAGGTCGTCGGTTCGAGTCCGATCTGGGTCGTTGTACGAAAGTTTTGTCATATCAGGGGATCTTAGCTCAGCTGGGAGAGCATCTGCCTTACAAGCAGAGGGTCATAGGTTCGAGCCCTATAGGTCCCATCGGTCAGCAATGGTCGTGCCGCAGTGGCGGAACTGGCAGACGCCCGGGACTTAAAATCCCGTGGGTAGTGATACCCGTACCGGTTCGATTCCGGTCTGCGGCAGGAAAACCCCTTTTTGAAAGGGGTTTTTTGTATTTTGTTACAGGAAATTATCGGAGAATCCGTGGATGATATTTCCGTGACCTTTGTCAATGCAGACAGAGGAGAAGTTATTTCGACGCTGCTTTCAAGGGATCAGTAGAAGAATGTGCTTCCGGGCGGGCAAAAAAGCGGCTCACCGGTCGGTGGAACAGATCGAGCAGCCACCCGAAACAGACCGCGTTTAATATCGTACCCTCCCGGACTGTAATACCATTGTGACCAATTATACTGATGAGGACGGCGAGAGCAAGCAGGCAGAGGTCAGAGAGCTGCTTGTACTGTCCGAGTGTGAAGCGGGACCGTTCGGATAACAGTTTGAGAAAGCCTTCCAGCGGAACACGGAGTGTCCCGGACTCCAGTGTCAGGGAGACACCGAATGCGTTCAGGGCAAAACCGGCAATCAACAGTAACAGTCTGCACAGATAGGGGACGGATTCGATGTATCGTTCCAGTACGTCGTAGAGGACGAAATTGAGTACGACCGCCCCGTAAAAAGATACGGCCAGCTGCAAGAGCTGATATAATCTGAAATCCTTTTTTTCGATCAAAAATTGCGCCAATACAAACAGGGACTGGAAAAGGAACGCGATCGTTCCCATCTTTATGGCTGTGAGCATAGAGAGGGCATATTGAAACGCACCTACCGGTCCCTGTCCTACGTCAGCGAAGGCGCAGAAAGCGGATCCTGTGTAGGACAGGGTAATCCCCAGTATCATAAAGACATATCTGTAAACGCTGCTCTCAAACAGTTTTTTCATCAGTCACCTCTTCTTTTGTTCTGCCGCCTTTTGCAGGCATCTATGATCCATGCAGGGGACGTCGCAGACGTCTGAGCGGCGTGTACTCTCATTTTCTCCGTTACAGTATATCTCATAGAAACAGATTGCACAATACATAGGAAGGCTACGCTCAGGTGTGGCGGGCAGTTTCCAGTCTGATTGATTCGTTAATAAAAAATACGGTTGACAGAACTCTGTCAGATGATATAATGAACATATGAACAATTATTCATATGATAAATATCAGAGAAAAGGGAGGAGATGCCTTGCGGGAAAAAGACATAAGGATAGAACAGTGCGAATGCACCCATACGCACGCACAGCTCAAAGAGCAGGTGATGAGACAAATGCCGGAGGAAGAGAAGCTGAGTGAACTGGCGTCGTTTTTCAAAGTATTTGGCGATGTGACAAGGATTCGTATCTTACATGCGCTTCTCTGTTCGGAGATGTGTGTCTGCGATATGGCACAGATTTTGGATATGACGCAGTCAGCGATCTCTCATCAGCTCCGGCTGCTGAAACAGATGGCGCTGGTTAAGAACCGGCGGGAGGGCAAAACAGTATTTTATTCTCTTTCGGACGGACATATCGCCACGATACTCAGTCAGGGAACCGAGCATATCGAGGAGTGATGGGAGCCGGTAACGGGAAGGGAACTTATGCTATTATAATTCATAATAAACATGGAGGAAAGAAACATGATCAGAACTTATATACTGGAAGATTTGGACTGTGCACACTGCGCGGGCAAGATTGAAGACGAGGTGGCAAAACTGGATGGAGTGACAAAGAGCACAGTGACACTGCTGACACAAAAGTTGGTGGTTGAGGCAGATGAGACAAAGGCACGGACATTGACCAAAGAGATCAAAAAAATTGTCAAAAAATATGAACCGGATGTTACGGTGATTGAAAAATAAAAGAGCAGGGAGATCAGACATCGGAATTCCGGTGAGAAGGAGAAAGAAATGACAAAGAAATTAAAAAAGAGGCTGTACCGGATCTTTCTCGGCGCGGCGCTTTTTGCAGCGGCTCTTCTGGTCGAAGGGGTGTGGGGAGAGCGGTATCCCAATGCTGCCCTGATTGCCTTTCTGGCCGCATTTCTCGTGAGCGGCGGCGATGTGGTGAAAAAAGCGGCTGTAAACATTGTCGGTGGTCAGGTGTTTGACGAGAATTTTCTGATGGCGCTCGCCACCGTCGGCGCTTTTCTGGTCGGCGAGTATCCGGAAGGGGCGGCGGTCATGCTGTTCTATCAGGTGGGGGAGTGGTTCCAGAGCTACGCGGTCAATCAGTCAAGAAGATCGATCAGGGAGTTGATGGACATCAGGCCTGATTATGCCAATGTGATGCGGGGCGGAGAGATTCTGACAGTCTCACCGGAAGAGGTCGCGCCGGGAGAGCGGATCACAGTCAAACCGGGAGAGCGGGTTCCGCTTGACGGGGTGATCGAAAGAGGAAATACGACGCTGGATACGATGGCGCTGACGGGGGAGAGCCTTCCGCGGGAAGCCGGCGAAGGAGATGCGGTGATCAGCGGCTGTGTCAATCAGTCGGCAGTGATTGAGGTGCTGGTAACAAAAGGATTTGGGGAATCGACGGTATCGAAGGTGCTGGAACTTGTAGAAAACGCGAGCAGCCGCAAATCGGAGAGCGAGCATTTCATTTCCAGATTCGCGCGCTGGTATACGCCGGCTGTCGTCGGCCTTGCTCTGCTGCTGGCTGTCATCCCGCCGCTGCTTCTTAGCGGTGACTGGGAGACATGGATTTATCGCGCGCTGTCCTTTCTCGTTGTCTCCTGCCCGTGTGCGCTTGTGATTTCGATTCCGCTGAGCTTTTTCGGTGGGCTTGGCGGTGCGGGGAGAGCCGGCGTGCTGGTCAAGGGCAGTAATTACCTGGAGGCGCTCACACGGACGGAAATCGTTGTCATGGATAAGACGGGTACACTGACAAAAGGAAACTTTGTCGTAAAGAGGATCGTGCCGGCGGAAGATACGCCGGAGCGCGCATCTGAGCTTTTGGAGTTGGCGGCATATGCGGAGAGTGGTTCCAATCATCCGATCTCAAGATCACTGCTACAGGCATACGGGAAAGAAATCGACAGAAGCAGGCTCTCTGGCCTGGAGGAAGAGGCCGGCTTCGGGGTTCGCGCCTCTGTCGACGGCAGGAAGGTCATTGCGGGCAACCGGCGCCAGATGGAGCGAAACGGTATCTCCTGCGGTCAGGCGGAGGAAACGGGAACAATCGTCTATGTTGCCTGTGAAGGGATGTATACGGGGTATCTCGTGATCGGTGATGAGATCAAAGAGGACGCGAAGGCGGCGGTATCCGGGCTGAAGGCGTCCGGTGTCCGGGATATTGTCATGCTGACCGGGGACCGCAGGGCGACGGCGGAGGCGGTGGCCGGGGAAGTGGGCATCGATCATGTATATGCGGAGCTGCTTCCCGGCGATAAAGTGGAGCGGATGGAAGCGCTGATGCGTGAGAAGTCCAGGGACGGCAAACTTGTATTTGTCGGGGACGGTATGAATGACGCACCCGTGCTCGCCCGCTCGGACATCGGGATCGCCATGGGCGGTCTCGGCAGCGATGCGGCCATTGAGGCGGCCGATGTGGTGATCATGACAGATGAACTTTCCAAGATCGTACGGGCAATGGAGATTTCCGGGCGGACATTGACGATCGTGAAGCAGAACACGGTCTTTGCCATCGGTGTCAAAGCGCTGATTCTTGTGCTGGCGGCCTGCGGAGTGGCTTCAATGTGGGCAGCAGTGTTTGGCGACGTCGGTGTGGCAGTCATTGCGATCTTGAACGCCATGCGGGCATTGAAAGCGTGAGGAATCTAACCTATGAAACAGGCAGGATTGACGGTTGAACTGACAAAGGCAGAGAGAGAAGAGATGGCGGACCGCTATCATTTTGAGCGCGCGCAGCTGCCGCAGATAACGGCATTGTATGAGGCAACGCTGCCTCTGCTCCGTGTGCAGGCGTGTTTTGAAACGGCTGCGCCCGCATACGGGCATGAGAGAAGCGTATTTTGTGCCGTGACGCTGGGAGAGACGTTTGATGCGATGCAGGCGCTTTACAGTGATGCAGGCGCTATGTCGGAGACGTATTTTCTGGAGTGCATCGGCAATACATTGTTGGAGAAAGCCTGTCAGAGACTGGGGGATATGCTCCGAGAGGAGACGGGGCTGTCTCTGGAACGCCTTGAATTTCCGGGCACGCATATACCGATGGAACAGATGGCGGATATGATACAGGCTCTGGCAGCAGGACAAACAGAATTTATCGTGACATGCAGTGAGGTATATGTACTGCGCCCGAAAAAGAGTGTCGTATTCCGGGGCATTCTCGGAGAGACGTGTGGGGAGCAGAATATATGCGCGAATTGTCCGAGGAAGGAATGTGAGAACAGACGATGATACAACTGTACTGTGGAGACGGAAAAGGGAAGACGACAGCGGCGGTAGGGGCGGCGGTGCGGGCGGCCGGCCGGGGCAGGAATGTCATATTTGCCCAGTTTCTGAAAGGACAGGAGACAGGAGAGCTGCGGGTCCTCTCAGAAATAGCGCATGTCCGTATTCTCCGGTTTGCGCGTCCGTACCCCTTTTATGCGCAGATGACGGAAGGGCAGAAGCGGGAACTTACAGACTTTTACGGATGGATGCTGGAGGAGATCGACAGCGCGCTGCGCTTTGGAAGCGCTGATTTTGTTGTCCTCGACGAGATCACACATGCGTGCAGGTTACGGATGGCAGATGAGAGAAAGCTGGAACAGATACTTGCTCTCGGGAAAGAGGCACCGGAAGTGGAAATTATTTTGACGGGGAGAAGGCCATCTGCCAGAATGACGGCAGAGAGCGATTATATTTCGGAGATCAGAAGCGTCCGCCATCCGTATGAGAAGGGAACTGAGGCCAGAGACGGGGTGGAGCGATGAGCGGAAAGGAGAACAGAGGATGAAGATCGAGACGATAGACATTGTGGGGCTGGGTGCCCTGGGGGTTATGTATGCGGATTTTTTTACAGGAAAGCTCGGCAGGGAAAAGGTGCGTGTGCTGGCAGACCGAAACAGGATCGAGCGGTACGAGAGAGAGGGGATCGTCTTTAACGGCCGGCCGTGTGTTTTAAATTATCAGGACGCTGCGGCGCAGACCCGCCCCTGCCAGCTGCTCTTATTTGCAGTGAAATACGGCGCGCTGGAAGCGGCAATGGAGGAAGTGGCGCATCTGGTGAACGAAGATACAATCCTTATCTCCGTGTTAAACGGGATTCGCAGTGAGGAAGACCTGGGACGGAAATTTGGCAGAGAGAATGTCGTGCACTGCATCGCACAGAAGATGGATGCGCTGCGGGAGGGGAACAAAGTGATCTGTATGAATCAGGGAGAACTGGCGCTCGGTGTCATGGAAGGAGGCAGGGAGGAAACTCTTCATGCCGTGACCTCTTTTTTTGATGAGACAGGTTTTGCCTACTGCTGTCCGGAGAATATTCGTCAGGCGATGTGGAGCAAGCTGCTTTGCAATGTCGGCGTGAACCAGACGGTTTCGCTCTGTGCGGGCACGTTCCGCACGGTACAGACCGAAGGAGAACCGAGAGAGATGATGAAGGCGGCAATGAGGGAAGTCGTGGCCGTGGCCAATGCCGAGGGCGTCGCACTGTCTGATGCGGATATTGTACGGTGGCTGGTTGTGATCGACGGCCTCAATCCGGATGGAGAGCCTTCCATGCGTCAGGACAGCAAGGCGGGCAGGAAGACGGAAGTGGACCTCTTTGCCGGCACGATCTGTCAGCTTGGCAGAAAGCATGGCCTTGCCACACCTGTCAACGATATGTTTCTGGAAAAGATAAAATAAGACGGGATTGTATCAAGACGGGCAGCCCCGGCAATACTCATCATAGGTGATGGATGATGAGCAGACAAAAACCGCAGCATATCGGTATCATTCCCGACGGCAACCGCCGCTGGGCCAAAGGACATGGGATGGAAAAGCAGGATGGCTATGCCTTTGGCCTGGAACCGGGTCTCGCGCTTTTGCGTCAGGCCAGGGCAAGCGGGATTAAAGAGATCACATACTATGGGTTCACTGTGGACAACTGTAAACGCCCGGCAAAACAGTTTCGGGCGTTTCAGCGCGCGTGTGTGGAGGCAGTCGGCCTGATTGCGCAGGAGGGCGCCGATCTGCTTGTGATCGGCGACAGTTCTTCCCCGTGTTTCCCCGGGGAACTGTTGCCCTATACCGAGCGGACACAGGTGCAGGGCGGCGGTATCCGCGTGAACTTTCTCGTCAACTATGGCTGGCAGTGGGATCTGTCCCATATGAAAACGGATGGTCAGCCCTTTTCCCGGGATATTTCCCGGATTGATCTGATCATCCGCTGGGGTGGTATGAGGCGACTGTCCGGATTTCTGCCGATCCAGTCTGTGTACGCAGATTTTTATGTGGAGGAAAAACTGTGGCCGGACTTCGCGGAGGAAGATCTTACACGCGCTCTTTCCTGGTATGCGCAGCAGGATGTGACGCTGGGCGGTTAGTGTCAGTGGTCTGGCCTGACGGTCTGCACAGATTCTTTTTCTTTCAGTTCTTCTTTCAACAGTTCCTGTTTTTCAAGTTCTTCTTCCGTCAGCTGTTCCGTTTTCAGTTCGTCCAGCATCTCTTCCGTGAGTGTATCGATCTCATCGAAGATCTCTTCCAGCATGCCATCGTTTTCTTCTGCTCCGGAAGCCTCTTCGGCAATCTCTTTTTTCTTTTCTTCCGCTGTCTTCGGTTCCAGCTCTTTGATTTTTTCGGCGATCTTTTCCCCCATTTCTTTGGCTTCTTCCAGGACATGGAACATTTGTTCCTGATTATAAGCCATTTTGACTGCGGCGATCTGGTCTTCATACGTATGGTACATTTCCAGCTTGCGGGCAATTTCTTCCGGTGTGCCGCATTCCATGCTTTTCAGTCCATGTTTACGCTCCTCCAGATAATCGATCTGGCTGTCGGCTTTCTGTTGGCGCTGCAGCCTTTCCCTTGTGCTTTTGAGCGCGGTGTTCTGATATAATGGCTGGCCAAAGCCGTGCCTTGAAATATTCATAAGGTCTGCTCCTTTCCTGTCTGCGAAAAGCAGAAAACTGTATTTGCATACAATATCGTACTATTTTCCGTCCGGTATTAGGCCGTTGTCATAAAACAATGTCCGTATGTTATGAAACGAGGACGGTCAACGTTTTGCTTTATGAAGACAGCAGCGCAGACAGGCTGAATCTTCTGCGGTTGTGGCAGTTGTAACCTGTCCGAGGTTGACAATTTCATGAGAATCGATTTTAATGAAAGTAAGATCAGGGCAAGGGAAAAGGCAGCAAACAGACAGGAGAAAAAGGTGGGCATTTTAAAACTAAGGCCGAGCTGTAAAGATTATATCTGGGGCGGACGCAGGCTTGTGGAAGAATATGGCAAACAATATGAAGGGGAGATTCTCGCGGAAACATGGGAGCTGTCCTGCCATCCCGACGGGCCGTCTGTCATCGCGGAAGGTGTACATGCGGGAAAGACGCTGCAGCAGTTTATCGAGGAGCAGGGCAAGGAAGTACTCGGCACTCATTGCAGGAGGTTTCGGGATTTTCCGATTCTGATCAAACTGATTGATGCCAGGGACAATCTGTCGATCCAGGTTCACCCGGATAACCGGTATGCTCTGAAAAACGAGGGACAGTATGGTAAGACAGAAATGTGGTATGTCATGGATGCCGGCGAGGATGCCTTTCTGTATTATGGGTTTCAGAGGGAGATCAGCAGGGAAGAATTTGCGCTCAGAATACGGGAAGATACGCTGCTGGAAGTGCTTCATGCAGTGCCGGTACAAAAGGGAGATGTCCTGTTCATCGAATCGGGGACGATCCATGCGATCGGCAGGGACATACTGATCGCAGAGATTCAGCAAAATTCAAATGTGACTTACCGGGTCTATGATTATGGCAGGAACGGCGAAAAAAGAGACCTGCATATTGAGAAAGCGCTTGCCGTCACTAACAGGGTACCGATCATCAAGGATAAGAGCAGTTATCCGCACGTGGCGGACTGTGATTATTTTACGGTTGATAAGCTGAATCTGGATGGTATTATGATGAAGAAGATGGAAGGCAGCGTGACAGAGCGGTCTTTTGTGAGTATTCTTGTGTTGGACGGCGAAGGGGCGATCTCCTGTCAGGGTGAGACTCTGCCTTACCGGAAAGGTGACAGCTTTTTCCTGGCGGCGGGAAGCGGCGCCTATAATGTGGAAGGGAGCTGTGACGCTCTGGTCACGACGATCCGTGAAAAGGCCGGACCGGTCCGCATTGGGGTTCACATTGGAACCGCTGATACGAGGATTGGTCTGGTGGATGTGCATCAGAAGGTGATCGCGTCCAGGGTGATCGCCACAAAAGCCGGACGGGGAGCGAAGATTGTGGCCGCAGAGACAGCCGCAGTCATCTCAGAGCTGCTGGAACAGGAGGGGATTTCTATGGACCAGTGTACAGGGATTGGAATCGGTGTTCCCGGAACGGTGGACTGTAAGAATGGCATCGTTCGGTATTCCAATAATATCCGCTGGGAGAACGCAGATCTGGCCGGGGCGTTTGGCAGGCTGTTTCCACTTCCGATACGGGTCGCCAACGATGCGGATACGGCTGCGCTTGGTGAAGCGGCAGCAGGCGCGGGCAGAGACTATCGGGATATGGTTATGCTCACGCTGGGAGCGGGTGTGGGCAGCGGAGTCATTCTGGACGGGAGAATCTATGAGGGCGGCAGATTTGGCGGTATTGAGCTGGGACATATGGTCATCGCAGAGAACGGAAAACCGTGTACCTGCGGCAGAAGGGGCTGTCTGGAAGCCTATGTGTCGGCATCGGCTTTGTCGAGGGAGACGGAAAGAGCGCTGGGAAAGGCGATGACATTGCAGGAATTGTTCGAGATGGCAGCAGGCGGCGATACCGGGGCGCAGGCTGTGGCAGATGATTATATGCGGAAGCTGGGAACCGGCATTGCAAACATCGTAAATGTCTTCCGTCCACAGCTTGTACTTTTGGGCGGTGAGGTCGGACAATGTGGAGAGTGGCTGCTGGAATCTTTGCGGCACATTGTGCAGAGAGATTGTTTTGGAGGAATGTATGGAGAGATTCCGGAGGTGGAAGCGGCGGCTCTGGGCGAGGAGGCAGGGGTGATCGGCGCGGCCAGTCTGCTGTGAGTGGAAGAACGTTTCCCTGTCTGCAGAGAATAGTGTCAGGTCATGAAAAAATTGTTGACATCTGCTTGAC
Source organism: Lachnospiraceae bacterium JLR.KK008 (assembly GCA_037015955.1). Lineage (NCBI taxonomy): Bacteria > Bacillati > Bacillota > Clostridia > Lachnospirales > Lachnospiraceae > Lachnospiraceae bacterium JLR.KK008. The sequence goes on from CP143548.1 coordinate 853,994, forward strand.
TCTGTGATAAATTATCAATAATCAAAACCGATGAGGCGGAGATAACGGTAGTTGTGCACTTCCAGAGAGTCCGGGCAGGTGGGAGCCGGACAGAACGCAGATTATCAAATGGACCGCTGAGGGTACGGGGGAAAGGCTTGGCTAAGCCGAGTATATCGTAACGTATGGCATACGTCAGTTGCCAGGGATATGTTAGTATCCTGCAAAGTGCATGGACTTTCCATGAAACAAGGTGGCACCGCGGGTCATTAGTATTTGCTCGTCCTTGACAATGTTTATTGTCAGGGGCGTTTTTTTGTTTTCATTTTTTCGGGAATTTCCCTGACTGAATATTATCCTCCTTGGGAGCCACCAGTTTCCCGCTTGAGAGCCATCCGGAATGGATATTTTCCACCTTCAGAGCCACCACAACATATTGTGCTGCCATGTATATTTGATTTTATTATGGATCTCCTTATAGTTATTTCTGGAGAACTGCAAATGCAGTATCACCAAATAATCTATAAGGAGGTCTTTTTATGTTTAAGAAGACAAAAGTCAGAAGCATTCTCGAACTTCTGGGAAAAAATCTAAGCGCAAGGGAGGTATCAAAAGTTTTAGGTGTATCCAGAAACACCGTCGCCGAAGTTCAGGCATTGTTTTTACAGTCAGGCAGATCGTGGGATGATATTTCTGAATGGGATGACGACAGACTCTATGGACTGTTTTATCCGGATAAGTTTAAATATAAGCCCAGATATGCACCGGTTGATTATTCTTACGTCCATAAGGAATTAAAGAAGACAGGCGTCACAGAGAAGCTCCTTTGGGAAGAATACTGTGCCAGATGTGAGAAAGACGGGGCACGTGCATGTTCTTATATAACATTTGCTAAAAATTATAAGAAATTTACGGCAGATAAAAACTATACGAGCCACATAGAACACAAACCCGGATTAGAGATTGAAGTTGACTGGTCCGGCCCTGCAATGAGCTATACGGAGCCGGATACCGGGGAACGTATAACAGCATACCTGTTTGTTGCAACTATGCCCTACAGCCAGATAAGCTATGTGGAAGCCGCAGCCAGTATGGATGAAAAAGCATGGCTTTCCTGTCATGTAAACATGTTCCGGTTTTTTGGCGGGACACCGGTAAAAGTTGTCTGTGATAACTTAAAAACCGGAGTGACCTCACATCCTAAAAGAGGTGAGATCATACTAAATGAGGCGTATCTTTCGCTTGGCGAGTATTATTCCGTAGCTATCATGCCAACAGGCGTCAAAAAGCCAAAGCAGAAAGCAAGTGTGGAAGGGAGTGTGGGTAAGATTGCCACGGCTGTTATCGCAAAACTCAGAAATGATACCTTCCCATCATTAGCCGCATTAAATGCCGGAATCCGAAAAGCGGTAAAAGAATTCAATGACAAGCCTTTCCAGAAGCGCCCCGGAAGCCGCCGGAGCATCTTTGAAACGGAAGAAAAACCATACTTGAGAGCCCTGCCGCTTATTCCCTATGAAGTCTGTGAATGGTCTTATGGGCATAAAGTCGGCAGCAACTCTCATATATGGTGGAACAAAGGTCAGTATTCCGTTCCATACAGGTATATCGGATACAAGGTGGATATCAAATTTAACAGCCATCTTGTATTTATCTATTATAACAGAACAGAGATAGCAAAGCATCCGATACTTTCCAAACATATGACAAACGGTATGCGGACAGAGCAAGCCCATCTTCCTTTGCCGCTCAAAAAAAATCTGTCAGTGGAAGATCTCTGTGACAAAGCAAGGGAAACAGGCCCCAAAACATTTGAGGTAATCCGCAGGATGTTTGACGAGGCAAAAGTGAAAGAACAACCCATGCAGACAGCAAGAGCCATACTTTCCATAGCGGATATCTATACACCGGAAGTCCTTGAAAAAGCATGTGATAAAGCGCTCAGGCAATACCATATGCCTTATTATAAGACTATATATTCCCATGCCAGGAGCATAAACAGTGCAAAAGAACTCACAGAGTTCAAGGAAAACAATCAGAAATTCGGAATTGTCAGAGGCGCAGATTATTACAAAAAAAGGAGAGACGACAAATGAACATTGAAATAAAAAAGAGTTTATCGGTATTAGAATTAAGCGACCTTGCAAGAATCATAGAAATGCAGGAAAAAGATATAAAACTTGTGGATCTAAGCTACGAAAAGCGTTTGGAACTGCTTCTGGAAACACTGATACAGGAACGGGAGAACAGGCTCATAAACAGACTGATCAGGAATGCTTACTTTAAATATCCTAGCGCAAGCTTGGAATCATTGGATTACGATTCCAGACAGATAAAAAAGTCCACGATCCTGAATCTGGCCACAATGGGATTTGTTTCCAATGCAACAAATCTTGTCATCACAGGACCGACCGGCGCTGGAAAGACTTACCTTGCATGCGCCCTTGGCGTGGAAGCGTGCAGACAAACTTACAGGGTTTTGTATATCAGGATGCCTGACCTGATGCGTAACTTTGAGAATCAGAACGACAACCTCAGGGAGCTTACAAAATACAGGAAAAGGATCGGCAACTATCAGATCCTTATCCTTGATGAGTGGCTTAATTACAAAATTTCCGAAAAAGACGCCAAGAACCTCTATGAGCTGTTTGAACAGCGCAGCGGGAATCATTCCACCGTCTTTGTCGGACAGTATCCTGTCGATGAATGGCATGGCAGGCTCGGCGGCGGAACGCAGGCAGATTCCATCATGGACAGGATTATCCATAATGCCTATGAAATCCCTACAAATGAAACAAACCTGAGAAAGCTGTATGATTCAAAGAAACTGAAAAAGCTTGTTGACGAAATAGAATCATGATCGTCTGAATAAGCTATACATGTTATTGCCTCTGTTGTATTTTGAAGCAACAGAGGCAGTACTACTATATCTTGTGTCCGGGGTGGCTCTCAAGGTGGAAACTTCCAGGTGGCTCTCAAGCGGGAAACTGGTGGCTCCCAAGGAGGATAATATTCACCAGCTACCGGGCGGCGAAAGCGGTATTGAACAACCTCTTAAACGGGGAGAAACTTCCAAAAATAACGGATATGAAAAAGACCCGCCAGGAGCTGGCGGAAAAGAAAAAGGCCCTTTATGCGGAGTACCGCAAGGCCCAGGCGGATATGCGGCAGGCCGTGGCGGTCAAGGCGAACATTGACCATCTGCTCGGCCACACGGACGGGCGGGAAAATAAGGCCCCGGAGCGATAGCCCGGGCCGCAGACAATAAGCGTAAGCGTCCGGGACTTTGGGACACTTTGTCCCGAAGTCCTGCGGGTTTGGGGAGCTCCCCAACAAGCATTTTCGCAGGGCCAGCGGCACAAGAAAATAGCAGGTGTGGCCACACCTGCCCTGCTTGCCGTTTCGTGCGATTCCTCTACATGGCGCAAAAAACGGAGGTCACGCTTTCTTAAGCATCCTCCGTTTCCCGGGCCTGCCTGAGTCCCTCTGCCGTGGCTTTTATTACGGTTAATTCTTTTTCACTCATTGAGTTGAGCAGTATATCAATCTGTTTCCTGCATGAGCTTTCGCCCGTGTTGGGGTCTGGAAAAAAGAATTGATCCACTGAAATATCCAGCAGAGTGACAAGCTGGTAAAAGGTGTTGAGGCTTGGATGCTGGCCCCTGTTCTCAATATACATAATGGATCGTGGCACACGATCCACCAACTGAGCGAGGTATTCCTGCGTCCAGCCCTTTTCCTCTCTTTTGCGTTTGATCTCCCGGCCCAGGGCGTGGAAGTCAAGTTGTTTCTCGTATTGGTACATTCTCATATCACTCTATATTATTTTACATTTCGGGTTAGAATATGAGAACGAAATGCAATTTTATATTTAGTAGTATTTATTTTCACCTTTGACAATATAATTGCATCCTTGTGAAAGATTTTAATGCATGGTACAGTAGAGCTGTGTAAGGGATATAAATTAAAAATGGCTTTGACTTTGCCCTTACGGAAAGGTTTATACTTTATATCAAGAAAAGAAGGTGAGAGGCTAAATGCTATCAATAGGTGAGTTTTCTCGGATTTGTGAGGTGACTCCAAAAACACTACGCTACTATGAAGAAATAGGACTACTTTATCCTGAAGAAATAAGTTTTGAAAATGGATATAGGTATTATTCCATCAAGCAATTAGAGAAAATGCTGTTAATCAATAGGCTGAAGTCCTATAAACTTACTTTAGAGGAAATCAAATCAATAACAGGCTCAATGGAAGTATCATCAGAGAAACAGATATTCTCTGCACTTCTCCGCCAGAAAAGTGTATTGCTAAGCCAAATAGATAGAATTAGCACTATTATTCATCAAATTGATTTTGATATTCAGCAAATGAAAGCAGGCAAATCAATTATGAGCTATTTGCTTGATATTGATGTAAAACTTGTCGAATATTCTTAAAAAGAAACATTCATACGATTGAAATAATGTATATATTTATGTTGAAATACTTTGGTACATTTTTAATATAGAGTTGAGATATGTGTAGAGCAGATGCGCACTTTACCACAGTGAAGTCAAATTTTTACTATGTAAACTATCCGGCATACATCCTTGCGCCTTTTGCACCATCATACAGACCCCAAACAAGCGCGCTACGAGCCGATTCCAGCCACTTTTTAAGATTGCCCTAATGTGTTATCAATAAAGCCGTTACAAGCCCTATTTGACCCTGAAACCGCATGATAATCATGCAAATATGACCAAATAAACCGCACAAAAAGGCTATGAACCGTTAAAGCACATAGCCTTTATCATATATCATTGATTATCGGTTTATCATTTCATATATTACACTTTTTTCAAGTTAGGGCATAAACCTAAACCGCCATCAATGACAGGTACTCGTCTAAAAGCATTGCGGTGTATGCAATCTTTTTTGTTACATTGCGTGCAGTCGCATCTCTGATATTCTTCATAGCTCATTTTCCAGTTTGTATTCGTTTCAAAGTGTTCTTTTGTCATATCCTTATGCTTTCCTATTGTCATATTCAGGGTGCAGCCATTCAAGAGGATACACCCTGTTTTTACCTGCTCATTCTCTGTCATGCTTCATTTAAAATATATTTGACCGCTTTTTCCGCTCTGCCTGACGCTGATACAATGAATCTGACATCATTCTTTAAAACTGACAGCCAGTTTTGAATATATGCGGTATTGTTGCGAAAACTCTTCGTTGTTTCGATTCCCATGATGTTCATCAGGCTTGCACTTGAAATTTCTGCAACTAATTCTTCTTTGCTGTATTCCTCACTACTGAAAGCAACGATCTTCCCTTTTCTTTCTTCCGCACGATTGCGGCAGTTTTATTTCATTGAGGAATGCGCCGACTTATGGAATGCTGTGGCGTAATATTCATTTGCACTTGTGAACTGTTCAAATAGTGGCAGGTGTATCAGATCACGAGAGGGTGAATAGTATGCACGATCTCCCGTAGCATGTTCAACCGTTATATGCTCTCTTGTCCAGTAATCAGACAGTACCTTTTCTGCTTTTTCTATCGGTTCAATACCATTGTCTGTCACTTCATTCGGTAAAGGCTCTACGCCGTCAACCTATGAGATATGAAAGACATTGTAATATCGTAACAATGGTATCTGCTTTTCCGTCTTTGTGCCGTCAACCTGTTCTTCTTCTACGGGCCGTATCTTCCAACAATACAACGATTTCTGACTTTTCACCCTTACGAACATGACCGCCAAGCGACTGCCATTGCTTGAATGTGGCATACTCTCCATCGTTTTGTAAGATCATTTGATTCAGCAATGAATAAGGCTTTTTGCTGATGCGGTTGAATGCGCCAGATCCGATGTCTGTCCATGGCTTTTTCCAGGGAATCACGCCTTGCTCTAACTGATTGATGATTCGTTCTGTTACCATTTCGTATACTGATTTTGCCCAATCCTGTGATCTCCCAAATAAAAAAGTGCAAAGCTATTGACAATTCAATAAACTTTACACTCTTATTTGTGTGATATATGTAGTATGATTATGCTATCTGATTGAGCCGCTCTTTTACCCTGCGTAATTCAGTTTCAAGAACATTCACACGTATGGCAAGCATTTCTTTTTCACTTTCTATTTTCATTGCTGCATGAAGATTTCTTGATAAGTCAAGATGTCCTTCAGCTACACGCTGGATATTGACACGGATTTCATTTTCAAGTGTCAATTTAATATCTGTAACATTTGTTTCAATCTTTGTTGTACGTTGTTTTAAAACTTGCATTTCTGAAAGAATCAGGTCAAGTTTTTCACTGTCTGTCATCATATCACCGCCTTAATCGTAGCAACTGGATTTATTGGTGATTACAGTATATCACAATCAAAGTGTAAAGTCTATTGAATTGTCAAGGTGCTTTGTGTTGCCTGAAATGAAATCTTAAATTCCACCTTCTCAAACTACAGTAGCATTTACCTCTGCATAAGTAGAGTTTACTTCTTCATACGCTTATGATATGATTCCTCTGCTTTCTGACAGCAGTAGAAGGAGAAATCATGAGCAATCTTATACCTGGCAATCAAAAACATCTCTCCTTGCAGGATCGGCTTTACATTGAAAAAGCCCTTTCCTCTGCAACATCCTTTAAAGACATTGCACGCTTCCTCTGCAAAGATCCCTCTACCATTTCTAAAGAGGTCAAAAAGCACCGGCTCAGCGACTGGTATCACAAGGGCACCTTCTACAATGCCCATAACTTCTGCATCCACAGATATCACTGTCGAAAAACAAATGTCTGTGGCAAGATCATCCTTTGTGGGATCAAGTGCACCTCCTGTCCATCCTGTAACCAGACATGCAGAGATTTTGCCCGGGAACGATGCGGCCGTCTGGACAAGGCCCCTTATGTCTGCAATGGCTGCGACAAGGCGCTCCATAAATGTACCATCGCCCACAAATATGTGTACGATGCCCGTTTTGCACACCGTAAATACACTGAGACCCTAAGCTCTTCCCGAAGCGGCTTAAACATGACAAAGACCGAACTGGCAAAGAAAGACAAGCTGGTTTCCCATCTGGTCTATCAAGGACAGTCCCCTTATCAGATCGTGGCAAACCATCCGGAGCTGGATATGTCCGTCCGTTCCGTCTACACCTACATCGATAAGGGACTCTTTACAGCCAGGAATATCGACCTGAAACGCAAGACGAAGTTCCGGCCCCGCAAGTGCCACAAAACACAGATTACCAACCGTGAAGTGTTTTCAGGCCGCATGTACAGTGATTTTCTCCTGCTCGACCCGGACTATAGAGAGAGGGCCGCTGAAATGGATACCGTACATTCTTCGAGAGACTCTAAAAAAGTACTGCTCACTTTCTATCTGCGCAAGGAAAAGCTGTTTCTTGCCTTCCTGATGAACCGATGCACAACCGGCGCTGTCCGCATAGTCTTTGACCGGCTTAAAAACCGTCTGGATACCGATTTCCATCTTCTGTTCCATACCGTCCTTACAGACCGGGGTTCGGAATTCGGTGACCCAGACTCTCTGGAAACCGACATATACGGAGAAAAATGCTCCAGCGTCTTCTACTGTGACCCTATGCGAAGCGGACAAAAAGGCGGTGTTGAAAACGCACACACCCTGCTCCGGATGGTTCTCCCAAAAGGCACCAGTTTTGAATTCCTGACCCAGTGGGATGTGAACCTGATCGTAAACCACATCAACTCCATGCCGCGGGAAAGCCTTGGCGGGCGCACTCCTTATGAAGCAGCATTATGGACTTATGGGGCCCGCACTTTAAAAGCACTTCAGCTTAGACCGATTCCTCCCGATGAAGTCAACCTGACGCCTAAGCTGATACGCTTTAACCACTAACCACCACAAAAAATCTGCTGTCAGACAGGAAATAGACTTTTCACATTTCATATGTTCGGCTGGTGGAATTCAGTCTTGCACACTGCATTTCCAGCGGTCTGTTTGTCATGTCATCCATTCGATTATTTTGCAGGAAGTTGCTTCTATTATAAACGAATTCCTATCAATTTGCCTAAAAAAATTTGATAAAATCGCCAACTATTAAAATAGGGTGGAATTTAGTCCTGCACTGGAATTTACTTTTTCAAGTCAGCAGAACACGACAAATGTGGGAAAGGAATCGCTTGAAAGGCGGCTGACTCCGGTGTATAATCTGCTTATTTCTTTTCGGGATTGTTTTGGAGGAATGATGGGTAAATGGTGAAAAATAAGGTGGATCAAGGAATTTTTCAGAAGAAATGCAGATTTCTGACTGGCAGTATGCTGAAATGGATTGCCGTAGTTACAATGCTGGTCGATCATCTGGCGATTGTTGCGCTCAAAGGCTATGCCAATGCGCAGATCGCAAATTTAACCAGAGAACAGATGGAGCGCTGGAACATGACGTATCGGTGTATGCGTCATATTGGCAGAATATCTTTTCCGTTGTTTGCGTTTCTGCTTGTGGAAGGATTTTATTATACGAAGAACAGGAAACAGTATGCGTGGCGTCTGCTGCTGTTTGCACTGCTGTCGGAAGTGCCCTATGATCTGGCGATTTATGGGAAGGTTTGGGATTTCAGAGGACAGAATGTTATGTTTTCCTTATTTCTGGGACTGACAGTTCTGTCAGTAGTCGAAAGAATCCGCAAATGGACATGGAAGAGGCGGGGAGACAGAAGTGTCATACGTCAGTTGATGACGCTTTTCCTGCAAATTTTTACCATTTCGGCGGGTGCCGCCCTGGCGTACCTGTGCAGGTTTGACTATACGTATAAAGGAATTGCCCTTGTATCGGTATTTTATTATTTTCATTCGTATCGTGTGTCGGCTGCGATTGCAGGATTTTGTGCATTTTCATGGAATCCTTACAGTCTCCCGGCTTTCTTATTACTTCCCTTCTATAATGGCAGACGTGGACAGAACAGACAGAAGTGGTTTTACTTTTTCTACCCGCTTCATCTGCTTGCCTTGTATGTGGTTATGCGGGCAATAGACTTTTTCTGCCTGCCATGATACAATAAAAATATAGTGGAACTGGTCGTCTGACACGGTCGATCGGATTGCAAATGGCTGCTAATATTGAACTGGAGGGAGGAGCGGTTACATGAAATTAACATTTATCGGGGCGGCTCATGAGGTGACAGGGAGTTGTCATTATCTGGAGGCATGCGGAAAACATATCTTAGTGGACTATGGTATGGAGCAGGGAATCAATGTGTTTGAAAATGTGCCTCTTCCGGTGCAGGAAAGTCTGATTGACTATGTATTGCTGACACATGCGCACATTGACCATTCCGGTCTCCTGCCGTTATTGTATGCCAGGGGATTTCGGGGGCAGGTGCTGATGACGGATGCCAGCGCGGACCTGTGCAGCATCATGCTTCGTGACTGTGCACATATTCAGTTACAGGAAGCGGAGTGGAAGAGCAGAAAGGCGAAACGACATGCTGCCATCCAGGCAGAGGAGCCTCTCTATACGATGGAAGACGCCGACGGCGTCATCAGACAGATCGTGCCCTGTCATTATGACAGGATGATCAATCTCTGTGAAGGGATTCATCTGCGGTTCACGGACATTGGACATCTGCTCGGTTCTTCCAGTATCGAGGTATGGGTGGAAGAGAACGGGCAGCAGAAGAAAATCGTATTCTCGGGAGACATCGGCAATAAAGATCAGCCGCTTATCAGAGACCCGAAGAAGACGAAAGAGGCAGATTATGTTGTGATAGAATCCACATACGGAGACCGTCTGCATTCGCTGGAGAAACCGGATTATGTGACGGAGCTGACAGAAATCCTCAGCGAGACGTTTGCCAGAGGCGGTAATGTAGTTATTCCGTCATTTGCGGTCGGCCGTACCCAGGAGATGCTTTATTTTCTGCGTAAGATCAAGTCGGAACGGCTTGTGAAAAATTTCCCGGATTTTCCGGTGTATGTGGACAGTCCTCTGGCAGTGGAAGCGACAGGAGTTTTCAATAAAAATATCTATAACTGTTTTGACGAGGAAGCGATGGCGCTCGTCAGGTCGGGAATCAATCCCATACAGTTTCCGGGACTGCATTTGGCGATCACCAGTGAGGAATCAAAGATGATCAACTTTGATGAGATGCCGAAGGTCATTTTATCTGCCTCCGGAATGTGTGAGGCCGGACGTATCCGCCATCATCTGAAGCACAATCTGTGGCGGCCGGAGTGCACGATATTGTTTGTAGGCTATCAGGCGGTTGGGACGCTTGGCAGGATGCTTGTGGACGGGGTGGACGAGGTGAAATTGTTCGGAGAGATGATCATGGTCAGAGCGCAGATCCACAAACTGGCAGGCATGAGCGGTCACGCGGATAAGGCCGGACTGCTGGAATGGGTCAGCGGCTTCGAGCAAAAACCGGAACGGATCTTTGTTGTCCATGGCGAAGACACGGTATGCGAGGCATTCAGAGACTGTCTGGAAAAAGAGTACGGATTATCGGCGTATGCACCTTACAGTGGTACCCGATTCGATCTGCTGACAAATACCTGTGAGTACGAAGCGGCGCCGGTATTGCTGAAAAAGAAGCATCATAAGGCGAGCGATGTATTTGCCCGTCTGCTTGCCGCAGGTCAGAGACTGCTGGCGGTGATTCGTAAAAATGAAGGCGGTACGAACAAAGATCTCGCCAAATTTGCGGACCAGGTTACTTCACTGTGTGACAAGTGGGACAGAGAGTAAGAAGATACCGTTTGCCCTGTCTTATAAACGGGGTGGGATAAAGAGGAGGAACGGATGAATATCATCGCGGCAGTTGACAATCATTGGGCGATCGGCAACAGAAATGATCTGCTTGTGCGGATTCCCAACGATCAGAAATTTTTCAGGGAAGAGACGATGGGTAAGGTGATCGTGCTGGGACGGAAGACGCTGGAGACGTTTCCTCAGGGAATGCCTCTGCAGGGGCGAAAGAACATCATTTTGTCGACGAACCGGGACTATCGGGTCAAAAATGCCCTTGTTCTGCATTCGCTGGATGAATTGCTCGACGAGCTGGAAAACTATCGTTCGCAGGATATTTATGTTGTGGGCGGCGCAAGTATTTACAGACAAATGCTTCCCTATTGCGATGTGGCGCATATTACGAAAATAGACCGCTGCTATGAGGCGGACTGCTATTTCCCGGATCTGGATCAGATGCCGGAGTGGCAAATTACGCAGGACAGCGAGGAACAGACATATTTTGATCTGGAATATCTGTTTCAAAAATATGAGAGGCGGAGCAGGTAACAGAAAAAAAGCAGCCGGATGTATATTTTATAAAAATTTTAGATTTGAGGAAAAGCAGGAAACATGCGGCTCTGACGTTATTATTAGCACTCATTAGAAATGAGTGCTAATTTTTTCTTGACTTCTGGAAGCAGGTAGATTACAATCGGAAATAGAATAGAAAGGATGTGAAGCAAATGGCAGAGAGACAAGGCAATCTGTCGATTAACAGTGATAATATTTTCCCGATCATAAAGAAGTGGTTATATTCGGACCACGACATTTTTTTCCGGGAACTGATTTCCAATGGCTGTGATGCCATTACAAAATTAAAGAAACTGGATATGATGGGCGAGTATGCACTTCCGGACGGCTATCAGGCAAAAATACAAGTCATTGTCAGTCCGGAGAAAAAGACGCTGACCTTTATCGACAATGGTCTTGGCATGACTGACGACGAGGTGGACGAGTACATCAACCAGATCGCATTTTCCGGGGCGACGGACTTTATCGAGAAATATAAAGACAAGACGAATGAAGATCAGATCATCGGGCATTTCGGCCTCGGATTTTATTCTGCCTTTATGGTGGCAGACGAAGTGCATATCGACTCCCTTTCGTATAAGGAAGGAGCCAAACCGGTCCACTGGGAGTGCGACGGTGGTACACAGTTTACGATGGAAGACGGAGATATGGAGCAGGTCGGGACAAAGATCACGCTGTTTATCAATGAAGACTGTCTGAAATTCTGTAATGAGTACGAGGCGAGAAGCGTTATTGAGAAATATTGCTCCTTTATGCCGATCGAGATCTATCTGTCGAAAGAAGACACCAAGGAAACGCAGACGATCAACGAAGATGAAAAGCTGGACAGTGATACGGTACTGGAGACGATTCAGCCGGAGAAAGAAGACGATCCGGTCAAACTGAAGATCGTAAAGCGTCCGGAGCTGCTCAACGACACCAATCCTCTCTGGGCAAAACATGCCAATGACTGTACGAAGGAAGACTATCTGGCATTCTACCGGAAAGTATTTATGGATTATAAGGAGCCTCTGTTCTGGATTCATTTGAACATGGATTATCCGTTTAATCTGAAAGGTATTTTGTATTTCCCGAAGATCAATATGGAATATGAGTCGATCGAGGGCACGATCAAGCTGTACAACAATCAGGTATTTATCGCGGACAATATTAAGGAAGTGATCCCGGAGTTTTTGCTTCTGCTCAAAGGTGTGATCGACTGTCCGGATCTGCCGCTCAATGTATCGAGAAGCGCCTTACAGAACGACGGCTTTGTGAAGAAAATTTCCGACTACATCACGAAGAAGGTGGCGGACAAGCTGTCCGGCATGTGCAAGACAGAGAAAGAAGAATACGAGAAATATTGGGACGACATCAGTCCATTCATCAAGTTTGGCTGTCTTCGGGACGACAAGTTCTGCGAGAAGATGACGGATTATATTCTGTTCAAGAATCTGGACGGTAAATATATGACGCTGCCGGAATGTCTGGAAGTAAGCAAGATTGATCCGGACGAGAGCAAGGAAAACGCTGTCGATGAGAACGGTGAAAAAGTGGAAGCGGAAGTCGTCAATGAAAACGGTGAGAAAGTGGAAACGGGAGCAGCCGATGAGAACGGCGGGAAAGTGGAAACGGGAGCAGTCGATGAGAACGGCGGGAAAGTGGAAGCGGAAGTTGTCGGCGTGAACGATGAGGAATCAGAAGCGGAAAGCAGTGAAGAGGAAAAAAAGGAGAAAGTCATATACTATGTGACCGATGAAAAGCAGCAGGGCCAGTATATCCGTATGTTCCAGGCGGCCGGTATGGACGCGGTCATCTTGAATCACAACATTGACCAGCCGTTTGTGTCCCAGCTGGAGGCGAAGAATGAAGGGATTAAATTCCAGCGGATTGATGCTGATCTGACGGATGTCTTCAAGGCCAAGACGAGCAAAAAGGCTGCCAAAGAGTTGGAAGAGCAGGCAGAGTCTGTGGGCAAGATCTTTAAAAAGGCCTTGAAGAAAGACAAGCTGAAAGTGACTGTGGAGAAGCTCAAAAATAAGAAGATTTCTTCGATGATTACGCTGTCCGAGGAGAGCAGGCGGATGCAGGATATGATGAAGATGTATGCTATGCCTGGCATGGACGCGGGGATGTTTGGCAATCAGGAAGGAGAGACGTTGATTCTCAACAGCAGTCATCCGCTCGTTCAGTATGTGCTTGAACATCAGGATGGCGACCATGTAAAGATGTTCTGCGAACAACTCTATGATCTGGCAATGCTCCAGCATGCACCGCTGGAGCCGGAAGCTATGGCCAGGTTTGTCACCCGGAGCAATGAGATTATGCTGCTGCTGACTAAATAGGAACAGAGAGCGGACACATTTTCATAATAAAGGGACTGACAGTGGGACGGGACTCGAAGGAGTCCCGTTTTGTGTTGGTAAAGTGCAAAGGATATGAAAAAAAGTGCGAATTGTACCAGACGTCTCTCATTGATACGAAAATTTGCTATAATGATCGGCAAAATACTGTACAATGAAACATGGGATGAAGGAAAAGACTTAGGAGGTACGGTTCGTGGTAAAGACAATTAAAGGCAGGCTCACGTTCAGTGTGATCGGTATTGTCGCGGTAAGTATTCTTTTGACAGTGGCGGGAAGTATCACTGCTTCGGGTGAACGTCTGATTGAAGGACAGACGCAGGCACTGCGGTTAAACGCGGAAAAATATGCGGAAGAGATCAACACATGGATTGAGAATGAAAAGATGCTTGCGTCGGGGGCAGCTGCCAGCATCGAGGCCGGAGAGAGGGTGGACACTGATTTTCTGCAATCGGTGGTGGATACCCATGCCGCAGACAGATCGGAGATTCTGAATCTGTACTGTGGAACAGAAGACAGCAGGTTCATCCAGTCAAACAAAGAGGCAGAGATACCGGAGGGATATGATCCGGTCGAGCGTGGATGGTACGGACAGGCGGTGGAAGCAGGAACGGTCATCGTGACAGATCCATATTGGGATGTGATGACGAATCAGATGTGTACGACGATTGCAGCGCCAGTCTACATACAACATGAACTGGCAGGTGTGATCGGCCTGGATGTGACGCTTGCCACAGTGACGGAGCTGACGGGAAGTATCAATTATGAACAGGGAGTATATGGGTTTCTGGCGGACAGCAGCGGTCAATATATAGCGCATAAAAATAAAGAATACGAGCCGACGGCAGACGTGGCTGTTCCGGTTACGGATATTCTGCCGCAACTGGGAGAAATGATGGAGGGAACTGACAATAGTGTCAGGAAATTGACAGACTATGATGGCAGTGAATGTTTCTTTGCCTTGTCCGAAATAACGGGAAGCGGCTGGAAGCTGGGAGTGGTCGTTCCGGCGGATCATGTGATGGCGCCTCTGACTGCCATGGTTATGGTGGCAGTCGTGATCGCGCTGGGAATTATTTTATTCGTGACGGTGTTTATGGCAGGACTGATCGGCAGAATGCTGGCGCCGATACAGATGTTAAAGCAGTTTGCCTCCGGAGATTTTTCGGAGAATCAGGTCACTGGCAGTGCGATTCCCAAAGAGTACAGAAGCGAGACACAGCAGATCAGGATCGCGACGACAGAGGTGAGACAACAGATCCGGGAGATTATTTTAAATACAAAAAGGCAGGCAGGGAATATCAGCGAGATCGCAGACAGTACATCTGCACAGATGACGACGCTAAGCCGGAATATTGCCGGCATTTCAGAACTGGTGAGCCAGGTCATGAGACAGACTGAGCGGGCGAAGGAGCTGACAGAGAGCATCAATGAGAATGGAGAAGAGCTGCAGGAGGCCGTAGAGGATGTGGCGAAAAAGGCCGGAGAAGCGGCGCGGCAGTCGTGTGAGATCATGGACCGGGCGGCCAGGCAGCATGAAACCTCCAGTCAGTCTGCCCGGGAGGCAGTGACACTGTATGAGAATACGAAGGGAGAACTGGAACAGGCGATTACTGACAGTCAGAAAGTACAGGAGATCAGTATTTTGACAGAGGAAATTCTTGCGATCAGTTCTCAGACAAATTTACTGGCGCTGAACGCTTCGATTGAGGCGGCGAGGGCCGGAGAGGCAGGAAAGGGATTTGCCGTTGTTGCGGAGGAAATCCGGCAGCTGGCAGATAATTCCAGAAAGACGGTGGACAAAATTCAGAAAGTGACAGAAGGAGTCGTACAAAATGTTGCCTTTTTGTCTGCCAGTGCGGAAAAGCTGTTGGAATTTATGAACGGAAAGGTCATGGAAGATTACAGGGGAATGACAGAGCTGGCACAGGCGTATCAGCAGGATGCGGTATTTTACAACGATATTTCCAGTGATCTTGGAGCTTCTTCCGGGGAGATGCGTGTCAGCATGACCGGAATCAACGAATCGATCAGGGCGATCACAGAACTGGTGGCGGGTATCGCACAATATATGGGGAGTATGGAGCAGTCTGCGGGGGACTCTGATAAAAACTCTCAGGCAGTGATGGGACAGATGGAAGAATTGTTCCGCCTCAGCGGGCTCTTGAAACAAACGGTAGCATCTTTTAAAATATAACAAAAGACAGGAGAAGCATGATATGTTAGGTGGCCCGGTATATATTGCATTGATTCGTTTTCTGGTCAGTCTCTTTGGGGTGATCGTGTTATATCTGCTGATGAGCGAACCACGGTTCAGCAGGATAAAGACGGTGCTTGGCTATGCCTGCTTCGTTTGCGCTGTTACTTTGCTGGGCTGTGGCTGGTATGCAGTCCACTGGGAGAGCTTTGTGAGGATGGGAGCCATTTTCATGTATTTTTGTTTTGCGGGCTTTTCTCTCTATATGTGCAAGGGGCCGATCTTCTTGCAGGTATATAAGCTGGCGTTGATCTATTATCTGATGGGCATCTTTCTGATCAGCAGCATTGAGATCGCCACGATATTTTTTAACGAGAATGTCTGGGTGGATATTGTCATGCGGATCATTCTGATTATAATAATGGTAATATTGATCGACAAAAAGATGAAAAAGGATTTTCGCGGATTTGGCAATTATGTGGAGAGCGAACTTGACCGGTTCAGCGCCGTACTTATGATCATTAGTATTCTCTGCGGGATCGGGTTTATTCTCAATCCGAACATACGCGATCACACACCGTATCGGTTATATCAGATCATTATCAATTTCTTCCTGATCGGTTCACTGCAGTTCCAGGCGTTCCGTCTGTATCTGCATATCGGCAAAGAAAAAGAATATCAGAGAGAATATCAGTTGATGCAGATGAACCATCGGCTGCTGGAGCGGAATGTGGAACTGATGGAAGAATCGGTAGAGGCGGGTAAAAGGCTTCGTCATGATGCCAGGCATCACAATGCTGTCATTGCAGAGTATGTGCGCAGAGGACAGAATGAAGAGCTGCTGCGATATTTAAAAGAATATGAACAGGAGATGGACGACAGCGCCGTAAAGACGATCTGTGCCAATATGGCTGTCAATAACGTGCTCTCGGCCTATACAAGAAGAGCCGAGAGAGAAGAGATCGAGGTTACACTGGATGTGGAGCTCGGCAAAGAGTTGGCAATACCAAATATTGATCTGGTAGCGATATTGGCCAATGCCTATGAAAATGCCATTTTTGGCTGTATGGAGGTGAAGAAGCAGGCACAGGGACGGGAGTGCTTCATTCATCTGGCGATTAAGAGAAAGCGAAATAAGCTCGTCATCTGTTGCAGCAATACTTGCAGAAGGGAGACAGCGTTTCGAAACGGGCAGCCGAAGCCGGAGTTCACAGGTGGAGTCGGTGTGCTCAGCATTACGAAGACAGCAGACAAGTTTGACGGAGAATATGATTTTAAAAATGACGATGGCGTGTTTGTGTTCCGTCTGGTCATGAATATTCCACCCGAAGAAGAGAAGGGGAAGGGAGAAAACAACCGGAACTGAGGGTCTTGCGGCCGCAAAAAAACGGTATTTTTTGATGGAACGGTCATATAATTCCTATAATTGGATCAGGGTGTCAAAGGGATGGTCTGAGCTCTGGGCCCGGACACGTATATCATCCCTGCATCTTTAATCAGGAATAGACAGAGGCGGCGAAGAGATGGCGGATGAAAAATTAGAACTTTTGCTCAATGCAGCGTTGCAGGCGACTCCGCAGGAACGGGAGAAGTCAGAAATATTGGAGATCGGATTTGATCAGCAGACAAAGATCTGGGAGGTCATCGTGAAATATCACGGTGATCTTCTTTTTTTGGAAGAGCTTTCGATCGGTGTGGAGCCTTTGCTCGCAGGCTATGCGATATTGAGCGTCCCGGAAGAAAAAATGACGTTATTGTCAGAGATTGAAGAGATAGAATATGTGGAAAAACCAAAACGCCTTTATTTTCAGGTTCTGGAAGGAAAACGGGCGTCATGTATCTTGCCGGTAACGATCAGGCCGCCCTATTTGAACGGCGGCGGGGTCCTGATTGGTATTGCCGATTCCGGCATCGATTATACGCATCCTGATTTCAGGAATGCGGATGGCAAAACGAAGATCACAGCCATCTGGGATCAGAGCCTGCAGGCGGACGAGGCGCGGGGGTGGCAGCCGCCGGATGGATTCCTGACCGGAGTCGAATTTAAGTCAGAGCAGATTGACAAGGCGCTTGCGGAGGATTCCCAGGCAGAGCGTACACGGCTTGTGCCAGTGCGCGATGTAAGCGGTCATGGAACAGCGGTCGCGGGGATCGCGGCGGGCAGCGGCCTGGGACTGCGCCCATCAGGCAGCAGCGTACAGGGGATGGCACTTCTGGAAGGTGCCGACACGGGCGTGGCGCCGCAGAGTGATCTGATCATAGTCAAACTGGGTACGCCGCGGGAAGAATCTTTTCCGAGGACGACAGAACTGATGCGGGCAGTGACTTATCTGATCAGGAAGGCGGTCGCCATGGGAAGACCGATCGCGATAAATCTCAGTTTTGGCAATACATATGGCTCTCATGACGGCACTTCTTTGCTGGAACGGTTTCTGGACAATGCGTCTGAAGTGGGAAGAAATGTGATCTGCGTGGGTAGTGGGAATGAGGGGGCTTCCAGAGGACATGTATCTGGTAATGCGCTGGAAAATACGAGGATAGAATTGTCGGTAGGGAGTTATGAAACTGCATTCAGCGTACAGATCTGGAAAAACTATGCGGATACCTTTCAGATTATGCTGATGTCTCCGGATGGCAATTCTGTGACGTTTTCCACGGACAGTACAGGTCGGGAAGGTCTGAGGCGTATTGCCATGGGCGGGACAGAGCTTCTTCTCTATGTGGGGGAACCGACGCCGTATTCAGCGCAGCAGGAGATCTACCTGGATTTTTTGCCGGCCGGCCGGTATGTGAGCAGTGGCATATGGGCGTTTACGATAACACCACTGAAGACAGTTACGGGTAATTACAGTATGTATCTGCCAAGTCAGACGACGTTGGGTTCGGATACGAGGTTTTACCGTCCGACGCCGGACACGACGCTGACGATTCCGTCCACGGCGTCTAAAGTGATCACGGTGGGTGCCTACGATACGAGGAATGACGCCTATGCCGACTTCTCCGGCCGGGGCTATCTGTTTGCGGCGAATGCACAGCAGCGCCTGGGCATCATTCAGAGTAAACCGGACCTGGTAGCGCCGGGGGTAGGAATCGTGACAGCCGCGGCAGATGGAGGCTATGTCACAGTCACCGGCACTTCCTTTGCCACGCCGTTTGTCACCGGAGCGGCGGCCCTGTTGATGGAGCATGGGATTATCAAGGGAAATGACCCCTATCTGTATGGGCAGAAGGTGAAGGCCTATCTGCAAAAAGGAGCAAGGCAACTGCCGGGATTTGCGGAATTTCCGAATGAGATGGTCGGGTATGGAGCGCTTTGTGTGGAAAGGAGTCTGCCGGGGTAGAAATGTGGGAGATTTTGGGATAAAGTGTATGTTATTTTATGGTATATAGTGTCGAATAAAGTGTTTATTATGCGTTGTATGAAATAGGTTAACATGTTATATTGATTTTAATAGTTTGATGATGTTTATTAAAAATGTTGGTGTAAGTAAATTGGGTTTAGGCTAGAATATCAATTGAAATAGAGTTATTGGAATACAAAATTTTACAATACATTGTCGGCGGATTATGATGGTTTACTAATTTGGAAAGATAGATGAAATTCTGCCACTGATGGTGGCAGAAATGGAGAGGATGTATATGAAAAATATTGTTACAACACAAGAATTTAGGAAGTTTGTTTCTGATATAATTCAAAAAATTAAAGATGCCCAGTATGAATCTTTGAAATTTGTTAATTATAATTTGATCTGTTTATATTGGGACATAGGCAGAGAAATTTGTGTGAGGCAAAATGAATATGGTTGGGGTAAAGCTATTGTTGAAGAACTATCAGCAGAATTACAGGAAGAATTTTTTGGGAAATCCGGTTTTTCTGCAAGGAATTTATGGAGAATGAGAAATTTTTACATTACATTTCAGGATAACAAAGAAGTGCCACCTCTAGTGGCAGAAATAAGTTGGACAAAAATATATCTGGTTTTAGAAAAATGCAAAAATAGCCAGGAAAGAGAATTTTATTTTAAGATGATACGAAAGTATGGTTGGACAAAAGAAATGCTGATACATAATATATCAATAAAATCTTACGAGAAATTTCTTTTAAATCAAACTAATTTTGAAGAGCAGTTGCCGGAAGAATATAGAAAGCAAGCAAAATTAGCAGTCAAAGATGAATATACATTTGATTTTATGGAATTGTCGGTGAAACATAGTGAACGTGAATTGGAACAAGAATTAATACAACATATTCAAAAATTTTTATCAGAAATGGGAGGTATGTTTGCATTTATTGGGAACCAATATAAAATAGTAGTTGGTGGCGATGAATTTTTTATAGATTTATTGTTATATCATCGTAAATTAAGATGTTTAGTGGCAATAGAATTGAAAATAGGTAAATTCGAACCATCTGATATGGGGCAATTACAGTTTTATTTGACAGCGTTAAATGAACAGGAAAAACTCCCTGAGGAGAATGAATCTATTGGAATTATTATATGCCGAAGTAAGAATAGGACTGTAGTTGAATATGCATTAAAAAGTGCAACGGTGCCAATGGGAGTGGCAACCTATAAAATTAGTAATGAATTACCAATAAACATGCGTGAATTATTACCTGAGCCAGAAGAGATTGCAAGACGTTTAGATGAAATTGAAGGATAATAAGTAAAAACTAACGAAAAATGGGAAGGGAAGATACTATGAAATATGAGATTGCAGTATGTACTAAAGAAGGAGATTCTACAACTTTTAAAGGCAATTTACTGGAAAAGCTTTCTAGAGAAATTCTTGAAGTACAACAATATAAAGTAACAGAGACTGTCCGGATTACCGGGATGGAAATAGATTTGCTTGCCAGACATAAAATTAGTAATTCTACAATTTTTGTTGAATGTAAAGCATGGGATGGTACTTTGCCGGCAGATGTAATTACAAAATTATTAGGGAATGTAGTTATGAAAAACGCTAATGGAGGATGGCTTATTACAACAGGAGCATTATCAAAAGATGCAAAGGGGGCACAAGAAGAATGGGAAAGGGAGGATAATGCAAGATATAATAACTTGACACTAATTCACCGTCAATTTTGCCCTAACTTAGCATTAGCGAACCGTACGCCCTACGAAGTTATGCGGGTTTCAGCGATTTTCACATGGGAAAAGTGAAAAAAGTTTGTGACATTAACTTGACATACGCGGGGTATGGGGCGCTTTGTGTGGAAAGGAGTTTATCAATTTGATTTTTTGTCAGATAAAGGATTTGCTTACCTTTTGTAGAATAGATGAGTAATTATATAATTTTAGAGTCAGGCGATACTTTACATTAAAAAGATGTGTGGTATTATTATATATAGATGGAAGACAATAAAAAAAGTATTTTATTGAAAGACGTGTATAAGAAAGAGAAGGCTAATGAGCGCAGTATTAAAAAGTGCATTAGATGATTATTATAAAACGATAAAAGGCGAGAGGGCTAATTATCAGGCTTGTTATAAGAGTTTTTTGGAGTATTGTAATCAAGAATTAAAGTTGTATTCACTTGCTGACCTATCAGCAAATCTTACAAAGATAGATGTTGAACAGGCATGCAAATATTATTTTGAAACAAGCAAAAGGGCAACATCTATTGAAGCGATTCAGAGATTTTTAACGGCGATAGATCAATTTTCCAGCTATGCCAAGGAACGGGAAATAGAGTGGAGATATTTGAAGGAAGGTTGCAGAAATAAGCAGATAGTGCATGATATATGTTTAAGCTTAAATAATGAATTAAGTCAAAAAATATATTTACCATTTGATGAAGAGGAAAAAGTTAAAATTGTAAAAGAGCAGATAGAGCTTTTAAATAAAAACAACTTTTATCAATTTGGACAATCGGTTATTTATCGTTTTCTTGTTACTTATGGATTTAAAGAAAAAATTATTATTAATATGAAGACAGAAGAGTTTAATGAGAAAGAGGGACAGTTATTGGTCGGTTGCGATGAGGAACAAAGGATATATGTAAAGCTAGAAAAAGATATATGGGATGATTTAATAAAATATTGTGGAATACATAAATATCCTGATAGGATATATTTGTTTACAAAAAGCAATGGCGAACAATTAACGCCTGATAGCATTTTTCATACTTTAAAGAAAAAAATGAAAGAATTGGATATTCATAATTTTACACCTACCACCGTTGCTTTGCAAGGAGTTGCAAATTTGATTGAAAAAGGGTTGACTTTACAGGAAATAAGAATCCTTACAGGATTTGAAACACAAAAGATAGAAGATGTTTCAAAATATTTATTGATAGATAAAGAAATTGAAAATGTGATTAATGAAAAACTGCAAAAAAAGCGGAGATTCGAGAAAATTAATTGAATACCCAATCAGGTTTGGTATAAATGCAATGCTCATAAGAAAATGAACGGGGAACAGATCTTTTTGGTTAGATTTTCAAAATATGCAAAAAATGGAAGCGGAGGCATATAAAGCACGCAGATGTATATTTGAATTACATGGAAAACGGGTAAATCCGTATCATATAATAGAAAGCAGAGAATATTCAGAATGTATTATTTTGCAGGAAAAATCAGTAAAGAAGATTTAAATAGTATTTTCAAAAAATATGGTATTGCATGATGGGCCAGGTTTGATGTTGCAAGAAAGAACTTGACACTAATTCACCGTCAATTTCATCCAAACTTAGCATTAGCGAACCATACGCCCCACGAAGTTATGCGCCTTTCAGCGATTTTAATTACAAAATATCTATTAAATAAATATTGACACTGGAAAAGTTATGAGTTAATATAGGTTCATATTTTAAAGAAAAGGTAGATATGCTATATGTTGGCGGTATCTGTAATGACAAAGAACAACTAAATTTAATAAAGAGGGTAAGCACGAGGGATAGTGTTTTATTTGTGGTACCCTTTTCAGCATTATTGAATGCTGGTTGTTTCTGCCTTACAGAATACTGCATACACTGGGAATTATTGTCTTGTTTTGAGGAATGAGAAAAAGGGAAAGTATGACTGTAGAGGTCATACTTTTTTTGTTTTAGACCAACTATGAAATGGAGTGCAAATTTTAAGACATTGCGGGTATCCTTTCATGGAAAGCCTTGTTTTACTACGTCAATTTGAGACATATGGATTCGTGGTTTCAGTCTATTTATGATAGGCAGAAACCACGTTTTTTTGTGTCTTGAACTAAAATATATTTCATTTGGAGGATTTAAACATGAAAATGATACGGACAGAAAATATAACGAAAAAGTATAAACGGTATAAGAAGCAGGAGGGAGTGACAGGAAGCATTAAGGGTCTGTTCCATAGAGAATATGAAGAAAAAATTGCGGTAGATGCCTTTAACATGGATGTGGATGAGGGTGAGTTTATAGGATTGATTGGACCGAATGGAGCGGGTAAAACTACCTTAGTGAAGATACTGACTGGTATTATTGCGCCAACAGGCGGCGAAATTCAGGTCATGGGATTTTATCCTAATAAGCTGGAGAAGGCATTTAAGCATCAATATGAATGTCTCCTATTAGGAACGCTGTAATATCAAGGCTTTTCGGAGCCTACACCCACAAAAAAATATAATCAGAGCTATCACATTACGCAAAAAGCCGTCCGGCAAGAAAAAACGGGCGGCTTTTTTGCGTGGATAGCCGGGAAGGAGGCGAAAAAATAGTAACAAAGTTTTAGCACAAGATTTGTGCAACATTCACGAAATTAAAAAAGGAGGTAACGAATGGCAGACGAAAAACTGAACACCACCCCGGCAGAAAATCCCCAGCCCAGCCTGTTTGATACGGGCCCGGCGGAGATTCCTGCCCCGGAGGTCAAGCCCACCGAGCAGACTGCCCCGGAGCCCCCGGCCCCGGAGAAAAAGGACGCGCCCGAGCAGGCCGCCGGGGAACCGCCCGCGCAGGAGGCCCCGGCTGGGGCTCCCGGCGATGTGGTGGTATCCGCTGACCAGATCGAAAAGCTCATGGCGGAGAAACGGGCGGCGGAACGTGCGGAGGTGGAAAAGAACGAACCGCCCGAGCCGGAACAGCCGCCTGCTCCCGGCCCGTCTGAAAAGCCCGGCAAGGAGACGAAAGCCGCCAGGGGTAAGGCCGCCAAAGAAAAAGCGCCCGCCCCGGAGGAACAGCCCAAGGGCAGGCGTGGCCGCAAGCCCAAGGAAGAAAAAGCGGGGCCCGGCACTCCGGGAGGGACGGGGGCCCGCAGGGGCCGCCCACCCAAGGATGGCAAGGCGGCCCCCGACAAGCCCCCGTCCCCACCTCGAGACAAAATGTCCCAAAGCAAGGGGACAAAAGGGGCAAAGGCCGCCACGGTAAAGGAGGAGGCTCCCGCCGCTCCCCCGCCTGCGCCGGAACAGCCGCCCGAGCCCCGTGACGCGACCCGCGCCGAAAAGGAGGAGATTGTCTATCTCAACCTTTCGGAGCTGTTCCCGTTCAAAGACCATCCCTTTGGTGTCCGTGACGATGCGGAAATGAAAGGTCTGGTGGAGTCCGTCAAGGACAACGGCGTACACCAGCCCGCGCTGGTGCGTCCCCGTGAGGGCGGCGGCTATGAAATCATCGCGGGCCACCGCCGCCAGCGGGCCAGTGAGCTGGCCGGGTTTGCAAATATGCCCTGTATCGTCCGCAACATGACGGACGATGAGGCAGTCCTGGCGATGACGGATGACAACCTGCGCCACCGGGAAAAGATTTTGCCGATGGAAAAGGCGCAGTCGCTGAAAATGCAGGTGGAGGCCATCAGCCACCAGGGGACGCGGCTGGAGGGCGTGGCCGCCGGGGACGTTGGCAAACGCTCCACGGAAATCGTGGGGGAACGCAACGGCATGAATTACAAGCAGGTGCAGCGGTATATCCGGCTGACCGAGCTTGTGCCGGAGCTCCAGTCTATGGTGAACGAGAAAAAGCTGTCCTTTACCCCCGCCGTGGAGATCTCGTTCATCAAGCCCAAAAACCAGAGGTTTATCGCCGTTTCCATTGAGGGCGAGCAGTCCTCCCCCTCGCTGTCCCAGGCCCAGGAGCTCCGCAAGCTGGATAAGGACGGGAAACTGAACGGCGATGTGATTGACGGCATTTTGAGCCGTGAGAAAAAGGAGGTAGACAAAGTGATTATTTCCGCCGCAGAGCTGGGGAAGTATTTTGGCAAAGATGCCACGCCCCGGGAAATGAAAGACCAGATTATGTCCCTGCTGGACGCATGGAAAGAGAAACAGCCCCCGGAGCGCACCGCCCCGGAGAAAAAGACCGACCGCGAGAAGTAAGCCTTGAGACATTTTGTCCCAAGGCTTTTCTTTTTCCCCGGCCCCATCCCCGCGCCTTGCATGGCGTTCTTTTAGAGAGGGGCTCTGGTGGTAATATCCCCCGTCGCCGCCTACTACTGAGCACAGCCGGGAGTGGGCAGTCAAGGGTGCGTAGCACCGCCGCCTGCGGCGGCCTGCCCTTGACGGCCCGCCCCGGCTGTGCCACCCCTCCCGGCGCGGCGGGGGATATATCCTCCAGAGCCGCCCCCTTTCCCATGAATGGGAAAGGGCGGGGGGATTGGGTTGAACGACAACTATTAAAATATCGGAGGTAAACGACTATGAAACGACCCCTTGCGTACATCACCGCCGCATGGTACGGCGGCGACAGCGAAAACGCGGAGCTGGCCGCGCAGTATTGCCGGGCGGTTTACGATGCGGGCTTTGCCCCTATCTGCCCGGCGCTTTTCCTGCCCCTGTTCCTCAATGACGCGGTTCCCGAGGAGCACAAGAGCAGCATCGACATTGGCCGCGACCTGCTCCGGCGTTCCCGGGTGCTGGTGGTCTGCGGGCACACCGTCACCGAGTCCATGAAGAACGACATCGCCGTGGCCCAGCGGCTGGGCATCACCGCCACCACGCTGGAGGGCATCCTGACCGTCAAGGGCCAGGGCCGCCGCTGACGTGGCCGCGTTGTTCGAGGCGTACATCGCCAACCTGGGGAAATACAACGAAGGCGAGCTGGTAGGGAAAACGCTGACATTCCCCACCAGCCCCCAGGAGGTGCAGGCGCTTTTGAAAGACATCGGCGTGGACGGCATACGGTATGAGGAATTTTTCATCACCAGCTTTGACGGCGATGTGCTGGGGCTCTATGACCACCTGGGCGAATATGAAAATCTGGACGAGCTGAACCACCTGGCCTGCCTGCTCTCGGAGCTCCCCCAAAGTGAGCTTGAAAAATTCGAGGCGGCCCTCCATATCGGGGCGCATACCTCCAGCGTGGAGGACATTATCAACCTGGCCCAAAGTCTGGACAGTTTTGAATTTTACCCGGATATTGTGAATATTATCCTCCTTGGGAGCCACCAGTTTCCCGCTTGAGAGCCATCCGGAATGGATATTTTCCACCTTCAGAGCCACCACAACATATTGTGCTGCCATGTATATTTGATTTTATTATGGATCTCCTTATAGTTATTTCTGGAGAACTGCAAATGCAGTATCACCAAATAATCTATAAGGAGGTCTTTTTATGTTTAAGAAGACAAAAGTCAGAAGCATTCTCGAACTTCTGGGAAAAAATCTAAGCGCAAGGGAGGTATCAAAAGTTTTAGGTGTATCCAGAAACACCGTCGCCGAAGTTCAGGCATTGTTTTTACAGTCAGGCAGATCGTGGGATGATATTTCTGAATGGGATGACGACAGACTCTATGGACTGTTTTATCCGGATAAGTTTAAATATAAGCCCAGATATGCACCGGTTGATTATTCTTACGTCCATAAGGAATTAAAGAAGACAGGCGTCACAGAGAAGCTCCTTTGGGAAGAATACTGTGCCAGATGTGAGAAAGACGGGGCACGTGCATGTTCTTATATAACATTTGCTAAAAATTATAAGAAATTTACGGCAGATAAAAACTATACGAGCCACATAGAACACAAACCCGGATTAGAGATTGAAGTTGACTGGTCCGGCCCTGCAATGAGCTATACGGAGCCGGATACCGGGGAACGTATAACAGCATACCTGTTTGTTGCAACTATGCCCTACAGCCAGATAAGCTATGTGGAAGCCGCAGCCAGTATGGATGAAAAAGCATGGCTTTCCTGTCATGTAAACATGTTCCGGTTTTTTGGCGGGACACCGGTAAAAGTTGTCTGTGATAACTTAAAAACCGGAGTGACCTCACATCCTAAAAGAGGTGAGATCATACTAAATGAGGCGTATCTTTCGCTTGGCGAGTATTATTCCGTAGCTATCATGCCAACAGGCGTCAAAAAGCCAAAGCAGAAAGCAAGTGTGGAAGGGAGTGTGGGTAAGATTGCCACGGCTGTTATCGCAAAACTCAGAAATGATACCTTCCCATCATTAGCCGCATTAAATGCCGGAATCCGAAAAGCGGTAAAAGAATTCAATGACAAGCCTTTCCAGAAGCGCCCCGGAAGCCGCCGGAGCATCTTTGAAACGGAAGAAAAACCATACTTGAGAGCCCTGCCGCTTATTCCCTATGAAGTCTGTGAATGGTCTTATGGGCATAAAGTCGGCAGCAACTCTCATATATGGTGGAACAAAGGTCAGTATTCCGTTCCATACAGGTATATCGGATACAAGGTGGATATCAAATTTAACAGCCATCTTGTATTTATCTATTATAACAGAACAGAGATAGCAAAGCATCCGATACTTTCCAAACATATGACAAACGGTATGCGGACAGAGCAAGCCCATCTTCCTTTGCCGCTCAAAAAAAATCTGTCAGTGGAAGATCTCTGTGACAAAGCAAGGGAAACAGGCCCCAAAACATTTGAGGTAATCCGCAGGATGTTTGACGAGGCAAAAGTGAAAGAACAACCCATGCAGACAGCAAGAGCCATACTTTCCATAGCGGATATCTATACACCGGAAGTCCTTGAAAAAGCATGTGATAAAGCGCTCAGGCAATACCATATGCCTTATTATAAGACTATATATTCCCATGCCAGGAGCATAAACAGTGCAAAAGAACTCACAGAGTTCAAGGAAAACAATCAGAAATTCGGAATTGTCAGAGGCGCAGATTATTACAAAAAAAGGAGAGACGACAAATGAACATTGAAATAAAAAAGAGTTTATCGGTATTAGAATTAAGCGACCTTGCAAGAATCATAGAAATGCAGGAAAAAGATATAAAACTTGTGGATCTAAGCTACGAAAAGCGTTTGGAACTGCTTCTGGAAACACTGATACAGGAACGGGAGAACAGGCTCATAAACAGACTGATCAGGAATGCTTACTTTAAATATCCTAGCGCAAGCTTGGAATCATTGGATTACGATTCCAGACAGATAAAAAAGTCCACGATCCTGAATCTGGCCACAATGGGATTTGTTTCCAATGCAACAAATCTTGTCATCACAGGACCGACCGGCGCTGGAAAGACTTACCTTGCATGCGCCCTTGGCGTGGAAGCGTGCAGACAAACTTACAGGGTTTTGTATATCAGGATGCCTGACCTGATGCGTAACTTTGAGAATCAGAACGACAACCTCAGGGAGCTTACAAAATACAGGAAAAGGATCGGCAACTATCAGATCCTTATCCTTGATGAGTGGCTTAATTACAAAATTTCCGAAAAAGACGCCAAGAACCTCTATGAGCTGTTTGAACAGCGCAGCGGGAATCATTCCACCGTCTTTGTCGGACAGTATCCTGTCGATGAATGGCATGGCAGGCTCGGCGGCGGAACGCAGGCAGATTCCATCATGGACAGGATTATCCATAATGCCTATGAAATCCCTACAAATGAAACAAACCTGAGAAAGCTGTATGATTCAAAGAAACTGAAAAAGCTTGTTGACGAAATAGAATCATGATCGTCTGAATAAGCTATACATGTTATTGCCTCTGTTGTATTTTGAAGCAACAGAGGCAGTACTACTATATCTTGTGTCCGGGGTGGCTCTCAAGGTGGAAACTTCCAGGTGGCTCTCAAGCGGGAAACTGGTGGCTCCCAAGGAGGATAATATTCAGTGAGCATTTAGGGCTATAAAAAGCCGCTGTTTGCAAGGCTTTCCGGGGGCGTTTTCGGGGTAGGCCGTACTTTTACACGTCCTGCCCCGATTTCCCCAAATAGTGCTAACATTTCGAGAGGAGGCTACAATGGACAAAAATCAAGGCTATGCAATCTTAAAGGCCGTCATGCTGGAAAATGGCCGGGGCTTTGCGCTGGGGGAGCACCCCACCGCTCCGTCCCCCTTTGTGACATGGGCCTGCTATGATGACGAACACGGCATACGGCAGTATGAGTGGGGGCACTATGGCAGTGACCGGGCCGCGCTGGAGCAGGACTTGCTGGAACGGGTGGAAAGCTACCAGGAGCAGTTTTCCGTCAAGGTGGCGCAGGTGGAGGCCCCCGGCCTTTACAAGTATTATTCCACCCAGCGGCCCGTGGACATCGGCACGTTCCCCAAGCCTGCGGGCAACGCGCCGGATGAGATCGTCAACTACGATAAGCGCATACCCGTGGAGGGCGGCGCGTTCATGGCGTGGGGGCATCTGACCTACACAAAACCGCTGACCGAAAAGCAGGCGGCGGACTATGAGCTCCGGCCCGCCCCGGAGGTTTCCGGCCTGCTGCGTGAGGGCGGCAGGCCCCGCCCGATTGCCGAACAAATGAAAGAGGCCCAAAAACTGGCCGGGGAACGGCAGGCCCCCTCTGCGCCCAAACGGGACGCGCCCGACCGGGGCGGCAGGTAGCCGTGGCCGGGAAAAAGCGCCGCCGCCCCATCCATCTTCATGTGATGGTGTCCGAGGCGGAGCAGGCGCTTATCCAGGAACGCATGGCCCAGGCGGGCATCCGCAACATGGGGGCCTATATGCGCCGGATGGCCCTGTGCGGCTATGTGCTCCAGGTTGACCTTGCTCCCGTCCGGGAGCTGGTATCCCTCCAGCGGCGGTGCTCAAACAACCTCAATCAAGTGGCTATCCATGCCAACACCTACGGGGGCATCTACCCCGAGGAAATCAAGGCTCTGCAACGGGACTACTCCGACCTGTGGGGCCCTCTGTCTGATTTGCTGAAACAGCTCTCCGCGCTGGTGGAGCTGTGACTTGCTGGGGAGCGGTGTCGTGCCGCTCCCCGGCTTTTTGTACTTCGGGACATTTTGTCCCAAAGGTATGTAAGATATATATTTGTCAGTTGTCAGATGGCAACCGCAAATCAATGTCTAAATAGTCTTTAATCATTTTGTATAGGTTAATTAACTGGACTTCGAGTTTTGCCTTATAATCATCGTAGGACATATTAAATTGACTTTCAACAAGACCACAAAACGGAAGTGAAAGATCAATTTTTTCTTCATTTATAAGAGAAACACCGTTTTTATCCGTTAGGCCAAAATGCATCATACAATTTCTGAAATTTGTTTTCCTAAGATTATCGGCATTGGTAAAATCAATATTGCGGAGCATATTAGTTAATTTTGCATCATTTACGGCACTTGAATTTTCAAGGCAAAATTTCATTAAGCCGTCCAATCGCAATAACGCATAATGATAAGTGATGTATTCAAACCTAACCAAAAGTCCAGTTTCACGGATAATTGCTACCTTTAGCGCGTACAAAATGAAACCAATACTTGACAGGACGTGTAATAAAAACAGCCTTATCGTTTTATACTTTGCGTCTCTCGCACCGATACATCGGTTTGTATTAAAGTCTTGATTAAATAAGATGATATTTTGAGGAATAACATCAGAAACCACAAAATCGCTTATGCAACTAAGGGCAGAAGATATGCTCCCAATTATTCTCCCCATGTCATAGGCAAATGCTTTGACTTCTTCTCCATCAATATTTTCCCCGCTCATCGTATCGTGAGGTTTGCTTATTGCTTTCTCATCTTGAAAAACATAATAAGCATAATGTGAGTTGCTAACAATATTTCCTTGCTTGTCATAAAAAATGCCAAGATTATCATGCACATTCCAAGAACCTAATTGTGGGTAGCGCATGAGGTTAATAAAATAGTCATTTTGTAGTTCGTCTACATTTTCCACGCTTTGTAACAGCTTATTGATACTTAAATCAAAAAACTTTGCTTTTTGCCGGATTTGCTTTATTGAATATCGGCTGGAAGAGGTCAGCTCAATTTGTTGTCCTTGCTTACTTAAGTAGTCCAGTACCTCGTAGCAAAACAGTGCTGTGTATGGTGTAAGTTGTATTTGGATTTCGGGTTTAAGTTGTGTTGCAATTTTTTTCAGCAAGTCAAAATCCCGTTTTATTATCAGCAATTCAGCCATCTGAATGGCAGAGTCAAGTTGTATTCCCACCTATATGTCCTCCTTACAAGATTTATTTTATAATACCGCTAAAATATCGTAAGTGCAATCCAATTCAAGGAAAATGAAATACTTTGGGACATTTTGTCCCAAAGTCCCACCGAGAGGAGGTGCTACCACGGCCACAACTTACATCCGGCCTTACAAGCAGGCGGCGGGATCGAGCGCCGTCCAGACGATGGAGGAGCGTTTTGCCTACGGGCTCAACCCGCAAAAGCTGGGGGCCGTTTCCTCCCACCTGTGCGACCCGGCCACAGCCGCCGCTGAGTTCCTGCTGGTGAAAAGCCAATACCAGGCGGCCACAGCCCGGCCCGTGGAGCGCGGGGCGCTGTTCTTCCAGGTGCGGCAGGCGTTCCCGCCCGGCGAGGTGACGGCGGAGGATGCCAACAAAATCGGCTATGAAACGGCGATGCGCTGGACAAAAGGCAAGTACCAGTTTTTCGTCTGTACCCATACCGACAAGGGCCACATCCACAATCACATTTACTACAATTCCACGGCCTTTGACTGCTCCCGGAAATTCCATAATTTCATCGGCTCCAGCTTTGCCCTCCGGCGGCTGTCTGACCGGGTATGTCTGGAGCATGATTTGTCCGTGATACAAAACCCCAGCCAGCACAGCAAGGGCCGCTTTCTGCATTATGGCCAGTGGATAGGCGACAAGCCGCCGTCTGCAAAACAGCGGGTGCGGCTGGCAATCATCGCTGCCCTTGAAAAAAAGCCCGCCGACTTTGCCGCGTTCCTCCGGCTCATGGAGGAGTCCGGCTTTGCCGTCAAGTGTGGACGGGGCGGCGTGGTGTCGTTTCTTGCTCCGGGGAATGACAAGTACACCCGGCTCCGGGCATCCACTCTTGGCCCCGGCTTTGACTCCCAGGACATCCGGGCGGTGATTGCCGGGGAGCGGCCCCTCCCGGAGCTCCCCAAGGACGCGCCGCCCCCGCCCCGGAGGGTGAGCCTTATCATAGACATTCAACAGCGCATGGCCGAAGGCAAAGGCCCCGCCTATGAACGGTGGGCCAAGGTCTACAACCTAAAGCAAATGGCCGCCGCGCTCCAGTTCCTGCAAGAAAACAATCTGACCGATTATGACGCGCTGGCGGCAAAGACCACGGCGGCGGTTGACCGGGCCCACGCGCTGGCCGGGGAGATCCAATCCACCGAGGCCGCCCTCTCCAAAACGTCCGAGCTTATGGGGGCCGTGGTGGACTACGCCAAGGCCCGGCCCGTGTTCGATGGCTACAAGGCGGCCCGGTATTCTAAAAAATACCTGGCGGAGCATGAGGCGGAGCTTGCCACCTACCGGACGGCCCGCGCCGCTATGAACGAATTGTTAGGCGGCGAAAAGCTCCCTAAAATGGACGCGCTGAAAAAACAGCGGCGGGAGCTGGCGGAAAAGAAAAAGGCCCTCTATGCCGAGTATCGGCAGGCCCAGCGGGATATGCGGGAGGCCGTGGCGGTCAAGGCCAACATCGACCATCTGCTCGGACTGACGGACGGGCGGGACGATAAGGAACAGACGCGATAGCGGCGGTGACGCAGCCAATCTCTTTGGGACATTTTGTCCCAAAGAGCCGGGTTTGGGGAGGCTCCCCAACAAGCATTTTTGCGGGCCAACGGCCCAGCAAAAATTTCGGAGTGTGGCCACACCCGAATTGCTTGCCGTTTGTGCGCTCCCCTATACATGGCACGAAAAAACGGAGGTCGCGTTTCCTTACGTTCCCTCCGTTTCCCTGGCTTTTTTGATACCCTCTGCGGCTCCCTCAATAATGATTAGCTCCTTTTCGTCCATACCGTTTAACAGACGATCAATGTGTTTCCGGCGCTCATTCCCGCCGCCCAGCTTGTCCGGGTAGAAAAATTCATCCACGGAAATATCCAAAAGGGTGACGAGCTTGTAAAAGGCGTTGAGGCTGGTGTGCTGGCCCCGGTTTTCAATATACATGATGGAGCGCGGGGTGAGGTCTACAAGCTGGGCCAGGTGCTCCTGCGTCCAGCCCTTTGCTTTTCGTCTGCGCTTGATTTCTGCACCCAGGGCGCGGCAGTCCAGACGTTCTTCATATTGGTACATTCTTATATCACCCCCACATTATTTTACATTTCGGTGGCAGATATGAGAACGAAACATAATTTTATATTTTAGTAGTATTTTATTTCGCTTTTTGAGGGGGCGTTGACAAAAACCGCTTTATATGATAAACTTACCAAAATTATATAGAGGAGAAAGACATCATGTGGTATGGGTGTATGTGGAATATTCGTAATTATTAAGTAGGGCAATAAAAGAGCGGTTCCCATTTTGAAGTGGGCTTATTTGTCATGCTTATTTTCGAATAACACCTATACTTGAGGTATTGGAATAATATAGTTATATCTTATTATTCATGGTGTATTTCGTAGTTTATGCAGGTCAATGCTCACTTTTAGAGATGACCTGCATTTTTTATTGCTCTTTTTGTTGTCCTTTTGAGTTTAATAAAAAATACAGGAGAAAATCATAATGAATAAACTAAAATGGAAACAGACTTTTTACTTTTTATGGGTAGGGCAAGCTGTGTCTGTTCTCACAAGTTCAATTCTGCAAATGGCCTTGATTTGGCATTTAACAGTAATAACACAATCTGCCTTTGTGCTTTCAATGGCCTCGTTAGCCGGATTTCTACCAAATGCCATTTTTGGAATAGTGGCAGGAACTTTTGTTGATCGAATGGATAGAAAAGGTATCCTAATAGGAGCTGATCTTTTTATTGCGGTAATTAGCCTGACACTTGCTATCGCCGCACAGAACGGGAATATAGCCGTATGGTTAGTATTGGCGGTATTAGCTATCCGTAGCATCGGAACTGCATTTCATACTCCTGCCATTAGTGCGGTCACACCGCTTATCGTCCCACCGGAAGAATTGACAAAATGTGCGGGGTTTACGCAGTCGCTACAGACTATCGGCTACATGGCCGGGACAGCTATAGCAGGAATACTATATCCGATCTGGAGTATTAGTGGTATGGTAGCCCTGGATGTTTTCGGAGCTATTGTTGCTTCTCTTGTTGTGGCACTTATCAAAATACCAAAGATTGAAAATGCTGATAGGGCAAATCAATCGAAAAGTTTTTTTGAAGAAACAAAAGCGGGATATTCCGCATTAAAAAAAGAAAAAGGTATTTTTGCTCTTGTCTGGATTGCCGCCGCGTTTACAATTTTGTACTTCCCTATCAATGCCCTTTTCCCGTTAATGTCTCTTGATTATTTCGGCGGTACAACTTTCCAGGCTTCTGTTACTGAGATTGCTTTTTCCGTAGGTATGCTTGTCGGAAGCGTCATCTTGGGTATTGGAGGAGGGATCAAAAATCGGGGACTTGCAATTCCCTTTTCAATTATGCTTATGGGAGTGCCTATTACCTTTTCGGGACTGCTCCCTCAAAGTGGTTTTTGGGCTTTTGCTTTTTTCTGTATCATTATGGGGGCTTCTGCCCCATTTCATAATGGCCCTGTTACTGCACTCATACAAGAGAAGTTACCACCGGAATATTTAGGTCGCGCTTTCGGATTTTACGGCAGTATTGCTTCACTTGCTATGCCAGTCGGTCTATTGATTTCAGGGGCCTTTGCAGATATAGTGGGAATAACAAAATGGTTTTTTATTACTGGCACTCTTATTGTAATACTTGCATTGATATGCCTTGCAGTGCCATCTATTAGAACGATTGATAAGGATGGTAAAAAGGCTGATGGCTAATAAGTATTGGGTGAAGTGTCCAATTTGCAAAAGAAAAACCCGTATTCAAGTATATAAAGAAACCACGCTAAAAAATTTCCCTCTTTTCTGTCCTAAATGTAAGCAAGTACACGTAATAGATTTAGAACAACTTAAAATTGTAGTCAAAAGTGCCAGTCGCTAAGACGCAGAGCCGACAAACAGCTAAATGTTGTTTGTCGGCTTTTTGCTTTTAAGCAAATCCGCCGGTGAATGAGACGGATAGCGCGTCTAATCGAACCTCTTATCAAATGGCGGTATCAAGGAGGTATCGCCGTGTCTTTTTTAACTTCTATTCAATTTAATTTATCAAAAAAAGCACAGCTCCGCCACCGGACAATTCCGACCATAAACGCGAAATTAACAAGTACATAAAGAATGATGTCATTTCATGCGCCCGCACAGCACAACGCTGTGCGGGCGTTGTCGTTTCTTGTCGGCTCCACTTCGAGACAAACAGTCCCAAAGTGCGGGACGGCTCCCCAGGGTGCCGCTCCCCGCCGCCATCCATATCGTTTCCCGTCAACCCGACCACAAAACGATATGGAGGTACATACCATGACAATTATCAACTTGCGCGACTTTTACTACTGGTACACCCAGGACGAATATATGGAGGTTTCTGACGATGTGGCCGAGGCGCTCCGGGTCAGTGTCCGCTACGAGGCGGCCTATGCGGAGCGGGCCCGGTACAACAAGGCTTACTACTCCCTGGACTGCGATGACGGCATCGAGTATTCGGCCTGCCAGCACGAGCTCACCCCGGATGAGGTTCTGGAGCTCAAGGAGCGGTTCTGCCGTCTGTGGAACGCGCTGAACAGCCTGCCGGAAACCCAGGGCCGCCGGGTGGACGCTCACTTTATCCTCGGCATGACCTACCGGGAGATCGCTCAGACCGAGGGCGTGGACAAGAGCGCGGTGCGGCGTTCCGTTCTCAGCGGACTGGAGAGCATGAAAAAATATCTGCAAAAAAATTCGTGATTGCCGTCTCCATTTGCTCCACTTTTCTGGTGGTATATGAGAGGAAGTTTTTTCTCTCCACAACTGAATAGCGGGCGGCCCCCAGTGAACGCGGGGAGCCGGGCGGCGGGTGCGCGGTGACTTCTCCAACGGGAGGACGAGCGACCAACACCACCGCCGCGCCCGAGGAGCTTGCCAGCCCCGGGGCCACGATCCGCGAGGGACAAGCTGGCCGCTTGCCGCTCCGGGCCGCCGCACAAAACAAGGGAGCGCCGGGACGCTACTCGCTGTCTTTGGACGGGCCAAACATACGGGCCCGGCGCTCCCCATTTTTACATAGGAGGCGGACTTATGGAATACGACCCCACTCTGGCGGCTCTGCTGGCCCAGCCGTGGAGCAACAACGTGTGCCGGGGCTATGTCATCTACGCGATGGAAAACTGCGGGTTTGCTCCCGAGGACATCCGGCGCGTGGTGGCCGAGCTCTATGAGGTTTTTGACTGCCGGGGGCTGGACGAGGCCGAGGCACACTTTCTGGACAGCCCCTATTAGGTTCGAGACATTTTGTCCCAAGGTGAGGACAGGCCAAAGGGCGGCACTTTTCGCAGTGCCGCCTTTTCGCGTTTTCCCACCAACCCAACAACGCAAAAGGAGGTTTTACCGTGAGACTGACCGCAAAAGAGCTTGAAAAAATGCAGAGTGTCAACATTGGCGCGGTGAGCGCGGATGCGCTGGCTGACGTGAGCGGTATGGCCTTTGACCGCACCCTCCCCCGGGAGGAGCGGCTGGCCCGGTTTGTGAAACGGGCCGTCAATCCGTACTGCTTTAGCGTGGGCGGCGTGGGCGTGAAGATCGAATTTGCCGAGGGCGGCCCCTCCCTCCAGGAGACGCTGGCGGCCTTTCTTATCCGGCAAAAGAGCGGGCTGTAACTGCGGTTACGGCCCGTTCCCCACTTCGAGACAAACTGTCCCAAGGCATCGACATCCTTGTTGATACCCCCAGGCAGAGGTATAATATAAGTGTAATGTGATAGGGAAGGAGGAACAATGGCACGAGCTAAAAACAGAGGGTATCAGCAGACTTTTACCCCTACATATACAATCCGGCGTTGGAAAATGGGCGGCTACATCCGGCTCTCTCGGGAGGACTTACAGAAAATCAACCGGGGCTTGGACGATAGCAACAGCGTGAAAAATCAGCGCGACATACTCAACGATTTTCACCATAACCACATGGACGAATTTGAGAGCTATACCGAGTATGTGGACGATGGGCACACCGGAACCGATACGGAGCGCGAAAGTTTCCAGCGGCTCTTGGGCGATGTAATGAATGGGAAAATCAACTGTGTTGTTGTGAAAGACCTTTCCCGTTTTGCCCGGAATTACAGTGACGCCGGAAGTCTGATTGATAACCTGTTTGTGCAGATGGGCGTCCGCTTTATCAGCTTGGCCGAGGGCGTGGACAGCTACCGCGACCCGGATAGCGTGAACAGCATTATTGTTCCAATCACAAACGTGATGAACGACCAGTATTGCTATCAGACCTCAAAGAAAATCCGGCAGGTATTTGACTATAAGCGGCGCAACGGCCAGTACATCGGCTCTTTTGCTCCCTACGGCTACATTAAAGACCCGAAAAACAAACACCAGCTAATCGTTGACACGGAGGCCGCCGAAACCGTCAAGCGCGTTTACTCCATGCTCCTGCAAGGCTCGTCTAAAAGGGCCATCGCTCTGTATCTGAACGAACACGGTGTACCCAGCCCCTCGGCCTACCGCCGCATGAAAGGCTTGCCCGTTTCGTCTGCTGTGGCTGACGACCCCATGTGGAGCGCCCGGATGATACATGAAATGCTCACCAACCCCATTTACACCGGGGATTTGGTACAAGGCCGCCGCCGGGTGAAAAGCTACAAGGTACACCAGATTGAGGCTGTGCCGGAGGAGGAGTGGGTACGAGTGCCCGATACTCACGAGGCAATCATCCCCCACGAAACCTTTGACAAGGTGCAGTCTCTGCTGATACGCGATACCCGGACATCCCCCAAAGGGCGGGAAGTTCACTTGTTCAGCGGTTTTCTGAAATGTGCCGACTGCGGGAAATCCATCACCCGCAGCGTGAGCGGGAAAAATGTGTACTACGCCTGCTCCACCTACAAGAACCGCTCCCGAACCGCCTGCACGATGCACTCTATCAAGCACAACCGTTTAGAGGCCGCCGTACTGTTCGCTATCCAGTATCAAGTGAACACCGCCGTTTCCTACTCGGAGCTGATAGCCCGTATCAATTCGGCCCCGCTGAAAAAAAGTCAATCCCACCGCCTTAACGACCAGATAGCCGCAAAGGAAAAGGAATTGACCAGGATAACCCGCTATAAGCAGTCACTGTATCAAGATTGGAAAGACGGGGAAATCACCCAGCAGGAATACCGGGATATGAAAGCCGATTATGAACGGCAGGCCGCCGAGCTTGCGGATGTGCTGGCCCGGCTGAACGCGGAACGGGCAGAGCTGGCAAACGGCGTTGACAAGGAACACCCCGCGCTGGTAGCCTTTGCAAAGTATCAGAGCATCGAAACGCTGAACCGTGAAATCCTCACGGACTTGGTAGACCACATCAAGGTTTACGAAAACGGCAATATCAGCGTTCACTTCAAGTTCGCGGACGAGTTCCGCAAGATTGCCGAGTACATTGAAATCAACACCACCGATACCGCCGAGGCGGGCTAACCCCGCCAACGCATAAACCCCTTTGACAGTGTGTTTTCCTAATAGGAGTTAATCATATGCGGTAGTTATGGGGCAGAAAAGCCAGTTGTTTTTTGAGCTGACAGCGGAGGATACGCTGAGACTGTTTAAAGAAATATATCGTATTCCAGAAGACGAGTATAGGAGAAATAAGAACTTTTTTGTGGAGCTGTTTCAGGTGCAGGAGCTTATGGATGTACAGGTAAGGACATTATCATTAGGAGAAAGGATGAAAATGGAATTGATTGTTGCATTGCTTCATAATCCCAAAATACTGTTTTTAGATGAGCCGACAATTGGACTGGATGCTGTGGCAAGTAAGCAGATTCGGACTTTCCTGAAAAATATTAATGAATCGAGAGGGACGACCATCCTGCTGACTTCACATTATATGGAGGATATTAAGGCATTATGCAAACGCTCTATTGTAGTAAATTACGGCAGAAAAATATATGACGGCGATACGGATATGTTATTTGAACAATACCAGAAGAGCAAGAAAATGACTATATACTTTGAGCATAGCGTAGAGCCTGATGTCCCGGAACATTGCAGGATATTAGAAAAAACAAATGACAAACTGGTGCTTGAAATACCAAAACAAAATACAGAAAAAGTTCTGGAATTGTATATAGGTCATTATCCGATCCGGGATATTGGAATTGAGGAAGAAGAAATAGGCTCTGTAGTAGAGCGTATCTATAAGGGGGTGTAAAACGTGAAGAAATATATGGAAATTGCTAGGGCATATATGAAAGCGCAGTTAATCTGGAGAGCAGATGTATTTATTGATGTGATTCTGTCAGTAGCCAAGATATTGTTTGCATGGATCTTATGGAGTATTTTGTTTGAAGGAAAAGAGCAGATAGCAGGATTGAAATTTCACACCATGATTTCTTACTATATCATAAGTTCCTATCTATTCCAGATGGAAAAGTCTGCTGAAATCAGCCAGCAGATGACGGGGATGTTGAGAAACGGCACTTTTTCAAAATATATGGTGATACCGGTACAGACACAGGGCTATTTTGTGGCAATGGAGGTCGGGAAGCTAGCATTTTCTTCAGGCATTGGCTTTTTAGCAACTGTTCTGTGGTTTTGTTTGTTCCGGATTTCTATTGTACATACACTCAATTTGAAGATATTGCTATGCGGAATTATCATGGTTGTTTTAGGTCTGCTGTTTATGGCTCAGCTCAATTATTTCCTTGGGATTTTAACTTTAAAATTTGAGGAGATCAGTACCTTTCTTATGATAAAGGATAATTTATCAGCAGTTGTGACAGGAGCGGTGATTCCCCTTGCACTTTTGCCGGAATGGATGATAGCCAGCATGAGATTTCTGCCGTTCTATTATGTCACATATCTCCCAAGTATGCTGTTTATAGGAAGATGTGAGGATGAAGCAGTGACAGGCTTATTTGTTTTAAGTATATGGTGCATTTTCTTTATTGTTTTAAATCAAGTAACTTATGAACATTATCGAATTAAATATGACGGAGCAGGAATATGAAAGATAATTTTAAATTTTTGAAAGAATTAATGAAATTAAGGCTATCCCATATCATGACATTCCGGTTGGGATTCTTTGGACCGTTTTTTATTGACACCAGTTATTTTCTGGTTCAGCTTTTTGCCTTTGAGGCAATTTACGGGCATGTGGATAAAATTCGTGGATGGGGGCATGGAGAAATCCTTGTTTTTGTAGGAACATTTTCCTTGATCAATGCCCTTAACATGACAATTTACTTTTTTGGAGTGATTTCCATACCTGAAAAAATACAAACAGGTGAACTGGATTTGTATCTGACCAAACCGGTAAATCCGCTATTGCGAATTACTTTTGAAAAAATAAATCCAGGTTCCATACCGCTATTGGCTTTCAGTGCATGTATTATTGCGTATGGGGTGAAAGAAATAGGCATGGTTTTTTCATGGTCTCATATTATTAAATATCTGTTTCTGGTTTTTATGATGACGATACTGTACTACGATATGGAACTCTTGATACGATGCTTTGCTTTTTTTGTTTTCTCTGTAAACAATTTAACGAAAATTGAGGAGACAGCGATTGACTTGTGTTTGAAAATACCAGGGATTGCTTTTTATGGAATTTATAAGTTTATTTTTTATTGTGTATTGCCATATGGAATCATTGCAACGTTGCCGACACAAGCATTTATAGGGGCACTGTCAGTAAAGGGTCTGTTTTTTGGAGTAGTAATTGTGTGTATTTTTACTTTTTTTGCATTATCATTTTGGTCATATGGAGTACACAGATATGAAAGTGCAAGCAGTTAATTATTTTTTGTAATAGGAGGGTTAAAATGGTTCAAACAGATAAAGTATTGAAATTTGATAAGATTAAAGAGAAGTCTGAGTTTAGAATAGTCAGGGTGCGTGCCGCTGCAATTTGAGACAGGGTTTTGATGGTGTAGTTATTACAGGGCCTAATACGGGCGGTAAAACAGTTACAATTAAGACAGTTGCATTAAATTGTATGATGGCACAATGCGGTTTACACGTGACATGTAAAAAAGCGGAAATTTGTATGAACAGTAATTTTCTGTGTGATATAGGTGATGGGCAAAATATATCAGAGAATCTTTCTGCATTATCAGCACATATTGTGAAGGTATTAGAAATATTAAAAAAAGTTAATAGAGACAGCCTTGTAGTTATGGATGAGCTTGGTTCCGGCACAGACCCAACAGAAGGTGTGGGAATTGCCATTGCAATATTGGAAAAATTACAAAAGAGTGGAGGATTATTTCTTGTTACGACACATTATCCAGAGGTAAAACAAAAAATGCAGCCGGACTTCGAAAAATCCGGCTGTTGCTGTCTGCATATTGTTACGATTCGACCATCTGATCCTCTATTCTATATCTGTCATAAGTTCCAGCACTGTGTCCAGACCATGTTCCACGGCCACTTGCACAGGTGTAATTCCCTCATTATTTGGCTGGTTATAATTGGCTCCCTTCTTGATCAGATACCGCGCTACACCTGAATCTCCGTTTTGCAGAGCATAATACAGAACCGTATTGCCCTCATTATCCGTGATATGGATGTCGGCTCCGGCCTGAATCAACTGTTTGATGGCGTCTTTGAAACAGTAATGGTCTGCATTCAGCATCAGCGCAGTCATGCCAAGGTTGTCTGTGTGGTTCACATCGACACCCTTTTCTGCGAATATCGGGAACAGTTCTTTGGGAGCGGTAAGGTCCGCAAGCTGTAACAGCATGAGAGGAGTCCTTCCGTTCTGGTCCGGTATATCCAGGTTTTTCAGCAGTTTTAATACAAGGCCCCGTTTTTCGTTGGTCATTTCCCGGCTATACCGATCACTTGACACCACACAGTGTGCAGGTGTTTCCCCTTTGGAATTTTTTATCGTATCATCGGCGCCGACATCCATCAGCAGTTTTACTACATCAACGTGACCATAGGTGCATGCTTCGTGGAGAGGGGTTGTTCCCGGATCGGCGGGAGAGTCCTCGGAAAGATTCACATCAATGCCTTTTTCTATCATGACAGCCAGCATATCCGCATGTCCGTTCCGGGCAGCCATATGTATTGCGGCTTTGCCGCTTTCGTTTAACTGTTCCATAGATTGCTTGGACAGAATTTTTGCCGCTTCGCGATGATAATTGACACAGTCCTGATATATTCTGGAACCGGGGTCTTTGGAAGCTATGATATATGCCGGAGTCAGCCCTTTTATTACGCCGGAATCCATGTCTACGCCAAGATCTATCATTTTCCGGATAACGTTTGCTCCATAGCATGTGCCAAGGCATTCATCGCGCAGGCATGTGATGCTGCCGCCAAAATGGATGGGCATGGTAAAATCAAGTCCGGCATTATGACAGGCGTCCAATACCCGGAAGCCTGGATCAGACAGAAGGGCGTTGTGGAAAATGTCTGTGACATATCCTAATTCATCATCGTCATCCATGTCTACCTGAGCGATCAGTTTCTCTGTAAGAAAAAGAGCCAGGCTGATACCGTCCAGATCATCATGAGAGTGGTTGCAGAAGGCATTGCTGGTAATCTGGCTCAATTCACTGATGTCCATAGGAGCTGTGTCAATCGGAGTTGCCCCGTAGTCCGCAAGGGCAAGGCAGAGTCCGTCATTTCGCCACTCATGGGCGTGCCGGATGGGAGTCACCCCTTCCTTGTTGGCCATCTCCACCATTTCCGGATGCCGTTTCATCAACTGGAGGGCAGCGGTTATATGACCGTTTTTCATGGCCAGCATCAGCAGTGAGTTACCATTTTGATCGATATAATCGGTTTCAGCGCCTTTGTCCAGAAAAACCTCTGTCAGAGGCCAGGTATATTCCGAGCAGTAGGAGGAAGTTAAAAGGCGTGACAGAGGGGTAAAACCTTCTGCGTCTTTCTGATTGATGTCACAGGTTAAAATCCGGGCAATGGCTTCTCTCTGCATTGCGGTCTTTTCCTGACAGGGATCGTTCAGACCCTCAAACTGAGGATATGCGAGGAAATGGAAGGCATTCATGCCCCGTTTGTCGGAGAGGGAGGCATCGGCCCCGTGATCCAGTAAAAGTTTGGTCATAGCCAGATTACCGCGGCAGCAGGCCAGTAAAATGGGAGTAAGGCCATACCCTTTATCATCAGTCAGGTTTACATCTTCGTCAGAGATTCTTCCGTCATCAAACATGGCCTTTATCGCATCATAAAAGTTATGCCATACCAGAAGATGAAACAAAGTAAGTCCATAACCGCCATAGATGCCTGTGGGAGCCAGCAAA
Source organism: Lachnospiraceae bacterium JLR.KK008 (assembly GCA_037015955.1). Lineage (NCBI taxonomy): Bacteria > Bacillati > Bacillota > Clostridia > Lachnospirales > Lachnospiraceae > Lachnospiraceae bacterium JLR.KK008. The sequence goes on from CP143548.1 coordinate 897,331, forward strand.
GTCTCTTTCGAACATTGTGCAAGGCATTCCTGCGCTTCTGCGATCTCTTCTTCCGTGATGAGGTTATAATAATAAATGCTGTTTTCAAAATCTTCCTCCCACCAGGGGATGAACTTGCTTTGGTTTAAGCGGGTGGCAGATACGGTCAGAAATTTTGACAATTCTTTTACGTCCATGATAAAGTTTTCCTTTCTTTGATATTTTTTCCTGTAAAAATATCATACCACAAATGTAGTAGGAATGGTAGGAAAAGAGACAGTCTACGCCAGCCGTATTGCTTGACTTGTAAAGACTGAGACGATAGAATAAGATATAATCTTACAGAAGTTGGTAAATTCAGAGGTGAGCCATCATGGAGTTTGTGGGCAAAGGCAGAGAGCAGGCGGGACATACGACGGAAGACGAAGAGTTATACCGTGTATTGGCGGTTGGAGATCTGCCTGCGGCATGGCTTCTGACCAAAGCTGTTATGGAGAAATCGAAAACGGAGCAACTACCCTATACAACAGCGTTTAACTGCGGACTGTGCTTATACCGGCTGGAGGAATACGAAAAGGCTCTTGCGGAGCTGAAACGTGCAGAGCAGTCTCTGGGTAATCCTCCTGACTTAGACATATCGGAGAAAAAGCCGTTTATGCAGGCGCTGTCTGTGACAGGGGAAGCGGCAGCGCTGCTCCCTCTCGCTCCAGGCAGTGGGAAACGTCTGGAACGCTATGGGTTTTTGCGGGTGAAATGGCTTATGACTCTTAGCCTGTTACGGCTTGGACGCCAGCAGGAGGCGGCTGCCGGTATCAGGTTTTTACGACAATATCATATCGAGCTCCAGGGAAAGCAGGATGCAATATCATGAGATTCTAAAATATAAACAAAAGGTGGGAGAAACGATGCAGTTAGACAATATGCTCTTACAGGCATGTAAAAACAACAAGAAAAGTGTTGTGCAGACATTTTTAAAACGAGGCGGGGTAGATGTGAACAAACAGGACGAGTCAGGTAACACGCCGCTCATCTACGTCTGCATGAAAAATGCCAGAGATCTTGTAAAATTGTTGCTGGACAATGGTGCGGATGTCAACCTGGGAAACCATCAGGAGCGTATGCCTCTCCATTATGCGGCGGAAACGGGAAACTCAGAGATCATTACCCTGCTGACGGACGCAGGCGCAGACGTAAACTGTACGGATACAAACGGGGTTACACCGCTGATGGTCATGGCGCGCAGCGGCAAGACAGACGCGGCGCTGAAATTCATTCAAAATCCTGACATAGATGTGAAACTCAAAGATAACGACAACCATATGGCCATAGATTATGCTTCTTCTTCCGGACTGCGTGAACTGGTAAAAGCGCTTACGCAGACAGAAGAGCACACGGATGCCTTTGGGAATACGACGCTTCATCACGCCTGCTGGGAGGAACAGGCAGAAGTGGTGAAAGTTCTTCTGGAGAAGGATAAAGAGAGTGTTAATAAAGTCAATGATGAGGGAGAGACTCCGCTGATTCTGGCGGTAAGACGGTCTAATCTTGTGATCACCGAGCTGCTCCTTGGCGCAGGCGCCAAGCCGGAGTGTGCTGACCTGAACGGTGTCCTGCCTCTTCATATTGCCGCTGACAGCGGGGACTTATTTGTGGCAAAGGCGCTGATTGCGGCGGGGGCGGACATTAATACAAAGACTACAGGGGGAGAGACTCCACTGATTCTGGCGGCAAGAAGCGGCAGGAACGATTTCACGGCAATGCTTATGGAGGCAGGTGCAGATGTGAACGCGGTGGACAATGAGCAGCACAGTGCGCTCTATTATGCGACAGAAGCAGGATTTACGGAGATCGTGGAGCAGCTTCTCATGGCCGGAGCGGAAAATTAATGATATGGCAGCAGTTCGTTTCTATGACTACATATGAGGAATCACTATGGAAAACTTGTTACTACTACTTTTTTTTGTATTTATCCTGGCGGTGTTTGTCTGCGTGAAACTGATGAGAAAAGTCAGCAACCGCAAGGCGGCGCAAAGTGGTGAGGATAAGGAGCGTGTGCGCAGGGCGGCGGAGTTGCTGTTGGCCGAAGGCGGAGAACGCAGGACAATCTATGCCCACTGGGAAGAGCGGGAGTCGTATGGCCGCAGCGTCAGGACCACTTATTACCGCTATGTTGTGACATATCAGAATCAGACAATGTGCATTGCCCCTTTATATATTGACAAAAAAACCCGTCAGGTCCAGGTTGGCCAGCCGAGCATTGTTACGCCGGAACGGTTGGGAAAAGTGACGGTCAGGACGAAGAAAAAAGATGGTGTGGTAAAGCGCATAGAAGTCTGGCTGGGCGATAAGCAGGGCCATACGCTCATTGAGCTGTTTATGGATGCGGAAAATCTGCGGAGAAGCCGCTGGTATCCGGTCAACATCATGCAACAGGAGGAATGTGTTGATTTTGAACGCTTTCTCTTATCTCTGGCGCAGCGTGTTGCAGCCGAAAATCCGGGTGTGGACGATCTGATCAAAGCGGAGAACAATGAAGGTTTCGGAATTATCGGTGCAGGCATTTCCATTGCCGGAGCATTTTTTGCATTTTTCTTTCCTCCTGCCGGAGTAATCCTGGCCCTGATCGGACTGATTATGTCCATGGTAAGCAAACGAAAAGGAGCCAAAGGCTGGAAGGTTATGATTATTAGTATTCTATGTACCATATGGAGCGCAGGGTTTTTCTGGATGTACTGGACCTATTTTATTTGTCAATAACGATCACAGAAGGAGCGTCCTTATGCAGTGTACCTGGAACGATATTGAACAATATGTCGCTGTCTGTACCCTCTGTCCGCTGAGCCGGACCAGGCAGCGGCCGGTTATGGGCCGTGGAAATTTTCAGGCGGATATAATGTTGATCGCGGAGGCGCCGGGAGGACAGGAAGACCGGCAGGGAATTCCGTTTGTCGGGCGTTCCGGGGAGATATTGGATGATCTTTTGAGGGACTGCGGACTGGACAGAACGGAAATTTACATAACCAACATTGTGAAATGTCATCCGCCCGGGAATCGTGATCCGGAGGAAGAGGAAAAGGCGGCATGTTTTCCTTTTCTGAAGTATGAGACATTTCTTTTAAAACCGAGAATCATTGTCTGTCTTGGCCGTGTCGCTGCACAGCGTATTATTTCGCCGGATTTTAAGATTACCAGACAACATGGTACATGGATATGCCGTAAAGGCTGTGCGCTGACTGCGACATACCATCCCTCGGCTATTTTGCGGGATCCTTCCAAATATGAAACTGCGAAGGAAGATTTTTACCAGATCGTTAAGAAAAGGGATGAGTTACGTTGACAGGTGTTTCGTACAGGAACATATTGACAGTTTGAGGGCAGGATTTCCTGCCCTCTTTGAATTATCTTTATAATTTTATTGTTACAGGTTGTCAAATACAAGCGTTTCTTTTTCCAGTTCTTCTATGACTTCCTGATTGGTTCCCATGCGCTGTGTGATGTCTTCCATATCTTCCACGAGATCCCGTGTGTTGCCGGCGACGCCGGTAATGCCGCTGGCGCCTTCATCAATGACATTTGTGATCGTGCTGATGGATTCTGCAATTCCGGACATGGAACTTTTCAGACGCTCGGTACGCTCATGGAATTGATCCATCGTTTGTCTGATATAAGCGGCGTCTTGCTTATACTGGCTGCCGGATTGGACGAATGACCGGAACTCAGTGAGAACCGACTGATTCATATAATCAATCAGATGCTGGGCATTTTCGGCCAGATTATATACAGCATCGGTGATCACACTGTTGATCGACTGGATTCGGTTGGCCGCTTCCTGGCTGGAATTAGAGAGATTACGGATTTCGCGGGCAACGATCGCAAAACTTTTGCCGGCGTCTCCGGCGTTGGCTGCTTCGACGGAGGCATTCAGAGAGATCAGGCTGGTCTGATCGGCGATGGCGAGAATGTCATCGGTCAGTATTTTGATCTGATCCACACTTTTACTCTTTTCAATGGCATCATTGAGAGCGCAGAGGATTTCTGATGCTTTGGCGCTGGCAGTCTCCGCACTGTCCCGGGCGGATTGCTGCATGGCGTCTGCGCGTGCGTTCATATCAGTGGTGTAGGCGGTGATGTCACCGCATTCTTCTACAATATTCTGTACATCAAGGCTGACAGTCTCGGTGTTGTCGTTGATGAGAGATACATTGCCGGCCACTTCCTGGATTGTCGCTGATAACTGCTGGGCAAGGGCGGAGAGACTGGCGGCGCTGCCCTTAGAATCCTGCGTTCTTTTCAGAACCTCTCCGGTCATGTTGTTGATACGGCCGGAACTTTCACGGATCGTCCCGATGATGCTTTTGATCGGCAGTACGACGTAATTGTTGATCAGTTTCAGATCTGCCAGTACAAGCAGGATACAGGCAATGACTGCAGCGATACCGACGACCAGGGAAACTATGTACACAATAGAAAGCCGTGTCCTTGCGTGGGCTGTCTGATCGTTGATAGAAGTGTTCAGCGCATCAATATCCGCTTCTATGGCCTCGGCGGCGGAGGCTACATCGCCGTTGGCGAGAGCATAGGCATCCTGAGTCTTGTGACTGGCGCTGGCACAGACGAGGTGGACGAGCGCGTGTTTAAACGAAGCGTAATCGTCCAGAAGTGCTGCATATTGAGGCTGATCCTCGGGGAGCACATACTGTTCGTAGAGAATGAGCTTTTCGTCCAGGAGCGCTTCCTGCTCTTTGATCTGCTGCACGAGGACGATCATCGTATTATAATCAGTGGCAACGATGTGACTCAGCGCCATTTTATGAATGTCCATTGCAGACTGGCTGATCTCAGCCAGCTGGCTTTTGCCATTCATATAATTGTCAGCGATATTGGATGCGCTTGCGTTCACATTGTGAATGTTGATAATGGACAGAATATTTGATAAAAGCGCGACGATTCCGAGAATAACGATCGGTATGATCAGGCGGTGTTTAAGACTGATATTTTTCATCATAACTGATAAATACTCCTTTGCGTTTCTATATATCCGGGGTATTATGGGGCAATGATTCCCTCAACCATAATATCGAGCTGTTCCTGAAGGCTTTCTCCTTTGGGATTCCCTGCCAGCATGTTTTCGGTAAAGGCAGCCACGGGTTCCCAGAAGTTGCCGCCGATACGTTGCGGAGAGGAAAATTCTGACTGCTCGAGCAGCGCCATGATTGCGGGGGAGCTTTGCACTTCCTCTGAAGCAGCAGCGGTTATATTGGATGGTCCCTGACCGCGCAGTAAAAAGCGGAGCTTTTGATTCTCTTCATTTGCAATCCATTCCGCCAGTTTCGCCGCCCAGTCACGGTGCTTGGAATATGCGTTTACACCGATCAGTTTATAGCCGGAAAAGGATGCCATCTGGATCTGTTGTCCGGCGCAGGTATAAGAGGGCAGTTTCGCTGCCCCGAAACCGCTGTTCCATGCGGATTCCACGGCAACGGCGTTCCATACACCGTTGATTCCGGCAATGATCGTCCCGTTTTTGACACCTTCGAGAAATCCGGCGTCATCCGTGCTGATAAATCCCGGGTGTTGCGCCATTCCTGACATGGCGCGTGCGACATCGATGCCTCTGACAGCGCCGTCCGTGCTGTTCCAGGTGCAATAGTTGGTGATACCGTCATCGTTCAGGCCGACCGTGAGTCCGGTGTTGCCAAACAGAGAATATACATACCATCCCGAGGACCATTCCATAGACACTTTTTTGCCTTGTTCGGCGGCAATATCCAGCATTCGGTCCAGAGACTTGATGTCTTCTTCCGAAAAATATTGTTTATTATAATATAGAAAGTAGCCGTTGTCCGCCGTCAGCGGCAGTGCATATAACGTATCATTGACAGATGCCGCCAGGACGGCTTCCGGCAGGTTGGCATTGATAAATTCCTGGGCGTTTTCGACTGGTTCCAGCGCGCCGGCAGCGACGAGCGTATTCAGCTGGTCGTCGGCAAAGGCAAAGACGTCAGCTCCCTGCTCAAGGTTTTCCATCAGAGCGTCGGTACAGTGGCTCTCGCTCTGCGGTTCATAAGTAATCACGAAATTGGCCTGCTCCCGGTATTCTTCTTTGAAACTGTCGATGATCTGTAGGAGCAGTTCTTCATCTTCCTCGGCGCCCCAGACAGTCAGATTGACCGCATCGGAATTGGTTGTCTGCTCTTTGGGATCAGAGTTGTTTTTCTGACATCCGGATAATAATGCGATCGACAAAAAGGCTGGGAGCCATAAATAATATTTTCTTTTCATAACTCTCTCCGTTGCATGTAATTTTTAGTGTTATAATTTTATCATTTTTCGAAATTGCTTACAATCTATCCGGTCAATTTTGTCATAAATCACATGCCGACAAGCGAGAAAAAATAAAAATTTGTATAAATCTCTTGACCTTATACTTACAACACCCTTTATAATCAGCTATATCGATCTGCGATGATCGAAAACCCGAGGGAATTTACGGAGGCGCTCCTGTAATGTGCCAGTGAAAACTGCAGGGAACTTGTTTTTCACAAAAGAGGGAATGTACCCGCTCTTCGAGCAGGAAGGAGAATCATCATGACTATTTCAACGAAAGACATATATTCGTCACTGCGGCAGGCGATCTGTTCAATATTGGGAGAGGACAGGAAGATCGTGCGGTTTGTGCCGGTCTCCGGCGGTGACATCAATGAGGCGTACCGGCTGGAATTACATGACGGAAGTCTGGTTTTTATGAAAACGAACAGAAAGGAAAATCTGTCCTTTTTCACGACGGAGGCAGCAGGACTGCGGGTGATCGCTGCAACCGGGGCTATCGCAGCAGCGCGTGTTCTCGGCTGTGGGACAGATGAGGGCAACGGCGGCTACGCATTTTTGCTGCTGGAATATATTGCGGGCAGGGACCGCGCTGCGGATTACTGGGAAACGTTCGGTCGTGAGCTTGCCGCCATGCACCGGGCGCCGACAGCGGAGCTGGTACCTGGCGGAAGGTATGGTTTTGCAGAAGACAATTATATCGGCGCAAGCCGCCAGATCAATACCGCCTGTGATAATTGGACTGCGTTTTTCCGGGATTGCAGACTGGAACCTCAGCTTCGGTCGGCCGCCGCATATTTTGAGCGGGCAGATCTCCGGCGGTCAGGCAGACTGCTGGATCAGCTGGAGAACATACTCGATGAGCCCAGGCAGCCGTCCCTGCTGCATGGCGATCTGTGGTCCGGAAATGTGATGACGGGAGCGGACGGAAACGTGTGGCTGATCGATCCGGCGGCTTATGTGGGACATGCTGAGACCGATCTTGCAATGACAGAGCTTTTCGGAAGATTTCCCCGGAGATTCTATGACGCTTACAGGGAAGTAATGCCGCTGCAGCCGGGCTATGCCGACCGGCTGGACCTGTATCATCTCTACCATCTTCTGAATCATCTGAACCTGTTTGGACGTGCTTATCTTTCGCCCGTGCAACAGATTTTGAAAAGATATGTCTGGCTGTGACAGGCCGGACATATTTTTTTCGCTATTTGATTGATGGAAAAATGTTTGCATATCTATAAAAACAGAAATAATTATATGATAAATTAGAATATATAAATAAAATTTCTGAATATATATTCAAAATATGAAAATCATATATAAAAATGGAGTGTAAAGAATAAGACAACCGGAGTGGATCAGGTATATCTTTCCATTTTATAAAATACCTGGAAAATTTTTGTGTAATTTTGATAAAATAATTATAAAAAATACTTTACAGGTATGCAGATGTATGCTATATTTTGTCTATGGAGTAATACTTCAAAAAAATAAAAAACCGGAGCGCAAAATGTTTTTTAGAAAGGAGTGTAGTGAGTGTTAGGTGTTATTGTTTGCACCCATTCGGATTTCGCTGATGGGATTCGTAAATCCGTAGAGATGATCTTGGGTGAGCAGGAATGTTTCGATGTGGTTTGTTTTCAGGAGGGAGAAGACATGCTTGCCCTGAGTGACAGGGTCAAGGAAATAACAGAAAAGTATCGTCAGGACGACGAGAAATATATCGTCTGTGTAGATCTTTTCGGGGCAACTCCTTTTAATGCTTCATCAGCAGCATTGGCCGCATTCGACACAAGCGTGATCACAGGGGTAAATCTTCCCATGCTTTTGCAGATCATGTCAGAGAGAGAGGATTATGAGGATTACGACGCTCTTCTGGAAGGAGCCCTCTCGAATGCGAAGGAAAATATGAAAATTGTGAAGATGAAAGAAATGTTCGGTTAGAAAGGAAGGGACAGAATGATTGCTTTAGTTCGTTGTGATGATCGTTTGATTCATGGACAGTGTATGACTGTTATCGTGAAGTCGTATGATATTCAGGAGATTATTGTAGTTGATGATTTTACTGCAACCAATGCAGTTTTGAAAACAGTATTTAAAACGGCAGTTCCGTCCAATATGAAAGCGGATGTGTTTACCATTCAGGATTCCCTGCCAAAGATTAAAGAAGCTCTGACAAATGACGTGAGGACAATGGTATTGATGAAGAGTCCTATCGTTTATGTGGAACTGTTAAAAGCGATGGATGAGCTTCCGAAGGAACTGAATGTGGGTCCTATGACGAAGAGAAAAGGCTCCATTGCCGTTCATCCGGCAATTAACCTGATCCAGAGTGAAGGCGACGCTGTTAAAGAAGCAGTGAGCATGGGTGCGCATGTATATTTCCGTCAGGTTCCTGAACAGGCACTGATCGAATGGGATGAAGTGAAAGATAAATTTTAAAAGGAGGGCACTATGAGTATATTTCAAGCTCTGTTATTAGCATTATTTGGTTGGATGAGTTCTATTTACTGCCCGGTATTATCGGGTGGACTGGGCGGCTGGTATACACTGGGCAGACCGCTTGTATCCGGTATGGTGATTGGTATTATCATGGGTGATGTACAGACCGGTATTATCATGGGCGCGGCAATTCAGATGCTCTATATCGGCCTTGTTACGCCGGGCGGTGCAATGCCGGCTGACGTAAACTTTGCTTCCTGGATTGGAATACCGCTGGCTATGGCTGCGGGAGCAGGACAGGAGTTCGCACTGGCGCTGGCAGTACCGCTGTCTACGCTTGGTGTGTTTGCAGTCTATGGTCTGTGTGCAATCAATCTGTTTTTTGTACATAAACAGGACGCTTATATTGACAGCGGTGAACTGGACAAAGCGGCAAGAATCCCGATTATTGGTCAGATTACGAATATTATGCTGCGGTTTTTCCCGATCCTGATTATCAATTATTTTGGTGCGGATCTGGTAGCAACCCTTGTCGAGATGATGCCTGTATGGCTGACAGATATTTTGCAGATTTTCGCAAATATGCTTCCTCTCGTTGGATTTATGCTGCTGATGCGTACACTTGTTAAGAAAGATCTGGATCTGATCTACTTTGTACTTGGATTTGTGCTGGTATCCGTTATGGGACTGGGCATGATTCCGATCGTTATCTTTGCACTGGTAATTGCATATCTGAAATATCAGATGTCGGAAAAGGAGGCGTGAGAAGATGAGCGAAGAAAAGAGAACTTTAAGTAAGAAAGCGATACGCAAATCTTATTGGAACTGGATGTTCTGGAACTTGTCCGTTCAGAACTTCGAGCGTATGGAAGGTCCGGCAATCGTAAAGATGCTTGCCGATGTGAGAGAAGAGCTGTATCCGGGTGATGTAGAGGCGCAGAAAGAGATGCTGGAGCGCCATTCTATCTTCTTTAATACGGAGCCTTTCCTTGGCAGTATCGTTCCTGGTATTGTACTTGGTATGGAGCATGAGATGGCACAGGGCGGAGACGTGCAGCCTGAGTTTATCAACTCCATCAAAACTGCTCTGATGGGACCGTTTGCAGGTATCGGTGATTCCCTGCTTCCCGGCACACTGTGCCCGATCCTTTTGAGTATTGCCCTTGGTCTGTGCGGTAACGGCGAGATTATCGGGCCTCTGTTCTACATTATTGTGTTCCTTGGCGTTATGTTCCCGCTGACATGGTTCTTATTCTCCTATGGTGTTAAAACCGGTGCCAATGCAGCCGAGATGGTGCTGGCGGGCGGTATCAAGGATAAGGTGACAAAAGCAGCCGAGACGGTAGGTTTGATTGTCGTCGGTGCGGTCACAGCTTCCTATACCCATGTAAATATTGGACTCGTGTATACGAGCGGTGATTTGTCCGTTGATATTGGAGCGATTCTCAATTCCCTGCTTCCGGGACTTTCCGTACTGATCGTATCCATGATTGCATATGTATTGATGGTAAAGAAAAAATGGTCAGTCAACAAAATGATGCTGCTCTTCCTCATTATTGCTATTGTAGGCTATGTGACAACGGTTCTGACGGTTTAAAACCGGCCGGGAGGAGGAAAACGTATGCACAAAACAGTAGAAAAGTTATTACACGGACTGGTGATCTCCTGCCAGGCTTATGAAGATACCCCTTTGTACGGGCCGAAGTATATGGCAGCGATGGCGCTGTGTGCACAGATGGGCGGAGCCAATGGGCTTCGCGCCTGCTGGGCGCAGGACATCCGTGCAGTGAAAGAGGCTTGTGATCTGCCGATCATTGGTATTAACAAGAAATTCGGAGACGGCAATCCACTGGATGAGATATTCATTACACCGACATTTGAATCTGCGAAAGAGATCATTGAGGCGGGTTGCGACATTGTGGCGCTGGATTGTACGATCCGTGACTGCCGACCATTTGCGGAATTGGATAATCTGTTGCACCAGATCAAAGACGCTTATCCTGACATTGCGATCATGGCTGATCTGGCAACGCTGGAAGAGGCTGTTAAGGCTGCGGAGACAGGTTGTGTGGACATTATCTCCACCACCCTTGCCGGGTATACGAGAAATTCTCTTGACGGCGCTACGGACGGACCGAATGTAGGATTGATCAGAGAGATCAAAAAACAGGTTTCTCTGCCGGTCAATGCAGAAGGCCGCATTTGGGAACTGCATGATCTTGAGGAAGTGCTGGAGGCGGGAGCCGATATGGTTTCCATCGGCAGTGCGGTTACAAGGCCTCATCTGATCACGGAACGTTTTGCGAACTGCAATAAGAAATACCATAACAGATAGGAGTTTGGGGCTGTCTTATGACAGCCCTTTCTTAAAAAGGTGAAAAGTCAGAGATGGACAGAACATTTCATGTAACATTACAGGAAGAAGAATATGTTGAGTATTTGAGCTGTCAGATCAGCTACTCAAAGATGATGCGGGGATACCGCTGGTTTCTGTTGACAAGCGTTCCGGCGCTGCTTGTGACAGGGGTGCTGATTCTGAAGATCAAATCATGGCTGTTTGTATCAAGTATCATTGCCCTTGCCGTAGTGTGGGTACTGTACGGCGCTTCGGCAGTATGGAGAAGATACATCAGAGGAAAGATCAGAAAAAAATTTCTGCCGAGGATGAATGTCAAAGAATTTAAAGAAGTCACCTATCATTTTGGCGAGCGGGAAATCGAATATTCTGACAAAAATAAAAAAACAAAGATCGCTTATTCTGATATTGTGACAATGCTGCCATTAAAAAGTCAGTTTGCTTTCTGCTATCCCGGCGGGACGATCCTGCTCCCTTATCGCGTTTTTAAGGAAGAAGAGGATATGAAACAGTTTATAAAAGAATATGAGGAATTCAGAAAGAAAGGCTGAGATAACAGGGAGCTGATACAGACGATTGCACCAGCTCCTTTTTAATAAATAGAAAACGATTTTTTATGAATAAGACTGTCTCTTATACACAGATATGTGTGACAGTATACCCTTCTTCCAGATAAGAGACGGACAGCTCCGGAAAACGGTTCTGTAAATACTGTTCCATACTTTTGATTCCCGCAATCTCACAGCAGGAGTGGTTGACGACAATCAGAGGGAGATCATTATCAATCGCATACTGGGCCTGATAAAAATTGGAGATTCCGTCATCAGCCACAATACATACGTCGCAGTGCTGTTTGTCGAGCATTTTGAAAATATCGGTGGCGGCGCCGGTCCCCATGCCGATGGCAGATACTTTTTTATCGACATCTCCAAAGACATAGACACCGTTCTCTCCGTCCTGTTTCAGACAGTCGGCAACATGGGCAGCAAGCTCTCTGACGGTTGTCTCCGGAATCGTCGCGTGCTGGATATAGGAGGAAGTTACCCGGGTGAAATCAAAGCCGAGACGTTTCGCCCACATATCGGCCACGCCAACTTCGGGGATCATGTCCCACAGGTCATGACAGCGATAGACAGTAATATCGTGTGCGTTCAGACGTGCAAGTTTTCGCTTAACACTTTCGTGTGCGAGCTTCTTGGGGCCGGTCGTCATATGGTAAAAGGGATTTTCATGACTGATAATAAAGTGGATGCCCTTTTCGATTGCCTGATCAATGACCTTGTTTGTTGCTACCCAGCATACGCCGATACGGTCAGCATCCATGTCCTCACTGCCGCAGAGGATAATGTCACGTGTTTCATTGTAATTGACCCACGGCGCATCTGCTGTTAATTGTTCTATTAAATTTTTTATTTTCATTTTGATTCCTTTCCGAATCGGAGCGCTAATCTTATTTTAACAGATTTTCAGAGAAAATACAGTATTTATATATCTTTTACTATCGCTATAATATATAATGCAAAAATATAACATATAAAGGGGTGGCGGATGAATACAACAGATATTATTGACAGCAATTACACGAAATTAACCAAAACGGAAAAAAAAATAGCGAATTTCATTCTCCAGGACCAAAGGCATACACTGATCAATATGACATTGCTGGAGCTGTCAAAGCAGCTCAGACTTGGGGAAGCGAGTATTATCAGGTTCTGCCGGAAAATGGGTTTCAGAGGGTTTCAGGATCTGAAACTGAGCATGGCGATTGAGAGCGCTCAGGATGAGGAAAAGGATAAAACAGGAAGAGCGGGAGAGGCGGACAACAGTATCGGTTCGGAGAAAATGATCCGCGTCATCCAAAATACGGATGCCTGTGTCAATCGTGAACATTTAAAACAGGCTGTGGCATTGATGGGAGTGAACGAACAGGTCTACTTTTATGGGGCCGGCAGCAGCGGGATCGCGGCGGAAATTGCGGAGACACGTTTTATCCGTATGGGCAGAAGGAGCAAGTCAGTCAGAGATTCCCATATTCAGACAATCCAGGCTGCGATTATGTCTCCGGAAGATGTGGTTGTGGCGATCTCTGTCTCAGGAACCACGCATGACCTTTACAATGCGCTGATGCTCGCCAGAGACAGCGGCAGCAAGATTATTGCCATTACCAATCATGAAAATTCACCGATCGCCGAAATAGCGGACTGCGTGCTTTTGACGAGTGCACCGGAGAATCCGATTACAGGGGGGACGTTCGAATCGATCGTATCGCAGCTTTATGTGCTGGATATGCTGTTTTCCTGCTATTCTGCAAATAATCGGGAGACAGTCAGCAGTTACAGGGAGAAAGTGGCAATTTCCATTAACCGAAAACTGGAGACGAAATAAACAGGCAGACGTTGACAGGAAAGGCCGCCGTAAGAAGATTTATCAGAGGCGGCAGTCTTTCCTGTCAGCGGTTATGTACAGACCGTATAAAATGTAATTTTTAGTATGACGAAACCAGGTGCCATGAATATGACAAAAGTCATTGACGGTTTGGATGTCTTGTTATATGATAGAGACAGGGGAGAAAACATTGCCGATATTGATCGGTATGTTTATTTTTTTTACCTTTTTTTAGGCATTACACGACAAAACCTATAAAACACAAAAGGAAGGAAACCCATCCAATGAAAAAAATGTTTACCAGGCGCCTGTTTCTCTATATGCTGGCGGGACTCGTCATCACAATCAGCGTTATCTTTGCATTGCAGACAGTAATCAACCAAAAAGAAAATACTGCATCCAGTGGGGACAAACTGGCGATGGTGAAAGAAAGGATGCGCATTAACGAGGAAAATATCGAAAATCTTACGGTAAATCTCGGTGAAAACAACCTTGCCAAGACGAGGGCCTTTGCGGATATGCTTGTCATGGATGATACGATTGCAGGCGATATGGCAAAACTCAATGAAATCAAAGACCGTCTGATGGTCAATGAGTTACATATTATTGATGAGAATGGGATCATTACGAGCAGTACGATAGAAGCGTACATAGGATTTGATATGAAGAGCGGTGAGCAGTCCAATGCTTTTATGGTCATCGTGGATGACCCTTCTATCGAGATCGTACAGGAGCCGCAGGTTAATGTTGCGGAAGGAACAGTCATGCAGTATATTGGCGTGGCAAGAAAGGATGCAAGAGGGCTTGTACAGGTGGGTGTACAACCGGAAGTTCTGGAAAATATGCTGGCTGGTACGGAAATATCCAGAGTCCTGCAGGATATAGATTTTGGGAAAAAAGGATATGTGTATGCGATTAATATAGAAAACGGAGAGATCGCGGCGCATCAGAACAAGGAGCTGATCGGTACGTCCGCTGTCTCTGCAGGATTTCCCGCTGAACTTACCGGAAGCGGAAAGGCCGTTATCGATGGCATCAGGGGTTATTATGTGGCGGAGCGGCACAATAGCTGGGTCATCGGTACTTTTATGCCTGCGAACGAATATTATGATGCCCGTGGCAGCCAGATGTTGGTAGTATCGCTGAGCATGTTGGTCATATTTGGTGTGTTACTCATTGTAATCAATCAGACTGTGGATGGTAAGATCGTTCAGGGAATCAATCGTATTGTTAATTCCATGAAAGAGATTGCCGGTGGAAAATTTGACGTTGTCGTCAATGAGCAGGGCAATCCGGAGTTCGTGCAGCTTTCAGAAAGCATCAATAAGATGGTTGGCAGTATCTGCCGGAATATGCGGGAAAATGAAAGGCTGTTGGAACAGCAGAAAGATGATGTGGCGAATAACCATAATCTGATCCAAAATGTGAAAAATGCCTGTATTGACCTGAATGAAGTGTCGGGAGAGACTTTGCGGAATGCGGACAGCATCCATGACGGGACCGGGGAGCAGGAAAAAGCGGTTGCAGATTTGAAGCAGATCATGAATCAACTGACCCAGGAGCTGAACCACAGCGCCAGTGCTTCTGAAAGTGCTTTGGCGGCGACAGACGGGATCGCAGAAAAAATGGCGCAGACGCAGTCTAAGATAGAATTGCTCAAAGGCTCCATGAAGAGAACGAGTGAAATGTCGATCGCAATCGAAAAGATTATTGATGAGATTGATTCCATTGCCCAGCAGACGAATATGCTTTCTCTGAATGCCTCCATTGAGGCTGCCAGAGCCGGTGAGATGGGAAAAGGGTTTGCCGTTGTGGCGACACAGGTCGGGGAGCTTGCGGAGAGGAGTGCGCGGGTGGCAAAAGAGACGAATGAGCTGATTACCAATTCCATACAGGCTGTGGAAGAGGGAAGAGAGATTACTGATCAGACGGTGAACGCATTTGATATTGTTGCGGAAAACATTGAGAAGGCCAACCATGATATAGAACAGATTACAAGCATGGTAAAACAGAATGTTGAAAGCGTTTTCAAAGCGGTTCAGAAACTGGAGAGAATATCCGGCGTCGTGGAGGAAAATGTAAAGATTTCTCATGACTCAAAGCAAGTGTCGATGCAGATGGCGGATATTACAGGAAAACTGCTGGTATTAATAGAATCATGATAGCTGTGTGAACGGAGAGGCCCCGTGACTGTGTGACAGTCATGGGGCTTCTCCGTTGTTTTTCCCAGGAGAGAGCAAAAGTCATTGACCGTCCGTTGACGCTGTACTATGATGAGAATGCAGGAGAAAATCAGGACTGCAGATCAGGCGAAGAGGGGGATATTGATGGAGATGGAGAATGAAACAGAATATTCTGATGTAAAATTTTCCCATAAAAAGAATGGTCAGATGGATATGGTGACAGGCAGTCTCTGGGATAAGATTTTATTGTTTGCCTTGCCGATTGTCGTCACGAATGTATTGCAGCAGTTGTTTAATACGGCGGATATTGCCGTCGTCGGACGGCTTGTCGGCAACGACGCGCTGGCGGCGGTGGGCTGCACAGGTCCGATCGTCACACTGTTTATCACACTGTTTTCCGGTCTGGCGATCGGAGCCAACGCCGTTATCGCCAGACATATCGGCGCAGGAGACCGGAAAAAGACTAAAGAGGCGGTACATACATCCATAGCCATCGCCGTCCTTGCAGGGCTGGTTATTATGGCGGTGGGTGAGAGCATCACCAGACCTTTACTGGAAGTCGTGAGTACGCCGGATAATGTGATGGATCTGGCAGTCACTTATCTGCGCATCTATTTTTCCGGCAGTCTCTTTCTGATGCTCTATAATTTTGAGGCTGCGATCCTGCGCGCGGGCGGCGATACGAGAACGCCCGTATTTGTATTGATGGCCACGGGAGTGATCAATATCGGACTGAATCTGTTTTTTGTATTGGCCTGTGGTATGAGTGTGGAAGGTGTGGCGCTCGCCACGCTGATTTCCAATATTATGAGTGCGCTCATTCTTTTCATGATTCTGATGAGGGAGGAGGGCGTGCTCAAAGTCAGGCTGCGGTCGGTGCGCATATACGGAAAAGATGCAAAGGCGATTTTGATGATCGGCGTTCCGGCGGCGATACAGGGAATGCTGTTCAATGCGGCCAATATTGTCATTCAGTCCGGAGTCAACAGTCTCGGCTCCGATGTGGTGGCGGGAGCGACCGTCGGCCTCAACGTGGAGACGTTTGGTTACTATATCGTGGCTGGCTTTGGTCAGACGAGTATTACGTTTAACAGTCAGAACCTGGGGGCAGGCAAGTTAAGGCGCTGCGCCGAGTCCACGAGGTGGTGTCTGGGACTTGGGTTTCTCGTCACGGCGCTGGCCTCTGTATTGATGGTCGTCTTCCGGGAGGCGCTGGCGGGACTTTTCACGACGGATCAGACATTGATCGAGATCGCCTCTGTGCGCATTATGCTGATCGCGGGCTTTGAAGTGGTCAATATGGTCATCGAGGTGATGTCAGGCACCCTCCGGGGGTTGGGATATTCGGCTTTGCCGGCGCTATTAAGTGTCTTTTTCGTGTGCGGAGTGCGTATTTTCTGGCTCTTTTATATCTTTCCGCTTAATCGGACATTTGGCTGGCTGTTCACGGTCTATCCTGTGAGCTGGGGACTTGCGGCTGCCAGCATGACGGCTGCATATCTGATTGTAAAAAAGAGATTGTATACACTGGCGGCGAAGCGACTGCAGGCAGGGGGAAACAGTGTGCAGGCTGATTATAATATGTGAACGGCAGATGAAATTCTGAATGAATTCTGAATGGAGCTACAGTTTTGCAATCGGTGGCAGAACCTGTAAGAGAAAGGACGACGACAAATGATAAAGTTAAAACTTTCGGACGCGCAAAAATTTAAGATACATATCGAAGAGAAAATCAAACGGGACAGCCTGTTTTTTCACGAATATAAGACTGCCGCCGGTCATCTGAATCAGATCTGGCAGATGCAGAAGGAGGCGGAACAGGACAGAAAGCAGGAGTTTGCCGCGGAAACGCCGAACAATATCATTGCCTTTTGCGGCGAGCGGGGAAGCGGGAAGAGCAGCGTCATGCTCTCCTTTGTGAACGCGGTCATAAACTGCGGAAAGGAGGAAAATGTCCTTTCTTTTGACAAGGCAGTCAGGGAGAACGGCTGGAGCCATGCGGCAGTGACGATCGACCCTTCCATGTTTGATGAAGTGCACAATATTGTGGACATTGTATTGGCGCACATTTATCAGAGTTTTGCCGATGCCTATGAGGCGGACAATCAGAGACTTGATACGTATGAGCGGGAGAAGATGATTGGCCTGCTGGCGAAAACGTACAAGAGCCTGTCGATTATTAAAAAGAAAGAAAAAATGCTGGATGACGAGTATGACATCGCCGGCAATGTGTCCAAGCTGCAAAAGCTCGGTCAGAGCACGCGGCTGAAACAGGATCTGAGGGAACTGATCGATCATTATTTAATGCTGCTTCCGGGACTCGTCAGCAGTAAGAAAGACGCAGCGGACTGGAAAAGCAAAAAGCTGCTGATTGCGATCGATGACCTTGATCTGTGCAATGAACATGCCTATGAGATGGCGGAGCAGGTGCGCAAGTATCTGATCCTGCCGAATGTGGTCGTTCTGATGGCCATCAGGATCGAGCAGTTACAGATGGGCGTGGAGGAAAAGAACCGGGAAGATTTTAAACAGGTAATTGCAGGAAGGAACAACGACCCTTCGATCGCACGGGAGATGAAGGACATGGCCGAGCGGTATGTGACAAAACTCATTCCCATGGCGCGGAGAATCTATCTGCCGGAACTTCGCAGCGATCAGGTCAGCCTTGTGCCGGAGAGCAGGGAGGATCAGCAGGGAAAAGACGATGTGGTGCGGACAACGGAAGAGAGCAAAAAGGCAGATAACGAAGAATCGCTCGAACAGACGATCCTGCGTCTGATCCGGGAAAAGACAGGGATGTACTTTGTGACGCCCGAAGAGGGGCCTTCCTATTTTGTGTCTGCCAATCTGCGGGAATTTGTGAACCTGGCTTCCCTGCTGATGGCGATGCCGACACCAACGCCGACGCCGGATGATGATCAGACAAGACTGGATAATATTGATACATTCCAATCTTATTTTACAGAGGGAATGCTGAAGAAAAATATTAGTTGGGAGCGGCTGGAGTGGTTTCTGGAAATTATGAAAAATGCCGACAGTGTGAGAAACTATAACATCGGTATGTATCTGAACGGCTTGCTGGACAGTGCAAAGCAGGAATACGATCTGTATCAAAATTCCCTCTGTGAGTTTCCGAATATGAGTCTTTCCTTTGTGGCGGAGCGGCTGGCATCAGTCTCACGTTTTCGGACCAGACGGGAAGACTGGCGGCTGTTTTATTATATCAGAGTCTATTATACGATCTTGCTCAATGCAAGACTGTGTGCGAACGGCAAGATCCCGTTCTCCATTACTGGCGGTTTCCTGTGGGGGAATCGGCTGGGCGGATTACTGCCTGCGGTCACGATCAGGCAGAACCAGCATATGATGAACCGGGAGCGGTTTTTTATTCCTGCGCTGCGGGGCTGGAATGAGACCGCCTCTGTGCTCCATGACAGCGAGAATTCGTTATCTGTGCCGGAAAAAGATGCTTCTCAAGCTTATGTTTCAAAAATAGAGGACGAACACTGGCTGGCGGAGACGGTATGCTGGCTGCTTCTGGCGCTGGTTTCCGCGCATAATGGCAAAACGAATTTTAGGAAAAACTATATGAACCGGGCGCCCATTGTCTATAACAATTATGCGGTGCCGTCAGTGGAAATCGAAATCAGTCTTGAGAACTATATCGTCAATCTGTGTGATCCGGAAGATCTGTACCGGATTGCCAATCTGGAACTGCTGGGAATCACCCGGGAGAGAATACAGCCGGTTCTGGAGGCAATGAAAGCGCACAATGCGCCAGTCATTCGGCAGGCGAAGATCGTGGCGGCCAATATGGACCTGGCGGACAGACTGCTTCAGTACTGTCAGATTCACAATGATTATAAAGAAAGGACACAGTCAAAAGAGGACAGGACCTACCGCCTGTATGGTTTATTTTTCAAAAATGTAAGGAATTATTTAAAGATGCAGGGAGCCGGAGAGGCGGACTGGACGCAGCTCTGGATTCCGACCGGGATCAAAGAGGATGGACAGATCGAAGGAGTGTCTATCGATATGAATAGACTGTTTACGAAACTATGTGCGGCTGCTGCGGCGATCCTGCGAGAAAACTCAGGAGAAGGAAGTGACAGTGAGAACGCGAAAGAAGGATATATCAGCTATGAGGAAGGCCAGCGGAAAAAGCAGGAGTTTGCACAGCAGGTGCAGACGGTCGCGCAGGTGGATTATGCCAGGGGACTTCGAACAATCTCCGGTGCTCTGCAAAATAAAACGGCGGATCACGCGAGGTTTATGCTGGAAACTATCGGCAACAGCATTCAGAAGTATACATTCAGAGAGAAGAAGCTTCCCGCAGGCTTTGACCCTGTGCCTCTGATCCAATTATATGAGGAAGTGGTCGATCTGTGTGTGACAGACCCCAAAAAGGAGATCACAGAGATACAGCACAATACATACAGAGCCATTGCCAGAATCAAAGATGTAATCGGATAGACCAAACGACATTTTATGCCGCACGGATGTTATGACCGGATCAATGATGAGATCGCAGCGAACAGGACAGAACGATGGATATTGAACGTGGAAATCTGGAGATCTTGCTGAAAGAGATTCCTTATGACGAAATACAATTAAGTGAAAGACCGGGAGGGCGGCGTCATGACTATGCACATGTGGACCGGACGCTCTATCTGGAATACGCCAGACGTATTTTTCCTGCCTGCTCGGAAGATGAGAGGAGCAGTCACTATGAGTTGCTTGTGGAGAGTATGCGGGACGATAGAGGAGGCGTGCAGAGCCTGTTTGCACTGATCGTGAAGATCGCGTCCAGACTGCTCTGTCTGCAGGGGAATGCCGTCAAATGCCGTCTGAATGAAATGCTGCGCTGGCGGGAGATCTCCTTCCAGCTCGGGCAGGAAGTCTTTACCTGTGCGCTGCTGGCAGCCGAGGACATACGCAGAGGAATGAGGACCAGATTCTTCGCCTGGGAACCGATCATCGGCAGTAACGATATGCGGCTCGATCATATTCTGAAGCGGGGACTGGCGGAAAATCATTTTCACCTGAACGGATCGACGAAGATATTTGAGCTCAACTGGAGCTGCCTGATGAATCAGATCGAAGACCGTGGCCGGGCGTTTGCCAGATTTGAAACAATATTACAGCATGACTATGTGGAGCGGTCAGAGAGACAGAGATTCTATGGACGTTGTCAGGAGGCGGCGCTCTACCGCCTGTATTTGTTCAGTGTTTTGCACAGGGATCACTATCTGCTGGAAAATGTGGGCAACCTGTTATTAAAGGTAGAAAAGCGGAATGTCTTTATCTGGGAATGCCTGTCCGGGTTACAGGAGATGATCGGCCTGGCAGGAATGCTGTACGGCGCGGTCAATGAACGCGGCGCGGTGCTCGACTATGCGCTGGAGAAGGATTCGTACGACAGCAACAATAATTCGTGCCGTCTGCTGGCCGGTGAGCGGAGGTTCCTTTATGCGTGTTACCGGAGCGCGCTGGGAACAGGGGCCGAGGCCTTTTCTGCGTACGATAAAAATATATTTTACCGCTATCTTGTCCTGCGGACGTATTTCAGAAGCGAGATGATTCAGGTCAACCGCATGGTCGGTTTCGCTAATTTCAGCGAATATGAACTGCGCAAGGAATACTTTGTGGAAGGAAAAAAGGAATATGAAAGCGAGCTTGTCCGTCTGGCGGTCAATGCCTCGTTTCAGAATCAGAATATCGTCTCTCTGGAAGCAAGACTTTGTCCGGCGATGGACGCCGGCGGATTGGCGAGGAAGATCAATGAAAAGATCAGAGCGACGGCGGAAGATGACATTGAGCAAAAGCTGTTTTTTGTTCTGCACTTTCCGAAACAGAGGGAAGAGACTTATCGGCCCGGAGAGCCGCGTAATGCCGCCGTGCGCAGCAGGACAGCGAGGCAGACAGACGCTATTGTGGCGCTTTTGGAAAAAGAAGGCGGATTGGGCGAATCTGTCAGGGGCATTGATGCCTGCGCCAATGAGATCGGCTGTCGGCCGGAAGTATTTGCCCGGTATTTCCGTTATCTGCTTGACTATCATCCACCGGTAAGGAGAGAGCGGGCACACAGTCTGATGGCCACGTACCATGCGGGCGAAGATTTTCTTGACATCGTGGACGGACTGCGGGCGATTGATGAGGCGGTGCTTTTCTGCGGGCTGTCTCGGGGCTGCCGGCTCGGTCATGCACTTGCGCTCGGTATCAGTGCCGCTGATTATTATCAGTTCAAGGGGAACCGGGTCGTGATGCCGAAGCAGGATCTGCTGGATGATATTGCGTGGCTGCTCGTGAAACAGGAGCAATACGGCTGTCCGCTGGACGGGGCGTTAAAGAGTATATTAGAGACAATGTTTTATGAACTGTTTCATGAGATCTACGGCGGGAGAGTTAAGGGGACCGGGACGATGTTCCGTTATCCGGATTATTACAACAGCTGGATGCTGCGGGGCGACGAACCGTCCGCCTACCTGGCGGATCGTGACAGTTTTCTGCGGAGACTGGCGGTCGTTCCGCTGCATAAGCCGGACCGCTATCGGTTTAACAAAGCGGCGGCGGATTCGATACGTAGAGTTGATCAGTACAGAGAGTTGTATGTGCTCTATCATTATGACAGGCGGGTGAGAGAGAGGGGCGCGCAGACGATATTATTTAAAGTACCGTGCGGTTATGCGGAACTGGTGAGGAATATCCAGGATAAGATGATCCGGGAGCTGGTGGACAGGGGGATTGGCATTGAGACGAACCCGTCTTCCAACTATCTGATCGGGACAATCCGGAAATATGAGGAACATCCGATCATCCGTTTTAACGGCAGAAAATTAAAAGACACAGAGACAAACATGTCTCTGCAGGTTTCGATCAATACGGACGATCAGGGTGTATTTGACACTTCGCTGGAAAATGAATATGCGCTGATGACGATCGCCCTGAAAAAAGCCAAAGACGGGAATGGCAGGTATTTATATGATATGGAGGATATTTATGCGTGGATCGACTATGTGCGGCGAATGGGCATCACACAGTCGTTTCGGATGCAGGAGGACGGGAAAGCACAGACATCTTGGACAGAGGTTAACTGGAAAGAGAGAGATTGGAAAATATGAGAAAATGGAACAATAAAAAAAGTGATAAAGTTAATAAGACCGGAGACGAAGCGATGACAGTCATGCCGGGGACAGGCGAGATCTACCGGCATTTTAAGGGGAATCTGTACAGGATCGTGACACTGGCCACACATTCGGAGACGGGAGAAAAGATGGTTGTTTATCAGGCACTCTATGGTGACTGTGAGATTTATGTGCGGGAGCTGTCCATGTTTATGAGCAAAGTGGACAAAAAGAAATATCCGGATGCGGAGCAGGAGCAGCGGTTCGCCCTGATGCCGCAGATCATCGGACAGGGGGCGGTGAGCGGAGAGAGCAGGCCGATGCAGAGCCATGCGCAAAGTCAGCCGGATATACCGATACCGCCAGCGCGGCCGGAGAGCGGACAGGTTCAGCCACAGTCTGTCGTTCGCCCACAGCCCACAGTGACAAAGAAGGAGGCTGCTGCCCGGCCTGCGGATCAGATACAGGAAGATGAGGCCCCGCTGGACCCGTTTTTATTACAGTTTTTAGATGCGGATACGTATGGGGAAAAGCTGAATCTGCTGGCAGCGCTCCATGGACGGATCACAGATGATATGATCAATACGATGGCTGTCTCTCTTGATCTGGAAGTGAATGACGGAGAGATTGAGGAGCGGTATGAGGCGCTGAAGACCTGTCTGCTGACACTGGAAAAGTATGAATGTAACAGGCTCAGATAAGATATGTAATGTGATTTCGGACTGTGCGCATATTCTGGAGGTGAATAGATGATAACGACAGAGCTGGAAGCCCTTGTGGAGCCGCTGCTTGGCTGGTATGACAAGTCGCATCGCGTCCTGCCGTGGCGGGAGGAGCCGACACCGTACCGGGTATGGATTTCGGAGATCATGTTGCAGCAGACGAGAGTGGAGGCAGTCAGACCTTATTTTGCCCGCTTTCTGGCTGCTCTGCCCGATATTCGGCATCTGGCGCAGGCGCCGGAGGATGAATTGCTCAAGCTGTGGGAGGGCCTTGGCTATTACAACCGGGTCCGCAATCTGAAAAAGGCGGCGGTTGAGATCATGGAAACGTATGACGGCCAGATGCCGGGAGACTATGAACAACTGCTGAAGCTGCCGGGGATTGGCAGTTACACGGCGGGCGCAATCGCGTCTATCGCTTTCGGCCAGGCTGTGCCGGCGGTCGATGGCAACGTGCTGCGGGTCATTACAAGAGCGACGGCGGACGACGGGGACATCGGCAGCCAGAAGGTGCGCCGCGGGATTGAGGAGCGTCTGCGCGCCGTGATGCCTCGGCAGCGTGCAGGGGATATGAATCAGGCGTTGATGGAGCTGGGGGCTGTTGTCTGTATTCCGAACGGAGCGCCCAAATGCGGGGACTGTCCCTGGAAGACGCTTTGCCAGGCAAGGGCGCTGGGAAAGATCAGCGAATATCCGAAGAAGCCTTCCAAAAAGCCGAGAGTCATTGAGGAAAAGACGATACTGATCATTCAGGATGAGAATCGGACGGCTCTGAGGAAGAGACCATCGAAAGGACTTTTGGCGGGGATGTATGAGTTTCCTTCGCTCCCGGGGCACAGAGAGGAAGAAGAAGTTCTTTCTTATTTAAAGGAGCTGGGTTTGAAAGCGGTCTATATCAGACGGCTGGAGGAGGCAAAACATATTTTCACCCACAGAGAATGGCATATGATCGGCTATGTCATTCGGGTGGACGAGCTGGAGAGGGGAGCTTTTGATTCAGAAGAGCCTTTTCTGTTTGCAGAGAGAGATGAGACAGAAGAAAAGTATCCGATTCCCTCAGCGTTTGTCCGTTATGCGCAATACTTAAAAATCAGGCTTGGCAATGATAAATATATTTACAGCAAAGAGTAAGCTGTGATATACTCACAGGTAAAAACAGCTTAGAGGAGGAATCGCAATGTATTCATTGGACGAAGTGAGAAATACGGACCCGGAGATCGCACAGGCGATCGTGGACGAGCAGGAGAGACAGAACAGTCATATTGAGCTGATCGCCTCGGAAAACTGGGTAAGCAAGGCAGTGATGGCGGCTATGGGAAGCCCTCTGACGAATAAATATGCGGAAGGGTATCCGGGGAAACGTTATTATGGCGGCTGTCAGTGTGTTGACGTTGTGGAAAATCTGGCCATCGACAGGGCGAAAGAGCTGTTTGGCTGTGATTATGCCAATGTGCAGCCACACTCCGGTGCACAGGCGAATCTGGCTGTGCAGTTTGCAATCTGCGAACCGGGTGATACGATCATGGGAATGAACCTGGATCACGGCGGACATCTGACACACGGAAGCCCGGTCAACATTTCCGGCAAGTATTTTAAGATTGTCCCTTACGGCGTCAATGACGATGGATTCATTGATTATGATAAACTGCGGGAAATCGCGCTGGAAGCAAAACCGAAAATGATCATTGCCGGCGCGTCCGCATATGCGAGAACGATCGACTTTAAAAAATTCAGGGAAGTGGCGGACGAAGTCGGAGCTGTGCTGATGGTGGATATGGCGCATATTGCCGGGCTGGTGGCGGCAGGCCTTCATCCGAGTCCGATTCCCTATGCCGATGTGGTGACGACGACGACACATAAGACACTGCGTGGACCGAGAGGCGGCCTGATTCTGGCGAATGAGGCGGCTGCAAAAAAATACAATTTTAACAAAGCAATCTTCCCGGGCATTCAGGGCGGGCCGCTCATGCACGTGATCGCGGCAAAAGCAGTATGCTTCAAAGAGGCGCTGTCCGATGAATTTAAGACTTATCAGAAAGGAATTGTCGACAATGCGCAGGCGCTTTGCCAGGGACTTCTGGACCGTGGGATCAAGATCGTGTCCGGCGGCACGGACAATCATCTGATGCTTGTAGATCTGTCCGGATTCGGCCTGACGGGCAAGGCAGTGGAAAAGCTGCTCGACGAGGCGCATATCACATGTAATAAAAACACGATCCCCAATGATCCGCAGTCACCTTTTGTGACGAGCGGTATTCGCCTGGGTACACCTGCCGTGACATCGAGAGGGATGAACACGGAAGATATGGACAGAATCGCGGAAGCGATCGCGCTTGTTGTCAAGGACGGCGAGGAAAAGATCCCGCAGGCGAAAGCGATCGTTGAGGAATTGACGAAAAAATATCCTCTGATCTAACGCGCGACTTGACAAGGACAAGCCTTTTATGGTATTGTTTGTGTCGGGATAATTGTATACAATTATCCAAAACAGATAAGGAGGATAAATTATGAAAAAGAAATTTTTATCGGTAATTCTTGCAGCTGCAATGGTTTTTGCCGTGACAGCATGCGGAAGTAAAGAAGAGGCTCCGGCAGCGGAGGCAGGAACAGAGGAAGCGGCAGAGGCTCCGGCAGCGGAAGCAGGCGCAGAGGAAGCAGCGGAAGGAGAAGCGGAAGCGGCTGGCGGAGAGGGAAAAACCTATATCATCGCTACAGATACCGTGTTTGCACCATTTGAGTTTACGGATGCGAGCAACAGTTTCGTGGGAATTGATGTGGATCTGCTGGCAGCGATTGCAGAAGATCAGGGTTTCTCCTATGAGCTGCAGTCTCTTGGTTTTGACGCTGCTCTGCTTGCAGTAGAGTCCGGACAGGCGGACGGTGTGATTGCCGGTATGTCTATTACAGAGGAAAGAAAAGAGAAGTTTGATTTCTCTGACTCTTACTATGACGCAGGCGTGACAATGGCAGTTGCCAAAGGTTCGGAAGTAGCTTCTTTTGATGATTTAAACGGTAAGAAAGTTGCTGTCAAGACAGGAACGAACGGTTCGGCTTTTGCGAAGTCGATCGCAGAAGAATACGGTTTTGAGATCGTGGAATTTGCAGATTCACCGACAATGTATCAGGACGTGATCACAGGCAATACGGTTGCATGTTTTGAAGATTATCCGGTTATGGCTTACAATATCCAGCAGGGCGCCGGAATGGAGATGCCGGGTGATGTCAACGAGTCTCAGACACCTTACGGTTTTGCCGTTAAGAAAGGCGAGAATGCAGAGCTTCTGGAAATGTTCCAGGCAGGTCTGAAAAATATCAAAGAAAACGGCAAATATGATGAAATTATTGGTACGTATACAAAATAAACGATCACTTCTGTGATTAAATGGATGACGCATGTGGGCGAAAAATGCACGGAATCGGACGCCGCACGGGGCGGCGTTCACATGCGTCATCACTTAACTGCAGAAAAGGAGGGGGCTTTCATGTCATTTTTGGAATTAATCAGGGAAAACGGGGTATATCTGTTGGCAGCCATGGGCAAGACGCTGGAGCTTACCTTTTTATCACTTGTGTTTGCTTCGCTCATCGGTCTGTTTTTCGGTCTGCTGAATGTATCAAAGAAAAAGATACTGCATGTGATCGCCAATGTATATATTGACTGCATCAGAGGGGTGCCGTTGATCGTGTTGGCGTTTTTTGTGTACTTTGGTGTGCCGATGGCGATCAATGTGCGGCTCAGTGCATTGACGGCAGGCATTATTTCGCTCAGTATGAACGCGGGCGCTTATATGGCGGAGATTGTGCGTGCAGGTATCCAGTCGATCGATAAAGGGCAGATGGAGGCGGCGAGAAGTCTCGGTCTTCCCTATGGGAAGGCGATGAGCAAGGTAGTGCTTCCCCAGGCCATCAGAACGATGATTCCCTCTATTATCAATCAGTTTATTATGACTTTGAAGGATACGTCGATCCTCTCTGTGATCGGTTTCCCGGAACTAGTGAAGGCAGGCCAGATTGTGATCGCGCGGAACTTTGAGACATTTCGTATGTGGGCCATCATTGCAGTCATGTATCTGATCGTTATCACCACACTCTCGAAGGTTGCAAGGGCATTGGAAAGGAAGATCTCCTATGGGAAATAACAATAGCAAAATCAGTGTAAAGGGACTCAGAAAAAGTTTTGGTCATCTGGAAGTGCTGAAAGGGATGGATATAGAAATCAAGGAGGGTGAGGTCGTCTGTCTGATCGGTCCTTCGGGTTCGGGCAAGAGCACCTTTCTGCGCTGCATGAACGCACTGGAGAAGATCACTGCCGGTTCGGTGATCATAGACGGCTATGATCTGACCGATAAGAAGATCAATATCAACAAGGCGAGAGAAAACATTGGCATGGTTTTCCAGCATTTTAATCTGTTTGCCAATCTCAATGTAATTGATAATATTATGCTGGCGCCGGTGGAATTAAAGAAGATGACGAAGGAAGAGGCGAGAACGAAAGGCATGGAGCTGCTTGCGATGGTCGGTCTTGCGGAGAAGGCAGAAGTATACCCGAGTAAGCTCTCGGGCGGGCAGAAACAGCGGGTAGCCATTGCCAGAGCGCTGGCGATGAATCCGGACATCATGTTGTTTGACGAGCCGACGAGTGCGCTTGATCCCGAGATGGTCGGTGAAGTTTTGGAAGTTATGAAAAATCTTGCCAGAGAGGGTATGACGATGGTCGTGGTGACACATGAGATGGGTTTTGCCAGAGAAGTTGCCAGCCGTGTCATTTTTATGGACGAGGGTGTGATCGTGGAGGAGGGGACTCCGCAGGAAGTGCTGCTGCATCCCACACAGCCCCGAACGATCGACTTCCTCAACAAAGTGTTATAGTAAATAGTTATTCTCTTTGTCGGCCACTTGCAGAGCCGCGAGCGTAAATGTCGCATAACCTTCAGCGACAAGCGGCTCCTGCCGACAAAGGGCTTCGGCTTCCTCATAGCTTTGCGTTTTGAAAATAACCATGCCGGCAACGCCCGGACAATGTTTGAGCGGACCACAGAGTTCCAGTTTTCCGTCTGCATCTAAATTTCTCAGATTTTCAACATGTCTCTCGATCACAGCTTTTGTCACTTTGTTATAAGTCTTCCCCTTTTTGATTGTCATTACATATAACCATTTTTCCATGTGTTCCTCCGATTTTATCACACGTTTCCTGAAACCTTGTTGCCTTATCCGACTACTTTCTCGAAATCAGATGCAGGATGTTTGCAGAGCGGACAGATAAAGTCTGCCGGAAGCTCTTCACCTTCGTATGTGTAGCCGCATACTTTACAGCGCCATACGGTCTTTCCGGTGGCATTCTGTGCCGGTTTCGGCTTGATTGAGGACTGATAATAGGCATAGGTTGCCGAAGCCGTTTCTGAGAGCACCTCCATATCGGTGACAGAGGCGATGAACAGCGTGTGGCTGCCAAGATCAATGGCCTGTTCCACGGAGGCGCTGATATAACCGTTTGTTCCGGCGGTAATATAGCAGAGACCGTTCTCGCTTCTGCGGCAGCTTTCATAGCCGGCAAATTTATCGGTGTCGCGGCCGGACTGGAAACCGAAATGCCGGAACGTTTCAAAGCTGGCATCCTCGCTGAGAATGGAAAGATTGAACTTACCGCTTTTTTGGATCAGACTTTCCGTGAAATTCGATTTATTTACGGCAATACTGATCCGGTTTGGTTCGGAAGTTACCTGGCTACCGGTATTGATAATGCAGCCATTGTCTTTCCCTTCGTATGCGGAAGTGAGGACAAACAGGCCGTATGTCAGTTTGTACATGGTACTTTTATCCATTAAAAATCCTCCTTTTTTCGTTCACTGCTTAAACCATCGCTGCGCCGTCTACGTGCAGAATTTCGCCGGTGACGTAAGATGCCAGATCGCTTGCCAGATACAGAAAGGCGTTGGCGATGTCCACAGGTTCGCCCGGCCGCCCGAGTGGGATACCGGCAGAGATCCTGTCAATCATTTCCTGTGGCAGGGCGGCTACCATATCGGTTCTGGTCACCCCGGGTGCGACTGCGTTGACACGGATATGATTCGGCGCAAGTTCCCTGGCCAGAGACTTTGTCAGACCGTTCACGGCAAATTTGGTGGCAGGATAACCGCAGCCGGAAGGCTGGCCGTAGGTGCCCACCATGGAGCTCGTATTGATGATTACGCCGCCGCCCTGATCTCTCATCAGTCTTGCGGCAGCCTGGGAACAGACAAATACTGCCTTCAGATTGAGATCCAGTATCTGGGAAAATTCCTCCAACGTGTAGTCATAGAGACTCGTGCGGGAGGAGATTCCAGCGTTATTTGCGAGAATGTCAAGACTGCCAAAGTGTTCCTTCACTGAGGCGAAAGCCGCGCCCACAGCCTCAGGCTCACAGAGGTCAGGCCAGAGCCCGAGTACTCGTCCCTGCCGCTTATACTCTGTCAGCTCAGTCAGCGCCTTTTCCACCGACTCCTGTCTGGAGCCCGTAAAGGCTACGTTGGCACCGTTTTCCAGATACTTTTTTACAATCGCGAGTCCGATTCCCCGCGTGCCGCCTGTGACAACGGCTGTCTTATTTTTCAGCATACCGGTTCCTTTCTTTACTTTGAGATTCGGTTGACGCCTTGCCTTCATTTTAGACTTACGCATCCATAAATGCTTTCATGGCGTTGACTCTGGAAGCCATCTTTTTTAATCCAGGCAGTTCACGCTTCATGTAATCTTCCAGTTGGACAAGCTCTGCCTGGGAGAATCCGCTGCCTGTCGTAATAACACAATCGGGTATTTTCCCCTCGGCGTTTCTTGTCCCATCGGAAAAAGAGACAAAGGCATATTTTTTTCCGTCTTTTTGAAATATCTGTGATACCGACATCGTTAAGGCATCATTCATGTTTGTATCCTGCCTTTTTTTGGATTTGAAAACATATTATTTATAGTATACACCATATCCCAAAAAATTTCACTTGTCTTCCCCGATTTTCTATGATAAAATATCTTTCGTTGACAAACAACTGTCCATGTATAACGGACAGTAAAGGAGATACGAAATGAAGGACGAAGGCAAATATTTTGTACTGAAGCAGAAAGCGGTTCCCGAAGTCCTGCTCAAAGTGGTGGAGGCAAAGAGACTGCTGGACTGCGAGAAGGCGATGACGGTGCAGGAGGCAGCGGAAGCGGTGGGTATCAGCAGGAGTTCCTTTTATAAATATAAAGAGGATATTTTTCCGTTTCATGACAGCTCACAGGGGCGGACAGTCACGTTTACGCTGCAGATGGATGATGAACCGGGGCTGCTGTCCGATGTGTTGAAGATCGTGGCACAGTTTCAGGCCAATATTCTGACAATTCATCAGAGCATTCCGATCAACGGTGTAGCATCTCTGAGTATCAGCGTACAGGTATTGCCGACGACACAGGACGTATCAAAGATGATTGAAAAGATGGAGACCCAGAAAGGTGTCCACTATGTAAAAATACTTGCTAAGGAGTAGAAGACAATGGTTTATGCGGCGATTTTAGGGTATGGTACGGTAGGCAGCGGTGTAGCGGCCGTGCTGGAGCACAACAGAGAGATGATCACCAACAAGGCGGGGGAGGAGATTTCCGTCAAATATATTCTCGATCTGCGGGAATTTCCGGGAGACCCCAATGAAGACAAAGTGGTGCATGACTTTGAAGTGATACTGGCGGATGAGCAGGTGTCTGTGATCTGTGAGACGATGGGCGGTACGGAGCCGGCCTATACATTTTCCAAAAAGGCTTTGCTGGCAGGAAAAAGTGTGTGTACTTCAAATAAAGAACTGGTGGCGAATCATGGACCGGAGCTGCTGCGTCTGGCGAGAGAGAACAACTGCAATTACCTGTTCGAGGCAAGTGTGGGTGGTGGGATTCCGATCATCCGGCCGATGAACTATTCCCTGACGGCGGAGAAGATCGACGGTATTACCGGTATCTTGAATGGGACGACCAATTATATTCTGACGAAGATGGAGCAGGAAGGGGCTGACTTTGCCAGTGTCTTAAAAGAAGCGCAGGAAAAAGGATATGCAGAGAAGAATCCGGAGGCTGATGTGGAAGGGTATGATGCCTGCCGCAAGATTGCCATCCTTTCTTCCCTGATGCTCGGCAGGACTGTCAACTATGAAGATATTTATACGGAAGGAATTACCAAGATTACAGCGGAAGATTTCCGGTATGCAAAAGCGATGGATAAAACGATCAAGCTGCTTGCGATCAGCAGGATGACAAAAGAGGGCTGTTTCGTGATGACGGCGCCCTTTATGATCCCGGCGGCGCATCCGCTTCACGGGGTGAACGATGTATACAATGCGGTATTTCTTCACAGTAATATGTTGGGCAATTCCATGTATTATGGCAGAGGCGCCGGCAAGCTGCCGACAGCCAGCGCCGTCGTGTCGGACGTGGTGGACTGTGCCAGACATCAGGGCAAGACGGTAATGTGCCTGTGGGATGAGGAAGCGGTGAAGCTCGGGGATTACGGAGACTTTGTGCGGAGATTTTTTGTGCGGGCGGACCGGAAACAGCTTGCTGAAGCGCAGGCGCAGTCTCTGTTCGGGCCGCTGCAGATCGTTACGCTGGAAGGGCAGACAGAGGAGTACGGCTTTGTGACGGAGCCGATGCGGGAAGCGGATTTTGAGGCAGCCAGAGAAAAGGCACAAGGGATTCTCGGGAGAATCCGTCTGGAGGATGAGAAATGAAATATGTGATCGTATTGGGAGACGGCATGGCAGATCAGCCAATCGCAGAGCTGGACGGCAAGACGCCGCTCGCGTATGCTGCCACGGAGAATCTGGACAGACTGAGCAGACAATCGGAGATTGGTATGGTACATACAATTCCCGACGGCATGAAGCCCGGTTCGGACACGGCGAATCTGTCCGTGATCGGCTATGACCCGAAAGTCTATTATTCCGGCCGTTCACCGCTGGAGGCGCTGAGTATCGGTGTGCCGATGAAAGAGACTGACATTGCCATCCGCTGTAATATTGTGACGATCTCCGAGGAGGAAGGGATTCCCTTTGAGGAGCGGACGATCATCGACCACAGCTCCGACGAGATCAGTACGGAGGACTGCGCGGTCCTTCTGGAAGCCGTAAAAAAGGAATTGCAGAGTGACACTTATAAATTTTATCTCGGTACAAGTTACCGGCACTGCCTGATCTGGGATCGTGGGGAAGTGACGGAGCTGACACCGCCCCATGACATACTGGAACGGGTGATCGGTCCTTATCTTCCTGCCGACAGGGCGCTCTGTGAGATGATGAAGAAAAGTTTTGAGATTCTGGTGTCTCATCCGCTGAATGCGGAGCGGAGAAAGAAGGGACTGCGTCCGGCCAACTGTTGCTGGTTCTGGGGCGCGGGGACGAAACCGCTTCTCTCCGATTTCGAACAGGAACATCACAAAAAAGGAGCGATGATCTCAGCGGTCGATCTGCTCAAAGGAATTGCCGTAGGCGCCGGTATGGATAATATCGAAGTAAAGGGAGCGAACGGCGGACTGCATACCAATTATGAGGGCAAGGCAGAGGCGGCTGTGAAAGCGCTGACAGAGGATGGTTATGATTTTGTCTATATTCATGTGGAAGCGCCGGACGAAATGGGGCATCAGGGAAGTGCGGAGAGAAAGGTACAGGCCATTGAAAATATTGACACTCGTGTCATACGTGTATTGACAGAGGGGCTGGAGGCTGCAGGTGAAGATTACCGACTGCTCGTTCTTCCTGATCATCCGACGCCGGTCAGTTTGAGGACTCATACGTCCGATGATGTGCCCTATCTTCTGTATGACAGTACCTGCCCACAGGAAAACGACTGTGTCTATCAGGAAGATGCGGCGGCCGCTACAGGCATCCGTATCGCGAAGGGACATGAGCTGATCCGCAGACTGTTCCAGGAGTAAAACAGAGAGAGTTATGAGGAGAATACGGTATTATGGAAAAAGTAGTGAAATTCGGCGGCAGTTCGCTTGCCAGTGCCAGGCAGTTTAAAAAAGTGGCTGAAATCATCCGTGCGGATGAAGAGAGAAGGTATGTCATACCGTCCGCACCGGGGAAACGGCATCTGCATGACACAAAAGTAACGGATATGCTGTATGAGTGTTATGATCTGGCGGAGCAGGACAAAAATTTTGAGAAGCAGCTCAAGCAGATTCGTCTGCGCTACGAGGAGATCATTACCGGGCTGGATATGGTGTTGTCTCTCGATAAAGAGTTTGCAGAGATCTCCGCACAGTTTAAAGACAAAGCAGGGAGAGATTATGCCGCTTCCCGGGGCGAATATCTGAACGGTATTATTATGGCGCAGTATCTGGGATTTCCGTTTATCGACGCTGCGGAAGTGATCCGGTTTGATGAAGATGGCCTCTTTTTGAGTGATGAGACGGATAAATTGCTCAGAGAACGGCTGGCCTCGCTGGATGCAGCCGTGATTCCAGGCTTCTACGGAGCGAAAAAGGATGGCACGGTAAAGACATTTTCCAGAGGCGGCTCGGACGTGACGGGTTCTATCGTGGCGAAAGCCGTTCATGCCGATGTGTATGAGAACTGGACGGACGTATCAGGGTTTCTCGTCGCCGATCCCCGCATTATCGACAGACCGGAAGGGATCGAGACGATCACCTACAGGGAACTGCGCGAGCTCTCCTATATGGGAGCCACTGTACTTCATGAGGATGCGATCTTCCCCGTGCGCAAGGAAGGGATTCCCATCAATATCCGCAACACCAATTCGCCGGAAGACAAAGGGACATGGATTGTGGAGAGTACCTGTCAGAAATCAAAATATACAATTACGGGAATTGCCGGGAAACGGGGATTTTGTTCGATCAATATTGAGAAAGATATGATGAATTCGGAAGTCGGATTCGGCAGAAAGGTGCTTCAGGTGTTTGAGGAAAACGGTATTTCCTTTGAACATATGCCTTCCGGTATTGATACTTTGACAGTCTTCGTCCATCAGGATGAGTTTATCGATAAGGAGCAGAAAGTAGTGGCGGGGCTGCACCGCCTGACTCGTCCGGATTCCATCGATATTGAATCGGATCTGGCGCTGGTTGCAGTCGTGGGCCGGGGAATGCGCGCGACGAGAGGGACCGCGGGAAGAATATTCTCTGCGCTGGCTCATGCCAATGTCAATGTAAAGATGATCGATCAGGGTTCCAGTGAGTTAAATATTATTATCGGTGTCAGTGACAGTGATTTTGAGGCGGCGATCAAGGCTATTTATGACATATTTGTCATTTCCCAGTTGTGATGATCGCAGTGTAGGTGGACTGTGGTCTTTTGGGGCACAGTCCTTTCCAAATGGAATGGAAAAGTAACCAAAAACAAACACATAAAAGAGAGAAGCCTGTGAAAGATAATATGTTGGAAATTTTTGCAAAGCTGATGACTGCTGAGCGGTTTGATCAGATCGTATCAGAAGAAAAAGAATATATAAAAAGAGACCAGACGGTGGAAGAGCTAGTGGAGCAAGTGCGTAGGTGCAGACTGACCAGAGAACAGCGTCTGGCAGTTGACAGGCTTCTGGCTGCAAATAATATGTGTAATTATCGCTATAGTGAGCTCGCATATATGCAGGGAATCAAAGACTGCGTCAGTCTGCTCAAGGAGATGGATCTGATCAAGACGTGAGACAAAGCATGAAGAAATGAAAACTACCGGCGAAACCGGTACCATTACTTTAAATAAATATGATTTGAGGGGTTGACAGATGAAGCTGAAAAACGTACTGATCGTCACGGAGGACATTGAGCGGTCCAGGAAATTTTATAAAGAGTTATTCGGCCTGGATGTTGTGCTGGATCATGGCGGCAATGTCATTTTAACGGAAGGACTGGTACTTCAGGATAAGCGTATCTGGGAGTCCTTTCTTGAAGCGGACATCAAATTCAGAAACAATGCCAGCGAATTGTATTTTGAGGAGAAAGAAATCGAAGAATTTGCCGAAAAACTGGATGCTTATGAGTTGCCGGTCACATATGTCAACAGATTGACGGAGCATTCCTGGGGCCAGAAAGTGCTCCGGTTTTATGATCCGGACGGCAACCTGATCGAGGTTGGGACACCGATGCAGTGACAGAGGATTTTGGGAAATTCGAAAAATAGAGGTACAGGATCTGAGAAAGGACGATAACAATATGAAGTTGGACAGACTATTTGAAGAAAAAAACAGGCAGGTGCTCTCCTTTGAGATATTTCCGCCCAAGAAAGGAACGGCGCTGAAAAATATTGACGAGACGCTGGAAATTCTCAGCAGCCTTCATCCGGATTTTATCAGCATTACCTTCGGAGCGGGCGGCAGTGCGGTGAACAATAAGACGATCGGGCTGGCGAAAAAAATCAAGGAAGTCTATCACGTGGAACCTGTCGTACACCTGACCTGTCTCAACTATACAAAAGAAGAGATCAAGGGAATGCTGGATGAGCTGCGGGAGGCAGGGATTTATAATCTGCTCGCCCTCCGCGGGGACCGCAGTGCGGATATTGAGCCTAAAAAAGAATTTTTATATGCCAATGATCTGATCCGCTTTATCCGGGAACAGGGGGATGATTTCCATATCTGTGCGGCCTGCTATCCGGAGACGCATCAGGAGGCCGGGAGCCGGGCGGCGGATCTGCAGCATCTGCGCGAGAAGGTGGAAAGCGGGGCTACGCATCTGATTTCCCAGCTCTTTTTCGACAATGATAAATATTATCGCTTTCTGGAAGATGTGGCGATCGCAGGCATTCAGGCGCCGATTGAGGCGGGGATTATGCCTGTGACGAATAAGGCACAGATTGAGCGTATGGTCAGTCTGTGCGGGGCAAGTCTGCCGGAAAAATACAGACGGATCATGGAGCGGTTCGAGGACAATAAAGAAGCGCTGTTTGATGCGGGTATGGCATATGCCATCAATCAGATCGTAGACTTGCTGACAAGCGGCGTGGATGGTGTGCATCTGTATACGATGAACAATCCGGCGGTTGCGCGCAGGATATGCGAAGGGATACGGAACCTGATCTGAAGCCCGGTGATCTTTATTTCGGGCTGTTGTGAGAGCAGGCAGCGGAAAAGTATAAAAGGATCGTTGCGATCAAGGATACTTATAACAGATAACGTAGAGGGATTTTACAGTATAAAAGCACGAAATAACACTTGACAACCCGGAGGGGTTTAGTTAAAATATCCTCAGAGTGTTACTGGTAATGCAGGCATGACTGGAAGAATGTACAAAGTACATTTATTGGTCATGCCTTTTTGCTTTGCAAAATTACTTTTTGCAGGGAAGGTCCAGGGAAGGAACGAAAGGAGACAGCCGTGAAGCTGATAAAAGCATTGAACAACAATGTAGCATTGGTAAAGGACAGGAATGGACAGGAGGCGGTTGTCATGGGAAAGGGCGTTGCCTTTAACGCAAGGCCCGGTTCCCGCATTCGGGAATACCTGATCGAAAAGCATTTTGTACTGGACGGAGACGGCGGGAAGAAGGATTTTGAAAGCCTCCTGAAACGTATCACGGTGGATGATATCGAACTGGCCAGCGCTATTATCCATAAGGGAGAGGAGAGGCTTGGATACCGCTGTAATGACAGTATTTTGCTTACATTATCAGATCACTTGGGAATGCTGCTGGAAC
Organism: Lachnospiraceae bacterium JLR.KK008; assembly: GCA_037015955.1. Taxonomy (NCBI): domain Bacteria; kingdom Bacillati; phylum Bacillota; class Clostridia; order Lachnospirales; family Lachnospiraceae; species Lachnospiraceae bacterium JLR.KK008. The sequence goes on from CP143548.1 coordinate 934,491, forward strand.
GAATGAAGAAGGGGATTTACTTTGGAACGCCTCTGGAGTGGGATATTAAGCTGATCTATCCTAAGGAATATCAGTTTGCAAGAGAGGTCGTGGCAGATTTAAGCCACAGGACCGGGTATGAGATTCCGGAACAGGAGGCAGCTTTTCTTGTTCTTCATTTTATCCATGCCAATTCCAGTGCGAGCGGCATGGAAGAGACGATGATGTACACGAAGATCATTCAAAATATTTTGAATATCAGTAAGCTGCATTACGGACGGGAGTTTCGGGAGGATAATTTTGATGTGAATCGGTTTGTTGCACATGTGCGCTATTTTGTGAAACGGCAGATAGAAGGGGAACGGCTTGAGATTGACGAGTCTATTGCGGCGGTGATTGCGCAGAAATGCCCGGAGGATCACAAATGTGCGAAAAAAATTTCCCGGTTTTTACATCAGACGTATGGATGGGAGGTCAGTGAGGGTGAAGAGCTTTATCTGACGCTTCATTTGAATCGGATGAATGTACATGGAAAGGAGAGTGCGAAATGAAATATTTGGAGGAAGCAAAACAGATCACAGCCTTAGTGGGCGGTGAAGAGAATATTATCAGTCTGGTACATTGTGCCACAAGACTGCGTTTTGAGCTGAAGGATGAAGGAAAGGCAGATAAAGAGGCATTAAATAAGCTCTCTTATGTGCTGCAGGTCGTGATCAGCGGCGGACAGTATCAGGTGGTGATCGGTCCGGCAGTTCACGATTACTATGAAGCAATTTTGTCTGTTGCCAAAATCGGCGGCGGGGGCGGCAGTTCCCAGAAGAAGGACGGCAAGAATCAAAATCTTATGGGCCGGGTGATGAAGGTGATTTCCGGCGCCTTTTCCCCGCTGATTCCGGCGCTGGCAGGAGCAGGTATGGTGAAGGCTCTGCTGACACTGTTTATCGAATTTGGAATTATGGGGTATGAAGATCCTACTTATCTGATACTCTCGGCAGCGGGCAATGCGGTGTTCTATTTCCTGCCGATATTCCTTGGAATTACTTTGTCGAAGCAGTTCGGCGCCAATCCCTATGTGGGCGGTACGATTGGAGCAGCTTTGCTGGAACCGAATTTCACAGGACTTTTGAGCGCGGAAGGGGTAAATTTTCTCGGGATTCCCGTAACGCCCATCGATTATGCGGCTACGATTTTCCCGATCTTTATCGCAGTGATTGTATACAGTCTGCTGGAAAAGGGATTGAAGAAGATCATTAAGCAGGAGCTGCAGCTATTCCTCGTCCCGATGATTTCCGTGATGGTGATGGTGCCCTTTACGGTCATTCTCTTTGGACCGTTCGGAACGACGGTAGGCAATGCGGTATCGGATGTGATTGTGGCATTGTTCAACTTTAACAGCCTGATCGCCGGTCTTTTTCTGGGCGCGGCTTATCCTTTCCTCACGATGTTGGGACTGCACTGGGGCTTTACTCCGGTAACGTTGCAGAATCTGGAACTGTTCGGCGGCGACGTGCTGGAAGGTGCGGCTGTCTGTGCCGTATTTGCGCAGATTGGTATTGCAATCGGCGTTTATCTGAAAGGAAAGAAGCATTCGAGGATTCGCGAGGTAGCAGGGCCTACGATCATTACCGGAATCTGTGCCGGTGTGACAGAGCCTATCCTTTATGGTATTGTTATGAATTATAAGAGGCTGATGGCGGTGGTAGCCATTGCCGGCGGAGTGGGCGGCGCTATTAACGGTGCATTTCACGTCACCTGCGACGCTTATGTGTTCCACAATATTTTCTCTCTTGCCATGCGTACGTATTCTCCTTTTTTCGGTTACCTGTTGGGAATTACGGCGGCGCTTGCGGCCGGACTGGTACTGACTTATTTCTGGGGAATCACAGAAGATGACAAGGCAGACTTTGTGCCGGAGAACAGAAAAACGGAGCCTGAGAAGCCGGCAGCGTCAAAAGAGACCGGGAAGACAGGCGGAGCCTCCGGGGAAGGTCAGGTGATCGAGGTTCGTTCTCCTCTGTCTGGAGAGGTTGTTGCGCTGAAAGATGTGCCGGATGAGGTGTTTGCGAGCGGCGTTGCCGGACAGGGCATTGCCATAAAGCCTTCCGTGGGCGAAGTAAAGGCTCCGTGTAATGGCGTGATTTCCGTGCTCTTTCCTTCTAAACATGCCATCGGTATTGCAGCGGAGGACGGAACGGAGCGGCTGATCCACATCGGACTGAACACGGTCATGCTGGACGGAGCGGGCTTTGAGACGCTTGTGGAACAGGGTGACAACGTTACGGAGGGGCAGACTCTGCTGAAATTTGATATGGACTTTATTGCAAAGAAGGGGTATTCTCTGATTTCTCCGGTGCTGGTGACCAATGGGGATGATTATCAGGAGATAAAAACGCTCAGTAAGAAGCAGGTTGAGGCAGGCGAAGCGGTATATCAGGTGATTGGCTAGTAGAGGGTATACCTATATGCACAGAAAGCGTGTGCGATAATTAGGAAATACCACAAGGGTATACCAGTATGCACAGAAAGCGTGTGCAATAATAAGGAAAGGAGAGTATCATGAGAGAGGATTTTCTCTGGGGCGGCGCGGTAGCCGCCCATCAGGTAGAAGGCGCCTATCAGGCAGGAAATAAGGGATTAAGCATTGCGGATGTGATGACGGCAGGAAGCCGCACGAAGGCGAGAGAGATTACCGACGGCATTGTGGAGGGGAAGTATTATCCGAACCATGAGGGGATCCGGTTTTATGATTTTTATCAAGAGGACATTGCCTTGTTTGCGGAGATGGGTTTTAAGTGTTTTCGTACGAGCATTGCCTGGAGCAGGATTTTTCCAAACGGGGATGAGGAACAGCCTAATGAGGAAGGGCTTCAGTTTTATGACCGCCTTTTTGATGAGCTTCACAGGCACAATATCGAGCCGGTCGTAACCCTTTCCCATTTTGAACTGCCCTATGGTCTTGTGAAAAAGTACGGCGGCTGGCGCAGCCGGGAGATGATTACGTTTTTCGTCCGTTTTGCAGAGACGGTGATGAAGCGGTACCGGGATAAAGTAAAGTACTGGATGACGTTTAATGAAATAAATAACCAGATGATTCTTTCCAATGGCATCTATGCCTTTACCAACTCAGGGATCTTGTTTGAGGAAGGAGAAGACCGGTTGCGGACAGTCTATCAGGCGGCGCATTATGAGTTTGTGGCCAGTGCCATGACGGTGAAGCTGGGACATGAGCTGAATCCGGACTTTAAGATTGGCTGTATGGTTGCGGCGACGCCTGTCTATCCGCGCACATGTCATCCGGACGATGTACTTCTGGCGATGGAGGAAGACCGGAAGAATCTTTTCTTTGTGGATGTTCATGCCAGAGGCCGTTATCCGTCCTATGTCAAAAAGGACTGGGAGCGGCGGGGATATACCTTTGATATAACGCCGGAGGATCTGGCTGTCATGGAAAAAGGCTGTGTGGATTATATTGGTTTCAGCTATTATCTCAGCAGTGTGATGAGTGCGGACCCCGCAGTGGAAAAGCTGGGGGATGATCTGGCGACCAGTCCGGATGCGGTGGAAAACCCTTATCTGGAAATGACTCCATGGGGATGGACGATCGATCCCAAAGGGCTTCGCTATGTACTTAACCAGTATTATGACAGATACCAGCTTCCGCTGTTTATTGTGGAAAATGGATTTGGATATGAGGATAAACTGGAAGACGGACAGATTCACGATCAGAACCGGATCGAATATCTGGGCAATCATATCCGGGAAGTGGTGAAAGCTGTCGATGAGGACGGTGTGGATCTCCTGGGCTACACAGTCTGGGGCTGCATCGACCCCGTTTCCTTCGGGACAGGGGAGATGCGCAAGCGGTATGGTTTTATCTATGTGGATAAGGATGATTCCGGGAACGGAACGTATCGGAGGATGCCAAAGGACAGTTTTTACTGGTACCGGGATGTGATTGCCGGGAACGGAAAGATGCCTGAATAAGACAGTTCACGGAATGTTCCTTTCTGCGTTTGTCCTCAACAGCGGCACGGTTATCATTGACTTTTCCGAGGTAACGTATCATAATAGAGGTGATGTTGGCAGGTGTGCCGACGGCTTACGAGTGGAAAGGGAGGAGTCAGGAAATGGAAAAGAAGCATATCGACTGGAGCAGTCTGGGATTTACTTATGTGCAGACGGACCAGCGTTTTGTAGCGAATTATACGAACGGTGCGTGGGATGAGGGCGGACTGACTGCGGATGGCAATGTAGTGATGAGCGAATGTGCAGGGGTATTGCAGTATTCGCAGTCATGTTTTGAAGGCCTGAAAGCCTATACGACAGAGGACGGGCGTATCGTTACATTCCGGCCTGACCTCAACGGACAGCGGATGGAAGATTCCTGCCGCAGACTGGAGATGCCGGTCTATCCGAAGGAAAAGTTTGTGGAGGCGGTCATCAGGACAGTCAGGGCAAACGAAGCCTGGGTGCCGCCTTACGGCAGCGGTGCAACATTGTATGTCCGTCCGTTTATGTATGCCAGCGGGCCGGTTATCGGTGTAAGTCCCGCCAGCGAATTTCAGTTCCGTGTGTTCGCGACACCGGTCGGACCGTATTTCAAGGGCGGCGTAAAACCGCTGACGATCAGAGTCACAGATTTTGACCGGGCAGCGCCGAACGGTACGGGCCATATCAAAGCCGGACTGAACTATGCGATGAGCCTTCATGCCATCGTGGATGCACACAAACAGGGTTATGATGAGAATATGTATCTGGACGCCGCTACCCGTACGAAGGTGGAGGAGACCGGGGGAGCCAACTTTATCTTTGTCACGAAGGACAATAAGGTGGTGACGCCGAAGTCTTCCAGCATCCTGCCGTCCATCACAAGACGTTCTCTCATGTATGTGGCGAAAGAATATCTGGGTCTGGAAACCGAAGAGAGGGAAGTGCACAGGGAAGAACTGAAAGATTTTGCGGAGTGCGGCTTATGCGGTACGGCGGCAGTCATCTCTCCTGTTGGCAAAATCGCAGACCATGGCACGGAGATCTGTCTGCCAAGCGGCATGTCAGATATGGGCCCTGTTACGAAGAAGCTGTACGAGACTCTGACCGGAATACAGATGGGACGCATCGAGGCGCCTCAGGGATGGATTCAGGAGATCTGAAAGGCTGACCGGGACGTACTGTCCATGGAAATTAAATAAAACCGGCGCGGAGGAGCGCCGTGTGAAAAAGGGACGTCATGGAAGCTGCTTAGTCACTTGCCAAACGTTCCTTTTTTGTTGTAGAATTAATATTTGTATGGGGAAGTAGCCAATAGCAAAGACAAGAGAGGAAAATGGGATGGGCAGAACGTATGTGATTGGGGTGGCAGGAGGAACGGCTTCCGGTAAGACGACGATTGTGAAGATCATCAAAGATTATTTTGGCGAGGGCATAGAGCTGATCGGGCATGACTGTTATTACAAGGCGCATGATGACATGCCGTTTGCAGAGCGGGAAAAGCTCAATTACGATCATCCTCAGTCTTTCGACACGGAGCGGATGGTGGCGGATGTGATCGCACTCAAAGAAGGAAGGACGATCCAGCGGCCGGTCTATGATTACAGTGTGCATAACCGCTCCGAAGAGACGGTGACAGTACGGCCGAAAAAAATACTGATGCTGGAAGGGATTCTGATTCTGGAGTCGGAGGCATTGAGAAATCTGATGGATCTGCGGATCTTTGTGGATACGGACGCAGACGAACGGCTGATGCGCAGGATTACACGGGATATGGCGGAGCGGGGCCGCAGTGTGGAATCCGTTCTCCGGCAGTACCGCACGACCGTGAAACCGATGCACGAACAGTTTGTAGAACCATCCAAAAAATATGCAGACCTGATTATTCCCAGGGGCGGGAAAAATACAGTGGCAGTGGCGATACTTAAAAACTATCTGAAACGGATCTTAGACGGAGAAGAGGCAGAATGGACATGAAGGATTTTCGGAGAGAATATCCGTATTTGTATGAAACACATTTACACACGCGGGAGGCGAGCGCCTGTGCCAAAGCAGGAGGCGCAGATATGGTAAAAGCCTGTAAGGCGGCCGGATATACGGGCATTTTTATCACGGACCATAACTGGGGCGGCAATACGGCGGTCAGCAGAAGGCTTCCATGGGAGGATTTTATCGGACAGTTCGTAAAAGGCTATGAAGCCGCCAGACGTATGGGAGAGCAGATCGGGCTGGATGTTTTCTTCGGCTGGGAAGCAGGTTATCGCGGCACGGAATTTCTGATCTATGGGTTGTCTCCGGAGTGGATGCTCGCTCATCCGCAGCTTTGGACGGCTTCCGTGGAAGAACAATATGCGCTTGTGCATGAAGGCGGCGGACTTGTCATTCATGCACATCCTTTCCGGAAAGAATATTATATTCCGCAGGTCAGGCTGTTTCCGGAAGCGGTGGACGGTGTGGAGGGACTTAACGCTACACACAGCAACAGCCGCAGCCTGGAACATAACGACAGAACATTTGACGAAGAGGCGATCGTCTATGCCCGGGAACATGATCTGCCGATGACGGCGGGCTCAGATATTCACAGGACAGCGCTGCTTGGCGGCGGGATGGCGTTCAGAAGGAAACTGAAGGACGCGCAGGACTTTGTGCAGGCAGTGAAAAACCGGGAAGATTATCTGCTGACAAACGGCGAGGAATGGTTTGACAGAGACGGGAGAAAACTGATATAGTGACAAAGAGACGGAGGGACAGGGAATGGAAAAACAAGCAGATGTGATTATAATCGGAGCGGGACCGGGTGGTATCTTCTGTGCCTATGAGCTGATGAGACAAAGGCCCGGACTGAAAGTCATCATGGTGGAAAAAGGACGTTCCATTGAGAAAAGGGAATGTCCGAAGCGAAAAACAAAACAGTGTGTCGGCTGTAAGCCCTGCTCCATCACGACCGGTTTTGCCGGTGCGGGCGCGTTTTCGGACGGAAAACTTTCCTTATCGCCGGATGTGGGCGGAAATCTGCCGGAGATTCTCGGCTACGACGAGACGGTAAAACTGATCCGGGAGTCGGATGACATTTATCTGAAATTTGGCGCGGATAAAAATGTGTACGGTGTCAATAAAGAGGCGGAGATCCGGGAGATACGGCGTAAGGCGATCAATGCCAATCTGAAACTGGTGGAATGCCCGATCCGGCATCTGGGTACGGAAGAAGGGTACAAAATATATGCCAAGCTCCAGCAGGCCTTACAGGAACAGGGCGTGGAGCTGCGTTTCAACACGATGGTCACAGATATTATTGTGGAAGACGGCCGGGCGGTCGGTGTCAGGACCGGACAGGGAGAAATCCTCTGTGCGGACGAGATCGTATCAGCGGTGGGACGGGAAGGCGCCGACTGGTTTAAGGACAAATGCGAGGAGATCGGCATAGAGACGACGCCGGGGACCGTAGATGTGGGCGTGCGCGTGGAAGTGCGGGACGAAGTGATGCAGATTCTCAACGAAAATCTGTATGAGGCGAAGCTCATCTGTCATACGCCTACGTTTGACGATAAAGTAAGAACTTTCTGCACCAATCCTTCCGGGGAGGTGGCGACAGAATATTATGAAGGCGGGCTTGCCGTTGTCAACGGTCATGCCTACAAATCTCAGGAATACAAAACAGACAACACTAATTTTGCCATACTGGTATCCAAAAACTTTACCAAGCCGTTCAAGACACCGATCGAATACGGCAGGAAAATTGCGGAGCTGTCCAATATGCTCTGTGGAGGCAAGATTCTGGTACAGACATTTGGTGATTTCCGCCGGGGACGGCGGACGACGGAGGAACGGCTCTGCCGGAATAACCTGATTCCGACGCTCAAAGACGCGGTACCAGGCGATCTGTCGCTCGTATTTCCGCACAGGATCATGGTTGATATTGAGGAGATGCTTGTGGCGCTGGACAAGGTGACGCCGGGGATTGCCTCGGAGGAGACGCTGCTGTATGGTGTGGAAGTGAAGTTCTATTCCAATAAAGTAATCGTGGACAGAGATTTCCAGACAAGTATCCGGGGATTGCGTGCCATTGGGGACGGCGCCGGCGTTACCCGGGGATTGCAGCAGGCTTCCGCCAATGGGATCAGCGTGGCGAGAAGTATATTGAAGTGCATGGAGTGATGTTATGAAAAAAAAGGCGGGAAAGCTGCTTTGTCTTATGCTCTGCTTTCTGTTTTTCCTGACCGGCTGCGGGGAGGACGAAGAGACGACAAAGGTAGTGCTGACGACCGGATTTGACAAAGATGAAATCTTCCGCGTGGAGAGCGCTTCCTGCAGTCTGCCGGAAGTGATGGTCTATCTGACAAACACACAAAACCGGTATGAAAGCATATACGGACCGCAGATCTGGGAGAAAAGTCTGCGGGGCAGGACGCTTGAACAGAATGTAAAAGATACAGTGCTCGCAGAGCTGGCGCAGATCAAAGTAATGAATCTGCTGGCAGAAAAGTATGCGGTCGCGCTCAGTGACAGCGAGAAGGAACTGGCAGATCAGGCTGGCGCAGAATACTTCGCTTCCCTCAATGAGACAGAGATCGAGGCGATGGGGGTCGATGAGAAAGCGATCAATGCGATGTATGAGGAATATGCCATAGCCGATAAAGTTTACCGTTATATTATCAAGGACATCAATCCGGAGATCAGCGACGATGAGGCGAGGACGATCACTGTGGAGCATATTCTGATCAAAACCTATTCTCTGGACGGCAGCGGACAGAAAGTACCCTACGACGAGGCAGAGAAGCGGCAGGCTTATGAGAAAGCGCAGCAGGCGCTGGAAGCCGCGCGGGAAGGTGAGGTGTTCGAGAGTCTGATTTCGAGATATAATGAGGATAACAAGAGCGTCTATTCGTTCGGCAAGGGAGAGATGGAGCCTGATTTTGAGAAAGCTGCCTTTAACCTTGGTACCGATGAGATCAGCGATATTGTAGAGACCGAATATGGATACCATATCATCAAATGTATCAGCACATTTAACCGGGAAGAGACGGACGCCAACAAAGTGAAGATTGTCGAACAGCGCAGAAAAGAAGTGTTCAGCCAGGAATACGATGCTTTTGCGGATTCTCTGACGCGCAATCTCAATGAGGAGGCGTGGGATCGTGTGACGCTGATTCACGATGAAAAGGTAGCGACGACAGATTTTTTTCAGGTTTACAACACCTATTTTGAAGGAGTGTTCGGAGAGGAGTAAAAAAGGCACACCATACAAGCGTTCTGCATAGGATAAATGTGGATATAAATCAGGAAAGAGGCAGTTTGGCATGAGAGTGAAAAAATGGATGGTGAGAATGATCCTTCTTGACCTGTTCACGCTGGGACTGCTTCTTTTTGTACGTGGTTATGGACAGGAGAGCGCAGCGGCCGCGGCGCCTGCCGCTGCCACTGATATGAGGATGGAAGAAGCGGGCATGCCGGTCGGTGAGACGGCTCTTCCGGGGCAGAAAGGCAGCGCGCAGGGACAGGAAAATAGTGTGCAGGGACAGGAAGGCAGCGAGCAGGTGCAGGAACAGGAGGACAGCGGGCAGGTGGAGGAACAGGAGGGCAGCGGGCAGCAGGATGTCGGCAAACACATTGCGCTCACGTTTGACGACGGGCCTCATCCCCGGTATACGGAAAAGCTGCTGGACGGTCTGGCGGAGCGGGGTGTAAAAGCCACTTTCTTTGTGACAGGCGCCAACGCGGAGAAATATCCGGAGATCGTAAAGCGGATGCAGGAGGAAGGGCATTTAATCGGCAATCATACTTATCATCATGTGCAGTTGACGGCTGCCAACGGCGAGAAGTTCCGGGAGGAGATCATATCCACGAACGAGGTCATCAAAGAGATCACAGGTGAAGACACAGAATATATCCGGCCGCCATACGGCTGCTGGAATAAGAAATACGAAGACGAGCTGAATATGTTTCCGGTTCTGTGGTCCATCGATCCGCGTGACTGGTGCTCGGATGATGTGGACTGCATTGTCAGAAACACCGTGGGCAAGATCAAAGAAGGAGACATCATCCTCATGCACGATCAATATAAATCGAGCGTCACTGCCGCCCTGGAGATCGTGGATCAGCTGCAGGACCAGGGCTATGAGTTTGTGACAGTGGAAGAGATGCTGCTGGATTAGGCGGACGGTACGTTCTGCTCCCGGTAACGGGCAGGACTGACGCCCATTTTCTGCCGGAAGATTCTCGAAAAATACAGAGGGTCTGCGTAGCTGACAGAGTGGGCGATGGCACGTACCGATAAGTCCGTGTTTTTCAGAAGGATACAAGCCTGTCGGATCCGGTAATCGGTCAGCCACGTCTGGATGGAAAATCCGGTGTGCGATTTAAAGATCCGGTGCAGATAGGAGCGGTTCAGGTTTAAATGGTCGGCGATGTCCTGAACGGTGATTGGATCACAATAACAGCTTTCGATATAGTTCAGCGCTTCTTCCACGTGATCGGACTTTTTTTCCTGAGCAGGATAGCGGCTGCCTGGAAACTTGCGCGCCAGCAGGAAGAGATATTCATACATAATGCTGTTCATTATCAGATCACGGTTTTGCGGGAGCCGGTCAGCTTCAAACATCTTCTCATAGCAAAGCCGCATCTGGTCATCCTGTCCGTAGTGGACAACCAGTTCATTGATCAGGGAAGTGCGCTCCAGATAGCCTTTTACTTTAATGCCCTGCATACCGATCCAGGTATAGCTCCAGGGGCAGTGAGCGTCAGCTTCATAATAGATCAGTTCGCCGGGGCAGATCAGAAAGGCGTCCCCCTTACCGAGCCGGAAGAGCTTTCCTCTTGCCTTATAGATGCCTGAACCGTCCAGTACATAGTGGATCAGGTAGCCGTTGCGCAGGATCGGCCCATAGCTGTGCCCGGGTGCACAGTCTTCATAACCACAGGTATAGATCATCGCGTCGATATTTCGGTAAAAGTCGTTGGAAAAGTTGTAGTCCTCCATCATCAATTCCTCTCAGGTCATAATGTTCAATATGGAAGTCACATATCTCCATATACTCTCCATTTTATCTTGTTATAATATGAATTACAAGAGGCAGATAAAAAAGTAAAAAGCCTTTTCTTTTACTGTGGCCACGGGAATCGGAAAGTAAATAACTTCTGCAAAAAATAACAAGGAGGCGCATGGAATGGATGCGAATAAACGGCAGCGATATGAAAAAATCTCCATAGAGCTTACGAGACTGGTCGGGGGAAGAGAAAATATACAGGGTGTGGCGCACTGTGCCACCCGTCTGAGGATCGTCTTGAATGACAACGATCTGGCAGATCTGAAGGCGATCGAAGATGTAGACTTGGCAAAAGGAGTGTTTGTGGCGGGCGATCAGGTACAGATTATTTTCGGGGCTGGTCTTGTCAATGACGTATATGAAGTGTTTGCGGAACACAACAATATGAAAAACATGAGTCTGAGCGATCTGAAAACGGTGGCGAACAGAAAAATGAATCCCCTGCAGAGAATTATCAAGGCGTTATCCGATGTGTTTGTGGACATTATGCCGGGTATCCTTGCGGCAGCGCTGCTCACGGGACTTTCCGGGGTGCTTGGCAATCTGGACTTCGTAAAGGCCAATGAGACTTTGTTTGGGATCAACAGACTGATCAATATTTCATCGGGAGCGATCTTTGGCTTCCTGCCGCTCGCCGTGGCTTACAGTACATGCAAACGATTCGGCGGCCGGCCCATTCTCGGTATTGTCATTGGCTGTATTATGTTAAGTGACAGTCTGGCGAACGCGTATGCGGCGGCGCAGGGGACAGTGGAGGTCACAACATTACATATTTTTGGGATGGGTGTGGAGCTGGTAGGCTTTCAGGGCGGTATTATCGTGGCGCTGCTCATGGGATTTGTGACCGCAAAGCTGGATCTGTTTTTTGAGAAAAAGGTGCCGGAAGTCATCCGGCTTCTCATTTCGCCGCTGCTCACGACATTGGTCGGTGCACTGCTTTTATTTACCGTGATTGGTCCGGTGGGGCGGGGGCTTTCCTCCGGAATCACAAATGGTCTTGTATGGATGACACAGAATATGGGTGTTTTCGGCTACGGAATCTTTTCTGGTCTGCAGCAGCTTGTCGTCATTACCGGCTTGCACCATATTTTTGGGGCGATCGAAGCGCAGCTTCTGGCAGATACGGGCAGGAATTTTATCAATCCGCTTATGTCGGTGGCCATCATTGCGCAGGGCGGTGCCGTTCTCGGTTATCTGGCAATGCACAGAAAGAATGCGAAGACGAAAGAGTTATGTATTCCCAGCTTTATCTCGGTGTTATTTGGAATTACGGAACCCGCGCTGTTCGGCATTAACCTGCGTTACCGTTTCCCGATTATCGGCGGCTGTATTGGCGGGGCTTTGGGTGGTATTGTCGTATATCTGACCAATCTCGCAGCAGTCGGTTTCGGGACGACCGTCATTCCGGGCATTGCCCTTGCCGACCCTGCAGGCAATGGTTATGTGAATTATGTGATTGCTCATGCTGCTGCCATCACCGGTGGTTTTGTGATGACGCTGTTACTTGGACGGTTTATGGATCGGACTCCGGCGGCAGAAGGTGCGGACAGAGCAGGAAGAGAGACGCAGGCATCGGCAGAGTATACGGCGGTGTCAGGGAGCGTATGCTGCGAATCCGCAAAACAGGCAGAGATTCCAAAGGAAGAATTATTCTTCGCACATGCGCAGGGACAGCTGATCAAGATGGAGGATGTGAAGGACGAAACTTTTGCCAATAAAATTTTGGGAGATGGTACGGCGATCATTCCGGAGACAGGACAGGTTTACGCACCGGCGGATGGTACGGTAACCGGTATTTTTGAGACAAAGCATGCACTTTGTTTCAGCAGTGTCTGTGGAACGGAGATTCTCATCCATATCGGTGTTGACACGGTAAAGCTGGGAGGCCAATATTTTACGGCACATGTAAAAAACGGCGCCCATGTGAAGCGGGGCCAGCTGCTGATTGAATTTGACAAGGCACAGATCGAAAAAGCGGGCTATGACACGACCATTCCCATGATCTTTACTGATCTGGCGGATGAAAGGAAACTGCAGGTATCCGCGCCCGGCAAAGTGACAATGGATGCGAAGACAGTGACAGTGCTTACATGAGAATTTCCATGAACTGTCGAACAGACACAGACAGAACAGAAACAAACGGAAATCGGGGAAAAGGTATGAATAAGAAACTGATCTTTTTGGACATTGACGGGACTTTGGTCTCTGCCATGGCGCCGCCGTCAGTGCTAACGGCAGAGGCAGTGCGGGGAGCAAGGGCAAACGGGCATAAAGTGTTTCTCTGTACGGGACGGAATATGCCGATTATCGGGCGTGAGATTCTGGATGTTGGCTTTGACGGGATCATCGCCAGCGCCGGAAGCCATGTAGAGGTTGAAGACCGGGTGCTTTTTGACCATCTTCTGCCGGAAGAGACGATACAGGAATGTCTCTCCGTGTTCCACACTCATCGGATGTATTGCAGAATAGAGACAGCGGAAGGGATTTATACCGATCCGCAGATGGAGGAACTTCTCAGGAACGCAAAACCGGATCAGGGCAATTCGGAACTGATTCGGATGCAGAAGGAGATTGAAGCTGGCTTTATGCTCTCGCCATATGAAAAATATCCCGGAAGGGGCGCCTACAAAATATGCTTTACGAGCAGGGACCTTGCGTCGATTGAGGAGACAAAACAGTATCTCGGGGACCGCTTCCTCTATGCCGTACATCCTTATGCGGGGACGACGTCCTGTTTTAACGGGGAGATCATTCCCAGGGGGATCGACAAGGGCAGGGGGATGAAGATCGTCTGCCAGTATTACGGGGCAGGCCTGCAGGATACGATTGCCTTTGGTGACAGTATGAACGACTATGAGATGTTGGAGGCTGCGAATGTAAGCGTGGCCATGGGAAACGCCTGTGACGAACTGAAGCAGATGGCGGATCTCGTCTGTGGAACGGTGTGGGAAGACGGTATTTATTACGGATTCCGGGATCTGGGACTCCTTCAGGAATACAAAGGCGACAAAAAAGATGCCGCCTGCTGACTGCTTACTTCCATTTGAAGTGCATGGACTGGAACAGAAGTCAGGGAGACACATGGACTGCAAAAAACAGGAAAAAGTTTCCGGCGAGATGTTGATGAGTTATAATAAACCCAGTTATTATAACAAATACAAGTACTTGGAAGATAACAGCAGAGACCAAAGGTTCTGCTCTGCCATGGAGGGTATCACAAATGCAATATATTGATCACTGTAAATCTCCGCTTGGAGATATTCTTCTTGCCGCCGATGAGATCGGTTTGACCGGTCTGTGGCTTGATGGGAAAACGTATGAGGGAAAGCATCTTGCTTTGCAATATGAAGAAAAGGAACTGCCTGTCTTTGAACAGACGAAACGTTGGCTGACTATTTATTTTTCGGGTCAGGAGCCGGATTTTATGCCGCCTGTCCATTTGACCGGCACGCCTTTCCGCCTTGCAGTCTGGGAGATCCTGCGAAAGATACCGTATGGTGGGACAACGACATACGGAGAGATCGCCAGACAGATCGCGCAGCAGAGAGGATTGCCCCGTATGTCCGCACAGGCGGTAGGCGGAGCAGTGGGACATAACGAAATATCGATTATCATTCCCTGCCACAGAGTTGTGGGCACGAACGGGAGCCTCACCGGGTATGGCGGAGGACTCGATAAAAAGGTAAAGCTGTTGACGCTGGAAAAAGTGGATATGCGGCGGATGTTTCTTCCCGCGGGCAGCAGGCCGGGTGCTTTGCCTGGGAATTAAGAGGGGAAGAGACAGGAAAAGGAAACGGTATCGCCCAGGCCATACCGTTTCCGGATTGCATTGGTTTAATTCTGTAAGTAAGAATTTACAGGTGCCAGATTTGATCAGGGACAGTCGCGCCAGGTCTTGCATTGTTCAATACGCTGTCCGTTGTCGCTCTGTTCCATATCATAGGCGAACTGGTGGAGCAGTGCGCAGGGGAAACTTTCACAAGTTCCGCAGTGTACCTGTCTGCTGTTCTCCGAGCATGATTTCACGGGGCAGCTCTCGCCCCAGAATGGCTTGTCCATATGTACGCAGCCAGGACAGTTCATCTGTTCCCGAAAAGCACATTGGCTGCAAAGTAATCCACATCTTGACTCGATCATAATAATACCTCCCTTCTGTAAGAAACCTCTATTTCTGTTTTTATCTTATCATGGCAAACAGGACACCAGTCTGTCATGAATCTTTTTACGACGCACAATATTGTTGCCTCTTGACAATCTTCTCACGAAGTGCTAAAGTGAACAGAAATTAAAAGCGATGACGGAAACGAGTAGCAGTCCGGAACCATCCAGAGAGAGCGGCATTTGGTGGAAGCCGTTTATGCGGGAAGGCTGTGAAAACCATTCCCAAGCTGCAGCGCCGAAAGACATTTTTGTCCGGTAAGTGTTGTCGTATGCCTGCGTTAAAGGACAGGATTTGCTGGAATCCGAAGTGAAAAGTTAAGGTGGAACCGTGCAACTTGCACCCTTAAAGATACAGGAACTGTATCTTTGAGGGTGTTTTTTACCATATAGGAAAGTTCTCCGAATTTCCCATATGGTAAAAAAGTAATTATCGCACTGCGGCGAGCAGGGGGCCATCTGCATGATTGTTTTAAAAATTTCCATAGAAAGGGGTAAATGACATGAAAGTGCTGACAAACGACGGACAGGTAAGAGAATATGGTTTTGATGAGAAGCTGGGGAGAGCGGCTTTCTGGCACACGTCGGCCCATATTCTGGCGCAGGCGGTAAAGCGGCTCTATCCGGATGTGAAATGTGCGATTGGACCGGCAGTGGACGGTGGATTTTATTATGATTTTGAGTTTTCATTTCCTTTTCAGGAAGGACATCTCGCCGGAGTGGAGGAAGAGATGAGACGGATTGTAAAGGAAGCGCTTCCGCTGCGGACGTACGAAGTGGCAAGAGAAGAAGCGGCCCGGATTATGGGAGAACGTGGGGAAGAGTATAAGCTGGAGATGATCAGACAGCTTGCCGACGGGGAACGGATTACGTTTTATGAGCAGGGTAATTACGGGGAATTCTGCGCAGGCCCTCATGTGACGAATACGTGTGTAGTTGGGGCGCTGAAGCTGACAGGCATTGCCGGAGCCTATTGGCGGGGCGATGAAAACAACAGAATGCTCACAAGAATTTACGGTGTTTCGTTCCCGAATGAGGCGGAGCTGTCACAGCATCTGGAAATGCTGGAGGAGGCAAAGCGCAGGGATCACAGGAAGCTGGGACGGGAATTGGGGCTGTTTGCTTTTATGGAAGAGGGACCGGGGTTTCCCTTTTTCCTTCCAAAAGGAATGATTCTCAAAAATATTCTGATCGGCTATTGGAGAGCGCTGCATGAGCGGGAAGGGTATCAGGAGATTTCCACGCCGATTATGCTGGATCGCGGTCTGTGGGAGACATCGGGGCACTGGGATCATTACCGGGATAATATGTACACGACAGTGATTGAGGGAAATGAATTTGCGGTCAAGCCGATGAACTGTCCGGGCGGGATGCTTGTCTATCAGATGACGCCGCATTCTTATAAGGAACTGCCGCTGCGGCTGGGAGAACTGGGGATTGTGCACAGACATGAAAAGTCCGGACAGATGCACGGACTTATGCGGGTACGCTGCTTTACACAGGACGACGCTCATATTTTTATGACGGAAGAGCAGATCCGGGACGAGATCAAAGGCGTTGTGAGAATGATCGATGAAGTATATACCAGATTTGGGTTTCCCTATTATGTGGAACTTTCGACAAGACCGGAGGACAGCATGGGGAGCGATGAGGACTGGGAGCTGGCGACACAGGGGTTGCGGGAGGCGTTGGAAGATCTGGACTTGTCCTACCAGATCAATGAAGGAGACGGAGCCTTTTACGGGCCGAAGATCGATTTTCATCTGAAAGATTCTCTTGGCAGGACATGGCAGTGCGGTACGATACAGCTTGATTTTCAGCTTCCGCTCAGGTTCGGGGCGGAATATACGGGTGCCGACGGGAAGAGACATCGTCCGATCATGATCCACCGGGTCATCTATGGCTCGATCGAGCGGTTCATCGGGATTCTGATTGAGCATTATGCAGGGAAATTTCCGGTATGGCTGGCACCGGTCCAGGCAAAGGTACTCTCGGTCTCGGAAAAGAGCGAACGATATGCAGGAGAAGTCTGCGAAACGATGAAACGGGCGGGCATCCGCTGTGAGACTGACCTTCGCAGTGAAAAGCTGGGCTATAAGATCCGGGAATCCAGGCTGGAGAAGGTGCCGTATCTTGTGATCGTGGGGGAAAAGGAGGAGCAGGAAGGGACGATCTCCGTGCGCTGCAGAGACGGGCGGGAGGGAAAAGATTCGTCGGAGAGTATGAGGGTGGAGGATCTGATCAGGAAGATCAGCCAGAGACAGAGCGACTGTCTGCCTCCGGTCTGACTGGCAGAATATACGGCGGAGGAAAGGAAAGCGGAGCAGGAGTTATTGCCTGTCCGGTTTTCGGATGGCTTCCAGGATCCGTGTCAGCCCTTTTTCGATCATGGCACGCGGCATGGCGAGATTCAGCCTGACATATCCCCGGGAGTTGCCGACAAACAGACCATTGCCGCTTTCCAGGAGCACGCCTGCATGATCGGCGAAAAACAGCGTCAGGTCGTCGACGCCGGGCAGGATGCGGCTTGTATCGATCCACGCAAAATAGGTGGCTTCCGGGATACAAAAACCGGCCTGCGGAATGTTATCTCTGAGAAAGTCATTCACATACGCGAAATTTCCGTCCACGTATGCCTTGAGTTGTTCCAGCCATTCTCCGGCCTGCTCATATGCGGCTTTGTGTGCGGCAACGGAGAGCGGGTTGACAGCGCCGATGTTCTTGTCACGGGCGGTAAATCTGGCTCGCTCCCCAGAGTCGCGGATGATGATATTGGAGAAGAGCATTCCCGCCAGATTAAAGGTTTTGCTCGCGGACATGCAGGTGACCAGTCGACGATAGTCCGGCATAATCTTTCCCATTGGTGTATGATGCAGGCCGCAGCGGACGAGATCACAGTGGATTTCGTCGGACACGATCCATAGCTCATGTTTTTTGACGATGTCGGCAATCCGAGTCAGCTCTTCCTCCGTCCAGATGCGTCCGGTCGGATTGTGCGGATTGCATAGCAGAAGGAGTTTTACCGCGGAGTCGGATGCCTTTTCCTCCAGATCGTCAAAGTCGATGGAAAATCGGCGCCCGTCTGTCTGCAACGGAAGTGGCACCAGTTCCCGGCTATTATATTCACAGGCACAGAGGAAGGCGCCGTAGGAAGGGGTGAAGGCCATCACTTTTTCACCGGGACCGACCAGATCTTCTATGAGCTGATAGAGCGCGGGAACGACGCCCGGAGAAAACACCAGCTCTTCTTTGGGGAAATGCCAGTCGTACCTGTCCTGACACCATTTGCGTACAGCCTCGTAGTAGCCATTGTCCGATACCATGGTATAGCCGAGAATCTTCCGATTCAGGCGGTCGATGATCGCCTGGCGGATCTGCGGCGCTACGGCAAACTCCATGTCGGCGACCCACATTCGCACAAAATCGTCATCCGCATAGGGAAATTCTCTCTCCGGCGTGAGTGGGAAGAGATAGGAACGCCAGCCGTCCACATTCTCGGAATTGGTATTGTTTCTGTTGATGATCTCATCAAAATCGTATTTCATAAAAGGCCTCCTCATACTGCATGGGATTATCAGGCGTTTGCGAAATTACTTCATGCCTGAATTTTTATATCCAATTCATATATTTGAGCAGGAACCGTTTCTTTTCTGCAAAAGCTGAGAAAGTCAGACACGCCGGGCATTTCGATGAGCCTGTTACCGCGAAAAACATGTTCCGCAGAAGCGTCCATGCTTTTTCAGTCTCATCTCCATGGCGGTCAAATGTCTTTCTCAGCTTTTGCAGAAAAGAAACGCCTTTGCTGAAATCCGACGAATTGGATATGAAATCGCACAGTTGATTGCATTTCGAAAACGCCCGCATGGGCTTCCATTCAGGCAGAATTCTGTCGTATGAATATCATAGCATCCGACATGCGGCAGTGCAAGGCGTTTCTATACTTGCTGTCATTTATCGAACCTGAAACTTTCGGTGGAGAATTCGGGCCGGATATGGTAAATTAAGATAGATGCGAAATACAGGACACAGGGTGTGGATGATAAGACACAGAGGTAGGTAGGAACGATGACTGATGAGAGAAAGAAGCAGCTGCTCCGGCTGCTCGAAATGGCCCGCAGTGAGGTAGAGAACGGACAGGAGATTTCCACGGAGTATGCGAGAGTCTTCTTCCCGCCGCAGCGCCGGGAATATGAGCTGACTTATTACGGCAAGGAGACGAGAGAACAGATTATCAGTCAGACGTATGCGGCGCCGCTGCAGGAGGACCGGAAATTTGGCGATGCGGGTGCGGATGGCTGGCTGAACAAGCTGATCTTCGGAGACAACCTGCAGGTGCTCAAACGGCTGGTCGAGATGAAACGGTCCGGGGAGCTGAAAAATGCCGACGGTACGGATGGCGTCAGACTTGTCTATATCGACCCGCCCTTTGCCTCGAAGCAGGACTTTACCAATAACGAGAAGGCTTATGCCGATAAGATCAAGGGCGCACAGTTTCTGGAATGGCTGCGCAGACGGCTTGTGCTGCTGCGGGAAGTGCTGTCTTCAGACGGCAGTATTTTCGTTCATCTGGATTGGCACAAGGCGCATTACATCAAAGTGTTGATGGACGAGGTGTTCGGTGAGGGGAACTTTCGCAATGAGATTATCTGGCATTATGGAACTTATGTCGGGCAGACAAAAAATAAATTTCCGCGCAAGCACGATACGCTGCTCGTATATGGGAGGACGATTGATGCGCGGGTTTTCTTTCCCCAAAGAGATGGCAATCCGGAGAATGATGCCAACTTTAAGCGGTGGATGAGCTATTTTAACGACAACAATGAGATCACGGGAGGCGACTACCCGTCCGAAGATTCGAAATTTGACGGTTATGTCAAACGGTTTGTCAAAGAGCACGGCAGGCAGCCCGGGAGCGAGGATGTGTTGCTGCGGGTTGACGGTAAGCTGGTAGACTCTGTCTGGGGCATTGAACCGGAAGAGGATGAGACGGTCTGGGATATTCAGTCAGTCAATCCGATGGCGAAGGAAAAGACCGGTTATCCAACACAGAAACCGGAAGAATTGCTGCGCAGAGTGATCGCTTCCTCCTCAGTAGAAGGGGATATCGTGCTGGACTGCTTTGGCGGTTCGGGCACGACGGCGGCGGTGGCTGAGAAGATGGGACGCAGATGGATCACCGTGGATATTGGCAAGCTGTCCGTTTATATGATACAGAAGCGGATCCTCGGCATTGGCGGCCACAGGGGCTTTGTCGTATACAATGCGGGCCTGTACGACAATACGAGGCTGAATGATTTTGACGAAGGGCAGTGGAAGCAGTTCGCCATGTCGCTGTGGGACGTGGAACCGCTGGAGAAGACGGTGAGAGGAATCCGCTTCGACGGGCACAGAGACGGTGCCCCTGTCAAAGTGTATACGCCGCAGGAACTGGAGCGGCTTGGCGGGCTGATCACGGAGGAGACGATCGGACAGCTGTACCGAAGACTCGGAGCCAGCGCCGGTAGAGAGCTCTATGTGATCGCACCGCGGGGGAAATTTGCCTTTGCCAGCGATGAACTGGACGGCGACGGTGACTGGGACGTGACCTTTTATTTCCTGCGCATCCCCAATTCAATGACCGAGCGGTTCACAGACAGCTTCAGCGCCCAGATTCAGGCGTCCGACACGGATTCGGTCAACGATGCGGTGGATGCGGTGGGATTCGATTTCATCCGTCCTCCAAGGGTGGCTTTTACGGTGGCGGACGGACGACTGACGATCGATTCCTTCAGTGCGCAGGCGAGAATCCGGGGGAAATACGAGTACATGGGGATCGAAGCGTTCTCCATGCTGCTTGTTGATTTTTCCTATGATGGCAAAGTGTTCTCGGTGGATCATGTCTATTATCGGGATCACTTTAAAGAAAACAGTATCGATTTTCCGACGAAACGTGTCGCCGGGCAGGCAATGCTGATCTTTATCGATAAGTTCGGAAACGAGTACAGAACAATATACGGAGGCTGAGATGGAATACCGGGAGAGCGATCTGGTGCTGGAAGTCAGCAAGAATGTAGATCCCAATGTGTGGGATGAGGGGAAATATGCGGCCTTTTTTGACCTTTTATTCCGGGACCGGGTTTATCAGAAGGAGGCGGCGGAGACGGCGCTGCGTTATTTGAACAGCGGTGTATATTCATGTATGGAGGATCTGGCGCGGGAAAATTTTGCTGCCAATGAAGTGATCCGGGAACGCTTTTACGGGAACCTCAGCGCCTTTCTCGAGGACATCGGACTGCCGGACAGATTGTCGGGAACGATCGATCTGGCGACGGGCACCGGGAAAAGTTATGTGATGTATGCGCTGGCGGTCTGTATGCTGGCGGAAGGCAAGGTGGACCGGGTGCTTGTGCTCACGCCGAGTGTGACGATTGAGCGTGAGCTGACGCAGAAGTTCAGCGATCTGGCGCAGGACGAACATCTGAATGCCGCGCTCGGTGAGGACTATATTCCGCCTTCAATAATCAACGGCGCTCATTCGATTGTTGAAAATACCATTGTGATTGAAAACCGGGATGCCGTATATAAGAGTCAGGAGAATCGCAATTCGATCGTTGACAGCTTATCCGGCAGAGGAGAGCGGACGCTCGTCTTAAATGATGAAGTGCACCATGTGTTTTATACGGAGAATAACCAGTGGAAATATTTTATTGAGGATGAAGGCGGTCATGATATTCACTTTCGCTACGTGATCGGTTTTACGGGCACCGCCTATAAGTGCAGGGCAAAGACGAAAAGCGGTGCGGCCAATGAATATTTGTCTGACGTGATCTACCGCTACAGCCTGCGGGAGGCTATCGAGCAGGGGTTTGTCAAAGACATCGAATACGTCGATAAAGAGGACATGCCAAAGGACAAGGATGACAGATGGAAAGTCATTGTCGATTCCCATGAAAAGATCGCAGAGCAGTTGGCACGCACAGCCGGGATCAGACCGGTGACGATCATAGTCACCGGAGAAAAGAGAAAGGCTGACGGGCAGGCGAAAAAGTTCAGGGCCTTTCTGAAAAAGCACCGGAACCTGACGGAGGAAGAGGCCGGAAGGCTCGTGCTCTGTGTGCACAGCGGTAACAGTGCGGCGGTGGACCGTCTGCGGTTGAAGGACGTGGACAAGCCAGACAATGTAGTGGAGTACATTTTCAGCGTCTCCATGCTCACGGAAGGCTGGGACGTCAAGCGGGTCTTCCAGATTGTTCCCGATGAGGAGCGGGCGTTTAATTCCAAACTGCTGATCGCACAGGTGCTCGGACGGGGACTGCGTCGTCCGGTTGGGTGGCAGAGCGAGTGGGGCGTGCCGAAAGTGATTGTGTTCAACCACGAGAGCTGGGCGCCGAAGGTGAAGACGCTTGTGGACGAACTGCTTGATTTTAAGAAGACAATCACCACGGGGATTGCTCAAGATTCTGTCTATCATTTCCAGATCCGTAATGTCTCATATAAGACCGAGGAGACGGCCAATTCCGAAAAGAAAAATCAGGAACCGATGGCCTTTCTGGAGCTTGGTTATGTGCGGCTACCGACTGATTCCGAGCAGGGAAAGGTGGAGACGGAGCTGCTCGCAGTCAGCACGAACCGGGCGAGGAACCGCACCTTGTCTTATACGAAAGACAGTTACAGTGTTTCACAGATGGCGCAGGAGATGTTCGATAAGTTTTCCGACCTGCCGACAGAGGAGAAGAAGGACTATTATGAAAGTCTGTGGCCTGTGGAGAAACTGGAAGCGATGATCGAGCGTTCACTCACTGAGAGCAGTAATAAAGTGATCACAAAGAAGCTGAAACAAACGTTTATCAACGCCATGAATGTGCTTTTTCGGGATTATACGAAGTCTGTGAGCTACACGTCCTCGCCCGATGATTATGCGTATATTTCCACGACCGCGCTGCGGGACGTGACGACGGAACTGTCGCTGCTCAGACGCAATAAGGCTCTTTTTTACGCGGATCATCTGGAAAAAAGCAGCCTCGACGATGTGTCGCGGGCGTCTTTGTCTGAGATCGAGGATACGATGAATGGCTATTCGCACCAGAAGGTCGAGAACAGTTATTGCTTTAAGACGCCGCAGCTTGGTATCGTCACGACCGGAGAACCGGAGCGAAAATTTGTCAAGAGACTGACAGATCCGCAGACGGCCCGGCAGATCGACGCCTTTGTCAAATCGAATGATACCGGTTTTTATGAGTTTGAATACACGTGGCGCAAGGGCACGCACCAGCAAAGCGGAACGTTCAATCCCGACTTTTTTATCAGGAAGAAAGATGTCATCGTTGTCGTGGAGATCAAGGATGACGGGCAGCTCAGCAATCCTGACCCGGAAAATATCGGCAAATACCGGGCGGCGCAAAAACACTTCCGATTATTGAATGAGCACGGGCGAGAGGCAGGGGAGGAAGGTACGTATAAGATGACATTTCTGACGCCGAAAAGTTATGAGCGGTTTTTTGAACAGCTTACAGACAGCGATCCGCAGGCGATCCTGCACTTTAACAGTGAACTTGACGTCCGGCTGGACGAGAAGGTGCGGCAGAGCGGGGAACGCAAAGGGTAGAAAGTGAGAAAAGCGGGACGGGAGAGAGCCACAGGGAGCAAAACCGGGATGGAGAAGGAGCGCGGGAGACGCGAATCCGGATGGCATGAGCGGAAAAGGACAGTGAAGAACGATGGATTTATTTGAGTATATGCGAAGCAACAATATGGAAAAGGAAGCGCCTCTGGCGGCGAGAATGCGGCCGTCGACACTGGAAGAGGTCGTCGGGCAAAAGCATATCATCGGTGAGGATAAGCTGCTTTACCGGGCGATCAAGGCGGATAAGCTCAGTTCCGTGATCTTTTACGGGCCGCCGGGAACCGGGAAGACGACGCTGGCGAAGGTGATTGCCAATACGACGAGCGCGCAGTTCACGCAGCTCAATGCGACGGCAGCGGGCAAAAAGGATATGGAAGAAGTCGTCTCTCAGGCGAAGGACGCCATGGGTATGTATGGGAAGAAGACGGTTCTGTTCATCGACGAGATCCATCGGTTCAATAAAGGGCAGCAGGACTACCTGCTTCCGTTCGTGGAAGACGGAACAGTGGCACTGATCGGCGCCACGACCGAAAATCCTTACTTTGAGGTAAACGGGGCTCTCATTTCACGGTCCATTATTTTCGAACTGAAGCCGCTGGAACGGGAAGACATCCGGGAACTGCTCATGCGGGCGGTCTATGACAAAGATAAGGGGATGGGCGCATACGATGCGGAAATTGACGAGGAGGCGCTTGCCTTTCTCGCGGATGCGGCGGGCGGAGACGCCAGAACGGCGCTGAATGCGATCGAACTGGGCATTATGACAACGCAGCGGGCGGAGGACGGTATAATTCACATCGACTTAAATACAGCGTCAGAGTGCATCCAGAAGCGTGTCGTCAGATATGACAAGACAGGCGATAACCATTATGACACGATCTCGGCCTTTATCAAGAGTATGAGAGGTTCTGATCCGGATGCCGCTGTCTACTATCTGGCGAAGATGCTCTATGCCGGGGAGAGTGTGACTTTCATTGCCAGACGGATTATGATCTGCGCGGCGGAGGATGTGGGCAATGCGGACCCCAATGCGTTGACCGTAGCGGTCAGTGCCTCTCTGGCGGTGGAGCGGGTCGGTATGCCGGAGGCGCAGATTATCCTTTCCCAGGCAGTATCCTATGTGGCAACCGCGCCGAAAAGCAATGCCGCAGTCAACGCCATCTCCGCTGCCATGGATACGGTCAGAGCAACCGGTAATTTGCCGGTACCGCCGCATCTGCAGGACGCCCATTACAAAGGCAGTGCAAAGCTGGGACGGGGGACAGGCTACCTTTATGCGCACGACTATCCGAACCATTATGTCAGACAGCAGTACCTTCCCTATGAACTGAGCGGGAAAGAATTTTATCGCCCGTCAGGCAACGGCTACGAGGTGAAGATCAGAGAGCATATGCGCAGAATACGCACGGAGGCCGGGCAGGAGACGGAGTGAACGGACCGGAGGGGGTTCCTGCCGATCAGAACAGCTCCTGTGTGAGGTATTGATAGATTTCCAGACTTTTCTTCTGCCAGTTGTCACAGATGGCGGCGGCCATTTCTTCAACGGGGACGGAAAGGCGGAGGGTGACGAGGGGGACTCCCTTATCTTTGGCAGTCAGTTCCGCTTCGTATTCGCCGGATGTGGATTTGTAATAAGTTGCCTGCACCGACGTCTCATTGCGCAGTTCCAGTTCATGTTCGCGCAGATAACCGTCGATGTCTTCTTTGATAGCGCCGCTGACCCGGCTGCCAAAATAGGTAAGTGTCTGCTTTCCCTCGGCAGTGATCAGCAGATTCGTCCGGTTTCCCATCGATTTTGCGGAGAGCAGCCCGGCATCCTCCAGCTCGGAGATTGCCTGCTGGAGTGTCAGGAAGTCGGTATATTCCTTTCCAAGGATGAAATCATATACCTGTGCCTTTGTCAGCGGGAACGAGACCCGATTCAGCATATAGAGAACGATCAGTTTATAGAGAGTCAGTGCTTCCTGTGTCATAATCATAACTCCTTTCCCTGCCATGTGTTTCGAAGACACAGTTCCCGGTGAATGGTATTACATACATTTCTTTTGTCTGCGCTCCATTTGGGAGCGATCAGCAGATTCTTAGGCCCGTCACCCGTGATGCGGTGAACGACAATGTCCGGCCGCAGCCGTTCCAGACAGCCGATGATCAGATCGACATAATCAGTAAGTTCCAGCGTACGGAAGATTCCCTGCGCATAGTCGGCGGCCAGATCCGTATTTTGCAGGACGTGCAGGAGCTGCAGTTTGATGCCGGCCAGAGGCAGTTGATTCAGAAATCGGATCGTCTCGTAGATGTGCCGGTCCGTCTCTCCCGGCAGACCTAGAATAATGTGGACAATATATGGGATATCGGCTTTAGCCAGAGTCTCTGCTGCCCGTGTAAAGCAGGAAAGCGGATAGCCTCTGCGGATATAGACGGCGGTCTGCTCATGAATTGTCTGCAATCCAAGCTCGACCCAGATAAACTTGCCGGGATACGCTGTTTGCAGTTCTGTCAGCAGTGCCATTACATCCGGGCCCAGACAGTCCGGCCGGGTGGCAATGGAAATGCCTGCGATCTCAGGAGCGTCCAATGCCTGCGCATAGAGTGTCCGCAGGCGGCTGACAGGGGCATAGGTGTTGGTATAAGCCTGATAGTAGGCGATAAACCGGCTGCCTGTCTGCTTTCCGCGAAAGAGGGAGAGCCCCTGACGGATTTGTTCACTGATTGGAAGCGTCCGCACTATGGAAGCCGCCTGTACCTCTGGGGCTTGCGGTTCAGTCAGACAGGAGCGGACGGCAAAATCGCCGCTGCCGCCCGCGCTGCAAAAGATACAGCCCCGGCTGCCGAGCGTGCCGTCCCGGTTGGGACAGGTCATACCGGCGTCGATGGCGATCTTGTATAATTTTTCGTGAAATACGTGTCTGCAATAGGCATTGAAAGAGTAATACGGCTTATCGAGCCAGAATGCGGGCCAGGGTTTGTCATTCATACTGGCGCTTGTTCGATATGATCCCGCACAGCCTGTGCCACGGCCTCGGCCAGTTGTGGGAGAAAGGCCTCCGGCAGAATGTTCGTATCGCTTAATTCGTGGTCGGGCACAAGGCCGGCGATTGCATGAGCGGCAGCCAGTTTCATTTTTTCCGTAATCTGTGCGGCCCTTCCTTCGAGCGCACCTTTAAAGATACCCGGAAAGGCTACGACATTGTTGACCTGATTGGGGAAATCGGACCGTCCGGTGCCGATAATTCTTGCGCCGGCAGCTTTTGCCAGATCAGGCATGATCTCCGGGACAGGGTTTGCCATGGCGAAGAGAATGGAATCCCGAGCCATTGAGGCGACCATTTCCTGCGTGACGATGCCCGGGGCAGATACACCGACAAAAATATCGGCTCCGCGCATGGCATCTGCCAGAAGTCCGGTTTCCTGGCCTGGATTGGTGAGTCCGGCCATTCTTTCCTGCATGTAATTGAGGCCGCTGCTCTGCCTGGAGATAATTCCGCATTTATCGCATAAGAGGATGTTACGGAAGCCATAGGTCAGCAGCAGCTTTGTGATGGCGATACCGGCACTTCCGGCGCCATTTACAACGACTTTACAGTCCTCTTTTTTCTTATTTACAACTTTCAGAGAATTGATAATACCGGCCAGTACGACGATAGCCGTACCATGCTGGTCGTCGTGAAAGACGGGAATATCCAGGAGCTCTTTCAGACGTTCTTCGATCTCAAAGCAGCGGGGTGCACTGATGTCTTCGAGATTGATACCGCCGAACGCGGGAGCGATATTGACGACTGTGCGGATGATTTCTTCCGTGTCCTGTGTGTTCAGGCAGATCGGCACGGCATTGACGCCGCCGAATTCCTTAAAGAGAACGGCTTTTCCTTCCATAACGGGCATAGCGGCATAGGGACCGATATTGCCAAGGCCCAGCACAGCGCTTCCGTCTGAGACGACGGCCACGGTATTGGCCTTGATTGTATATTGATAAGCGGCCTCGCGGTCTGCGGCGATCACTTTACATGGCTCTGCCACACCGGGTGTATAGGCAAGAGCCAGCGCTTCCCGGGAATTAATGGGTGATTTGGATACGGTCTCCAGCTTCCCGTTCCATTGTCTATGGAGTTCCAGTGCTTTTTCATTTGTTGTCATCAGAGTTCCTCTTTTCCTTTTACTTATTGTAATGACAGATTTTACAGGTAATACATAAATCAAAAACGTTTCACCACAACGGCGGCTTCTTCGTCAATAATCCATTGCTTCTTGTCAGCAACGTTGTTCTTATTATAGCGTACTTATCCCTGTTTGTCATTGGACGGTTTTAAGGTTTTCGAATATTATGGGGGTTGTTATACAGTAGAGGTTATTTTTTCCCTATTTTTATTGTTTTTGCAAAATATGTTTGCATTCCGGGAAAAGTTATGTATAATATAGCTAGGTTTTCTTATTAAGCAAAATTGAATTGACATGTTTTCGGATAGTTCCTGTACATTTCGTACATTAATCCCATTAAACAGCAGAGAAAAATAAATACTTGATAAAAAACAGGGAGGATAATATAGTATGAGAGAAAAGTATGAGTCGCTGGCTTTGGCGGATCTGAAAGCGATCGCAAAGTCGAGGGGGATCAGAGGCACTTCCACGATGAAAAAGGCTCAGGTTGTGGAGGCGATGCTGGAGATGGATGCCAGAGCAGGGCAGGCCGGTCCGGCAGACAGTGACACAGGGACTTCCGAAAGGAATGACAGTGTGGAGGAGGCCGGGGGAAGTGCGGGAGCAGAGAGGAGCGAGCGGCCCGAGCGGCCGGAGGGAAGCGTGAGAGCGGAACGGAGCGAGCGGTCAGAGGGAAGTGCGAGAGTGGAGCGGATTGAGCGGATACAGCGTCCGGATCGGGCGGACAGAAGCGAGAGGCCGGAGCGCAGTGAGAGAGACAAGGCGGAGAATGAGAAAGCGCTGGCTGAGCTTGACAGCGGAGAGCTGGCCAACGGTATTCTGGAAGTGATGCCGGACGGATATGGGTTTATCCGCTGTGAAAATTATCTGCCGGGAGAGAACGATGTGTATGTGGCGCCCAGTCAGATCCGCCGTTTCGGGCTGAAGACAGGCGACATCGTGGAAGGCAATACGAGAGTGAAGACGCAGGCGGAAAAGTTCAGCGCACTGCTGTTTGTGAAAAGGATCAACGGATATATGCCGGATGCAGCGGCGCGCCGTCGCAATTTTGAGGATATGACGCCCATTTTCCCGGATAAACGGCTGCGTATGGAGACGCCGGGCGCGAGTGTGGCGATGCGCATTATGGACCTGATGAGCCCGGTAGGCAAGGGACAGAGAGGCATGATCGTATCTCCTCCAAAAGCGGGTAAGACGACACTTTTAAAAGAAGTAGCGAAGTCGATCAAGAAAAATAATCCGGAGATGCACCTGATCATTCTTTTGATTGATGAGCGCCCTGAGGAAGTGACAGATATACGGGAAGTGATTGAAGGACCGAATGTGGAGGTGATTTATTCCACATTTGACGAGCTTCCGGAACATCATAAAAGAGTGTCGGAGATGGTCATTGAGCGGGCAAAACGACTCGTGGAGCACGGACGTGATGTGACGATTCTGCTGGACAGCATTACGAGACTTACAAGGGCATACAACCTTGTCGTACCGCCGAGCGGCAGGACATTATCAGGCGGTCTGGACCCGGCGGCCCTTCATATGCCGAAACGCTTTTTCGGAGCGGCGAGAAATATGCGGGAAGGAGGCAGTCTGACGATCCTTGCCACGGCGCTTGTGGAAACCGGGAGTAAGATGGACGACGTGATATACGAGGAATTTAAGGGAACCGGCAACATGGAGATGGTGCTTGACCGAAAACTGTCGGAGCGCCGTGTGTTCCCGGCCATTGACATACCAAAGTCCGGTACGAGGCGGGAAGACCTGCTGCTCAGTCAGGAAGAGCTGGAGGCGATCAACATTATGCGTAAGGCACTGAACACGATGAAGCCGGAGGAGGCAGTAGATAAGATTCTTGATATGTTCTCCAGAACAAGGAATAATACAGAATTTGTAGGTATGGTAAAGAAAATTAAATTCTTCTAAAAATACTTGCAAGAAAGAACAAGCTGTGATACAATGATTAAGCTGTTTGTAGGAGTATTACAGACATAAAAGTGTAAACATGAAGATCATTTTATTACAATAGAGAGGTGAAAACGATGAAAGAAGGAATCCATCCCACATATTATCAGGCAACGGTGACGTGCAACTGTGGAAATACATTTGTGACAGGGTCCACGAAGCCTGAAATCCACGTAGAAGTTTGTTCCAAGTGCCATTCATTCTACACAGGTCAGCAGAAGTCTGCAAGGGTTGCCGGACGAATTGATAAGTTCAATAAGAAATATGGCGTTGAAAGCAAATAGCAGTACAGAAAAGGTTGAGGTTTATGATCTCAACCTTATTTTTACACTTTTATACATTTCACAGGTCGAGGTACATAGATGATGGAATGTATAGATCCGGAGGTTTTACAATGAGGAAGAAATGCAATCGTTCCTGTGGTATCGGCGGACAGGCGGTGCTGGAAGGCGTTATGATGAAAAACAAAGACGCCTATGCGGTGGCGGTCAGGAAACCGGACGGGGAGATCGTTGTCGAGACAGAAGAGTTTCACGGGGTGCTGCATGGCAGCGTGCTGAAAAAGATTCCCTTTGTGCGTGGTATCTTTCAGTTTCTTGATTCGATGATACTTGGTATGCGTACACTGACATTTTCGGCTTCTTTTTATGAGGACGGGGAAGAGAAACAGAAGGGCAATAAGCCTTCTTTGTTTGAAAAGATATTTGGCGATAAGGCAGAGGACATAGCGATGGGGCTTACGATGGCTGTCTCTCTCGTGCTGGCGGTGGCGGTCTTTATGATATTGCCCTTTTTTCTCTCCAGCCTGATGGGCAGTTATGTGCGCAATGCCTCGCTTCTGGCGATTCTGGAGGGTGTGATCCGCATTGTGATCTTTGTGTTGTATGTCGTTGGCATCTCGGCGATGAAGGACATTCACCGATTATACCAGTACCACGGAGCGGAACACAAATGTATTAACTGTATCGAAAAAGGACGTCCGCTGACCGTGCACAACGTGATGCGCAGTTCCAGGCAGCATAAGCGCTGTGGAACGAGCTTTTTGCTGTTTGTCATGTTCGTCAGTGTAGTTCTGTTCTTTTTTATCCGGGTGGAGCATCCGGTATACCGGGTAGCGGTCCGCATTGCGCTGGTTCCGGTTATTGCGGGAATCTCCTATGAGATCATCCGTCTGGCGGGAAACAGCAACAATATTTTTGTGAGAATGCTCTCTGCGCCGGGCATGTGGCTGCAAAAACTGACGACGAAGGAGCCGGATGAAGCGATGGTGGCGGTGGCGATTGCTTCCGTGGAAGCAGTGTTTGACTGGAAAGCCTATCTGAAGGAAACGTTTGGATATGATGTCGACGATTCATGGCTGACAGACGGAGCGGGCGATGATGAGGAAGAGGATGAGATGGATTCTTCAGCCGTCGGTAAGGAGATGGCAGCCTCAGACAGTGACGAAGAGATGGCAGACGCAGGCGGTCAAAGGACGGAAAGCAATGTTGAGGAAAGCAGATAGATGCAATACCGGGAATTGTATGAGTATGGTGTGAAGTGCCTGCGTGAAGCGGATATTGCGGAGGCGGAGCTGGATGCCCGCCTGTTGCTGGAGCATATATGCCATACAGACAGGAACACGCTGCTTGTTCATGGTGAGAGGGAAGTCGGGCCCGGGCAGGAAAAGCGTTACGCAGAACAGATCATAGAGAGAAAGCGGCATGTTCCGCTGCAATATATTACAGGTGTGCAGGAATTTATGGGGCTTACGTTTGAGGTGAACCCTCATGTGCTTATTCCACGGCAGGATACGGAACTGCTCGTGGAGGAGGCTATGAAGGAGCTGCATGATGGCATGGATATTCTGGATATGTGCACCGGAAGTGGCTGTATCCTGCTCAGTCTGCTGCATTACTCCAATGACTGCAGTGGTGTCGGCGCCGACGTCTCGCAACAGGCGCTGGACACTGCAGCCCGGAATGCGGCGGCGCTTTCCGTGAAAGGCGCGGAATTCGTGCGGAGCGATTTGTTTGCGGGACTGGAACAGGGACGCAGGTTCGATCTGCTTGTCTCCAACCCGCCTTATATACCATCCGCAGTGATTCCGTCCCTGATGGCGGAAGTGCGTCTGCATGAGCCTCATACCGCGCTGGATGGAAAAGCGGACGGGCTGTATTTCTACCGAACGATCAGCAGGGAAGCAAAATCTTATTTGTACAGAGGCGCCTCCGTGTTTTTTGAGATCGGATATGATCAGGGGGAAGCCGTGAGCGGCATTCTGGCCGAAGAAGGGTATCGGGAGATAGAAGTACGCAGAGACTTTGCCGGACTGGATAGAGTTGTCAAATGCGTGTTTCTGGAATAGGCCGGTCTGAGACCGGAGTATGACAGGCAAGCGCCGGAGGGAAGAGGATGTTTGATAAATTAGAAGATCTGATCAACAGATTTGAAGAGATTATGAACGAGTTGAATGAGCCTGATGTGGCGAACAATCAGGAGCGTTTCCGCAGGCTGATGAAAGAACAGAGCGATCTGACACCGATCGTAGAGGCTTATAAAGAATATAAGAAATGCCGGCAGGACATTGAGGACAGTCTGGCCATGCTGGAGGAGGAAAGTGATGCGGAGATGCGGGAGATGCTCAAGGAAGAGCTGGTCGGCGGTAAGAAGCGGGTGGAGGAGCTGGAGCAGGAGCTGAAAATATTACTGCTGCCAAAAGATCCCAATGATGATAAGAACGTGATCGTAGAGATCCGTGCGGGCGCAGGCGGAGATGAGGCGGCACTGTTTGCGGCGGAGATTTACCGTATGTATGTGCATTATGCAGAGGGCAGACGATGGAAGGTAGAGACGGCAGAGGCGGAGGAGATCGGCATCGGCGGCATGAAGAGTGTGACCTTTATGATTACGGGAGCGGGCGCTTATTCTGTGATGAAGTATGAGAGCGGCGTGCACCGGGTACAGCGTGTACCGGAGACCGAGTCCGGAGGCCGGATTCACACTTCCACAATTACGGTGGCGGTTATGCCGGAGGCGGAAGAAGTGGACGTACAGATCGATGAGAAAGACATCCGTATTGATGTGATGCGTGCGTCCGGTAACGGCGGACAGTGTGTGAATACGACGGACTCAGCGGTGCGTCTGACGCACTATCCGACTGGCATTGTCGTGTACAGCCAGACGGAGAAATCGCAGCTTCAAAATAAGGCCAAGGCGTTTGCTCTTCTGCGGGCCAAGTTGTATGACATGGAATGCCAGAAGGCGCATGATGCGGAGGCAGAGGCGAGAAGGAGCCAGATCGGCACGGGAGACCGTTCCGAAAAGATACGTACGTACAATTTCCCGCAGGGGCGTGTGACGGATCACCGGATCAATCTGACACTGTATAAGCTGGATAAAATCATGAACGGAGATATTCAGGAGATTATTGACGCCTGCATTGCCGCCGATCAGGCGGCCAAGCTGGCAAAGATGGGAGAGGCATAGGAAGCGATGAGCATTGTATATCATGAGAACAGTAAAACCTTTCATCTGTATAACGATGTCATCAGTTATCTGATGACCGTGCTGGACAACGGACATATCGGACAGTTATATTTCGGAAAACGGGTCCATGACAAAGAAGATTTTTCTTACCTGCTGGAACAAGGGATGCGGGGGATGTGTTCGTATCTTACCGAGGACGAAGAACCGCTGTCACTAGAGCATATCAAGCAGGAATTTCCGGTCTATGGAACGACGGATTACCGTCATTCGATGACGGAAATCTTGCAAAATAATGGCAGCCGCATCTCGGATTTTCGCTATGAAAGCCATGTTATCACGGCGGGTAAGCCAAAACTGGAAGGACTTCCCGCTACCTATACGGAGAAGGACGAAGAGGCGGACACATTATGTATCGTCTTGAAAGATACTCTCACAGGAATCCGTGCGGAACTGTCTTACAGTATTTTCGAGATGGGTGGGATCATTGCCCGAAATGTCCGTTTTGTCAATGAAGGCAGTGAGAGTGTGCATCTGACGCGGGCAATGAGTCTGTGTCTGGATTTACCCGATCATGACTATGAATGGCTGCAGCTTTCCGGCTGCTGGGCGAGAGAGCGGCATATCATAAGCCGGCCTCTGACAGAGGGGCTTCAGGCGGTTGACAGTCTGCGTGGCAATTCATCCCACGAACAGAATCCCTTTGTTGTGCTAAAGCGCAGGCATGCAGATGAGGGACAGGGAGAGGTGCTGGGCGTCTCACTGGTATACAGTGGAAATTTTCT
This sequence comes from Lachnospiraceae bacterium JLR.KK008, assembly GCA_037015955.1. NCBI lineage: Bacteria > Bacillati > Bacillota > Clostridia > Lachnospirales > Lachnospiraceae > Lachnospiraceae bacterium JLR.KK008. Next base: position 968,624 of record CP143548.1, read on the forward strand.
GATACAGGCGCAGGTGGACACCTATGATACGACACGGTTGCTGGCCGGCATCAATCCGTATGGGTTTGACTGGAAGCTGGAATGCGGCGGTCAGTTTCAGACGCCGGAGGCGGTTCTCGTCTATTCGGACAAGGGTCTGAACGGTATGAGTCAGACTTTTCACAGGCTGTACCAGAGACGGCTGGCGAGAGGATTTTGGCGTGACAGAGAACGGCCTGTCCTGCTCAATAACTGGGAAGCGACTTATTTTGATTTCACACAGGAGCAGTTGATTGATATAGCCACGAAAGCAAAAGAGTGCGGTGTAGAGCTGTTTGTGCTCGATGACGGCTGGTTTGGAAGCCGGACGGGAGAGCGGGCCGGTCTGGGTGACTGGGTGGCCAATCCGCAGAGACTGCCCGGCGGGATCACCGGTCTCGCGGAGCGCATCGAAGCGCTGGGGATGAAATTCGGTCTCTGGTTTGAACCGGAGATGACAAATAAAGATTCGGATCTGTACCGGGCGCATCCGGACTGGATTCTGGCTACGCCCGACAGGAACCAGTCGCATGGAAGACATCAGTTTGTACTGGATTTTTCCAGAAAAGAGGTCGTAGATCATATCCATGCGATGATGGCAAAAATATTGCGGGAGGCCAAAGTTTCCTATGTGAAGTGGGATATGAACAGAAGCATCACGGAGTGCTACTGCGCGGCCCTGCCCGCAGACCGGCAGGGAGAAGTATTCCACAGATATATACTCGGCGTATACGATCTGTATGAGCGGCTGCGGGAAGAATTTCCGCAGGTACTCTTTGAGTCGTGCGCGAGCGGCGGCGGCCGTTTTGATCCGGGGATGCTTTATTACGCACCCCAGTGCTGGACAAGTGATGATTCCGATGCAGTGGAACGTCTGAAGATTCAGTACGGGACTTCACTCTGCTATCCGCTGAGCAGTATGGGCAGTCATGTTTCGGCGTCGCCGAATCATCAGCTTCTGCGCATGACTCCGCTGCATACGAGAGCGAATGTAGCATATTTTGGCACATTTGGGTACGAGCTCGATCTGAACAAATTGTCAGAACAGGAGATCTCGCAGGTAAAAGAGCAGATCTGCTTTATGAAGAAATACCGCCGCGTACTGCAGTTTGGTACATTTTACCGGCTGCAGAGCCCCTTTGAGAGTAATGAGACGATATGGATGGCGGTGAGTGAAGACCGGAGTCTGGCGATTGTCGGCTGGTATCGTGTCTTAAATGGCATCTGCGGCGCTTATACGCGGGTCCGTCTGCAGGGGCTTGATCCGGACAGTCTGTATCACAGTCAGCGGGATGATTCTTTCTGCTTTGGGGATGAGCTGATGAACATCGGCCTGCTCACATCGGACGGGGCTTCCGGGAAAACCGGAGAAGGAGTGGAGCCTGGTATGGATTTTGACTCAAGGATTTATGTACTGGAGGCGGTGGCACAGAGCGGGAAATAAAGAGTAAGAAGATACCGGTAGCAAATGGGAAGGGCATAAACCCTTCCCATTTTTTATGATATTAAGAAATTACAATTTCTTTTCCGTAAGCAGACAGCAGTGCTATTCATCTCCGGCTTGAACGATGGCGATGGAAGAATCCCCTTTGCGTGCCTGCTCGATGACAGCAGCAGATAATTTTTCAAAGTTGCTGCCGGAGTGGCTGGCGCCGGTGATGGCGTCCAGTTCATCCGGATTTTGTGTTTCGATCAGCTGTGCCACATATCTGCGCGTGTAGTCGTTGGGATATGTACTTCCTGTGGCAAGCATATTGTGCATGTAGGCATTATCCCACGCCTTGATATAACCGCTCGGATCCTTGGCGTTAAACTCCGCGTAGACGATCGCATCGTCCTTGACAAAAATACACAGATATTCTTTCCAGCCGTGAGAATAGTCCGACATCTCTGCGGTATAGAAACCGTCTTTCATCTCTGATTTTAAACTGCATCCGTTTAACAAAACGATAAGGAAAAGCAGTGCAAGACAAATTCTTTTTTTCATGAATGGTCCTCCTCATCATATCATTTCATTTATCTTCACTTGTGAGACATAATCTTTCAGGCTTTCGGACTGTGACAGTGAGTCGGCGGCTATATCGGTCATCTCTTCTGCCAGTCCTTTGTTTGCATCGGCAATGTCCTGTAAGGAGACAAGCTGGGAGTTGATTGCTGTGACGGCGACTGTCTGGTCCTCCACCGTATCGGACAATTTGGATGAAATATTGTGGAATTGTTCCGCTACCTGTCTGATCTGTTCGAAGGCCTTTGCGGTCTGATCAGCAGTCTCATGCGCCTGCCGGATCGTCTGTACGGCATCCTGGGTAATGCTCATTGTCTGCTGTAAAGCCTGTGCAGTCTGGGCAGAGAGATGCCCGATCTCAGCGGCAACGACTGCAAAACCGCGCCCCGCCTCACCGGCAGCAGCGGCTTCAATCGCGGCGTTCAGGGAGAGCAGATTGGTTTCACTGGAAATATCTTCAATCAGCAGGCTGATCTGAGATATTTTTTCTATGGAGGCGCTGATCTGTTTCATAGCATCCAGCATTTTTTGCATATAACTGTCGCCAAGCAGCGTTTTCTCGTTGGCGTTTTCGGAACACGACTCGATCTCAAGCACATTGTCTTTATTCTTTTCAATGGAAGCCATGATACCGGACATACCGCTTTCTAATTGAGTCAGCAGGGCTGCCTGATTCAGAGAGCCATCGTATAAAGACTTTGCATGGTCTGACACACTGACAGAGTTCTGGTTTACTTCCATGGAAGACTGATTCATGCGCATCATTGTCTTGTTCAGAGACTCGGTAATGTTGACAAGAGAGTCATGGATTGACGCAAAATCGCCCTGAAAGTTATCAGGGACCGTTATCGTGTAGTCACCACCGGACAGAGAAGAGAGACAGTGTTGAATATCTTCTCTGTAATGGTTGAGACTGGTGATCATCTGATCAAGTGCATCTGTGAGGATGAGCGTCTCTTCGCTGCTGTCCGAGCGGACGACCGAATCTGTCAGATTGCCATTGGCAAGAGACTGGAGCCGTTTTGTCGCAGACAACAGAGAGTCCGAAATCTTCCGGGCCAGAGGAGTGATGACAGCGGCAGCCGTGAGCAGCAACAGGAGAGAGATCACGACAGTTACCCCGATAGAAGCTACCATAACGTTCATGTATTCATTTTGTGGTACTTTAACGAGCAGAGACCAGTTTGTACCGGGAATCGGCGCATAGCCTACATAGTGATTGACATGCTTCATATATGTAAGTGCGGAGCCGGTCTGAAAGGCGCGTGCCCTGTCGAATATTTCTGCATTTTTATCTGAGGTATACAAATCGTAAATATTTTGCTGTTCGATGATCTTCTGTTTGGAACTGTCGCCGATGATGATACCTTCTTCGTTGATAATGCAGGCGCTTCCGGTGTCGCCAAGGATCAGAAGGCTGAGAACATCGTGCAGAAGATCGTATTTATAACTTCCGATGAGATAACCGGTCACCTGATCATCATTTTTCAGGGTGGTACCTACACAGAGCTGAAGGAGACCGTCCTCCTCGTATGGTTCGCCGATAACAGTGCTTTGTGTCTGGGTCAGATAAGAATAATATTTGGTGTCCGCGATGGAAGCCGGTGCGAGATCATCTCCGTATAATTTCTGACCGGACGGATCATAGGCGGCTATCCACACAAATTCGATCAGCGTCTGGATTTCATCTATGCGGGCCTGTTTTTGCTCTGCCGGAACGGAAGGATCTGAAAAAACAGATTCCGCAGACAGATTGAACATACGTTCCGTGAGCAGATGAAGATTGGAACTGATGCTTTGAGAAGCAATCCTTGTAGTGATCTGCATATTATCCAGTAAGATTGTGTTGGCAGAGTGGATGGTACCAACGGCCATCGTAATGGTAATCAGCGCTGCCAAGAGGATAGATACAGACATAACATAAAAAATAATTTTGTGTTTTAGGTTCTGGCTCTTTTTCATGTTAATACAATACTCCTTCTTATTTATTAGGTGATACCATCCGGAAGTATAACACAGACAAGACAATTTTTCCATAGTTTTGGCAAAAACTGCTTGACATGGCAGTGGAAAATCGCATATTGTCTTGATATATAAGGTTGTAATTGATCCTGTTTTGGGACAAGATCCAATAACAGGACGACATTGGAGGGGAAAAGTATGGATGATTACGATGGATATGGACAATTCACAGGGTGTCTGTTGTTTGATGAACATCTTGTGTGGAAAGGCAGGCCCGTAAAAGGGCATGTGTTTTCTCAGAGGGACATTTTTATGATACCGTTCAGCATTGTTTGGGGTGGTTTTGCCATATTCTGGGAGGTCAGTGCGGTGGTGTCAGGCGCGCCGGTTTTCTTTTGCCTGTGGGGCATTCCGTTTGTTCTCGTAGGACTTTATATGATTGCGGGACGTTTTTTCGTGCAGCAGTATATGCGCGGTATTACTTATTATGCGGTTACAGACAGGAGAGTGCTTATATCCCGGGGCGGTAAGATCAGCTCTCTGAACAGGAGCTGTGCTCCGGAAATGCACATGACTGTGAACAGAGACGGCTCCGGTACGATCATGTTTGGCAACGTCCGCAGCAATGCTTATGGATACTGGTGGACATATCATGGTTCGGCGCAGCAGGATATGAATGGATTTGCTCTGGAAAATATTCCGGATGTAAATCAGGTATACCGTCTGTTAATGGGAGTATCTCCGCAGGCAATATAGCTCACAGGCGCTGACAGGATTATCAGGACTGAAAATACAAACATAAGGAGAAAAAGAGATGAAACAGTATGAGACATCTCATTTGGTAAAGCAGGAAGATCTGAATCACCACGGCACGCTGTTTGCTGCCAGAGCGGCGGCGTGGTTTGTGGAAGCGGCATTTGTGGCGGCAGGCTGTGAATGTGGCACGTGTGAAGGGATCGTGTGCAGAAATCTTCACGACATGTCATTTCGCAGACCGGTGCAGAAGGGAACGATCGTACGCTTTCTGGCGAGGGTGGTTCTGACAGGCGGGAGCAGTTTTACAGTTGCGGTCACAGCGCTGAATGCACTGACGGAAGAAGTCTGCATTGAGGGAATGATTACATTTGTCGTAACCGACGGATGCGGGGGCAAAGGCAAGTGTCCGATCCGGATGGACGAACCGGAAGACGGCAGAGAACGCAGTCAGCGGATGAGTGCGGAAACGATAAGGAATAAGCAGTCTGTAAAGAATTCGTTTGATTAGAAGGAGGAAATATGATGTTGTTTTTATGGTATCCGAAATGCAGTACTTGTCAGAAGGCAAAAAAATGGCTTGATGAACATGAGATCTCTTATGAGATGAGGGATATAAAGACAGAGAATCCGAATGCGGAAGAGCTTGCGGCCTGGTATGAAAAGAGTGGATTGGAGATTAAAAAGTTTTTCAATACGAGCGGTCTCATCTATAAGTCAATGAATCTGAAAGAAAAATTACCACAGATGTCGGAACAGGAGAAGCTGGAGCTTCTTGCCACAGACGGTATGCTCGTAAAACGTCCTCTGCTTATTGCGGAGAACGGAGTACTGACAGGGTTTAAAGTATCGGCATGGGAGGAACTGCTCGCAGAGTAAGGAGACAGCAGAAAAGAGTATGAAACAGTAAAAAACTGGAAATCCTTTCCCTTATAATGGGTGAAAGGAGCACGATATATGAGTCTGGCAGAAAAAGAACTGATTCATTTTATGGGGAGATTTAAGGAACGGCCGTTTCAAATGGTCATTCATGGGAACAAATATCTGATCGGGGAGGGAGAGCCTGATTTTACAGTGATCGTGCACAGGCTGGCTTCTGTCCAGGAACTTTTAAAAAGTACTTCTCTGGCATTGGGTGAGGCGTATATGCACGGAGATATTGAGATAGAAGGCGATCTGTATCAGGCTTTGTATAGTTTTCTCGGCCAGATGGGTCAGTTTTCAACCGACAGAAAGGCTTTGAAGCACTTGATTTTCACTTCCGGGTCAAAGAACAATCAGAAAAAGGAAGTGACTTCTCATTATGACATTGGAAACGACTTTTACAGTCTCTGGCTGGACGAGACGATGAGTTATTCCTGCGGCTATTTTCAGTCGGAAGAGGATAGTCTGTATGAGGCGCAGTGCCATAAAGTGGATCGGATACTGGAAAAATTATATTTACAGGAGGGAATGCGCCTCTGTGACATTGGCTGCGGCTGGGGATTCCTCTTGATAGAGGCAGCGAAAAAGTATAAGATATATGGCACCGGCATTACGCTGAGCATAGAGCAAAAGAAGAAATTTGAAGAGCGAATCCGCGAAGAACATCTGGAACAATATCTGACGGTGGAATTGATGGATTATCGCGATCTTTCCGGGCTGAATCAAAAATATGACAGGGTTGTCAGTGTGGGGATGCTCGAGCATGTGGGCAGAGACCAGTATGAAACGTTTATGAACTGCGTCAAAAAAGTTATGAAGCCCGGCGGCGTCTTTCTGCTCCATTTCATCAGTGCTCTTTCCGAATATCCGGGCGATGCCTGGATAAAAAAATATATTTTTCCGGGAGGAGTCATTCCGAGTCTGCGGGAGATCATCCATCTTGCAGGAGACCTTTCCTTTTATACCGTCGACGTGGAGAGTCTGCGCAGACATTACAGCAGAACGCTGCTGTGCTGGAATGAAAATTTTCAGCGGCATAAGGAGACGATCACGGAAAAGTTTGGAGAGGAGTTTACGAGGATGTGGGAGCTCTACCTGTGTTCCTGTGCGGCAACTTTTATGAATGGCGTCATAGATCTGCATCAGATTGTCTTTACGAACGGAGTCAGCAATGAACTGCCGATGACAAGGTGGTATTGAGCTGATTAATATATAGAATAATTATAATTAATTATAGTACTGACTGAGGATAGAGTCCCGCAGGCAGAAATTTTGCCTGTCGGATTCTATTTTTTTATCGTTGATCTGTGGTATAATTTTGTCACACTATCGTTGTCATACATAAGTACTCGATAATTAACGAAAGAGAAACAGGGGAAAGAATATGAAAAACAGAACATGGAAAGGGGCGGTCTGGTGCCTTGCGGCGATCCTGTTTTTGGCAGTGGCCATATCGATAAGCGGCCTGCAGGGAACGGGCGGAGAGTCAGAAACCCAGGCGCCTCCGGATCAGACAGAGAGCAGACAGCATACAGGGGACGGTAATTCTCAGGCAGAGATACATTTCATTGATGTGGGGCAGGGAGATGCCACATTGATCAAATGCGGAGAACATGCGATGCTGATCGATGCGGGTGAGAATGACAAAGGCACCGCACTGCAGCTATATCTGAAAAAACAGGGAATCGAGAGGCTGGATTATCTCATACTGACACATCCCGACGCGGATCATATCGGCGGGGCCGATGTTATTATCACAAAATTCCCGATTGGCACGGTGTTTATGTCTGACTATACGAAGAACAATAAGACCTATCAGAGAGTTATTCAGGCTCTGGCGGACCGGAATCTGAAATGGACCACACCTGACGTGGGCGCCAGTTTTGGTCTCGGCACAGCTCAGTTTACGATTCTGGCTCCGGTGGACAGTTATGACGATCCCAATAATTCGTCGATAGCCCTGCTGTTTCAAAATGGGGAGAACCGGTTTCTGTTTACCGGAGATGCACAGGGAGAGGCGGAACAGGACATTTTGGAAGAAGCGCTCTCTGTCAGGGCGGAAGTATATAAAGTCGGGCATCATGGGAGCGACACCTCGTCCGGCGGGGAATTTCTGGAGGCGGTAGATCCGGATTGGGCGGTTGTCAGCTGCGGTGTGGACAATTCTTATGGGCACCCACACGCTGCTGTGCTTAACAGTCTGCGTGCCATGGGTGTAAAACTGTTTCGCACGGACGAGCAGGGAAGCATCGTCGCTTTGTCCGACGGCAAAGAGATCACATGGAACTGTGCGCCTTCTGAGACGTGGCAGGCAGGCGAGCGGAAAGGCTCTTCTGCGCAGGATACCCGTGCTTCTCAGGGGGATTTTGCAGAGAAAGACACCGGAACGGACAGCGACACGGCATCGGCGGCAGAATACGCATATATCGGCAACACAAAGAACGGCAAGCTACATCTGGCGACTTGCAGCAAGCTGCCGAGTGAAAAAAACAGAGTGCTGTTTGAGACGAAGGAAGAGGCTGTGCAGGCGGGCTATGACGATCCATGTCAGGTATGCGGGCCATAGTGAATGATACTGTGGAGGATTTTCGGAGGAAAAGGAGAGGACTATGAGAGAGGACAGAGAGAGGGAAGCCGCCTGGCGCTTCGCTGCGGATCTTTGCCGTCTGGCGGATCAGGATGCGGTTTTTCTGGAGCAGTTCTGGACATCGCTGTGCAGGGAGGAAGAGATACTGGAAGAGTTCTGCTATTATGCGGAAAACCGGCAGTTTGCGTGTAAGGCGTCCGTGCGGGGATGTACGGTGATCGATATTATGGTGTGGCAGATCGATCACTTTAAGGCACAGCTCGACAGAGGCGAGCCGGGGATGCGTGATAATGGTGGAAAAATGCTGCTGCTGGCTTTTGATACAATGCTGAAAATGAAACGGGAGCCGGAGAGGTATCTGCGGATGATGCAGCAGGAGACGGGTACGGATTATCCGGATAAATATTGAGCGGCTGCGGAAACGGGGACTGCTATTATTGAGTCATACATGTGTTTATCATGGCAGAGAAATTTACACGGTTGGAAAAAATCAGCCGACGTGCTAAAATAGTGTGCATGACGGAAGAAGGAGGGATGGACGAATGGAGAAGCAGGAGCGGCACGGGAGTTACCGGGTGATAACGGATGCGGGCTGTGGTGAGATTGTGGAAAAAAAATCCCGTTTTATCGCCTCTTTGATGCCTGTGGGTTCGGAGGAGGAGGCGCTTGCCTTTATTGCGTCCGTCCGCAGGAAATATTATGATGCCAGACATAACTGCTTTGCATTCATTACCGGAGAGGACGGAGAGACAGAGCGGTGCAGCGACGACGGGGAGCCGAGCGGCAGTGCGGGCAGGCCGATGCTGGAAGTACTGCGTGGCATGGGTCTGACCAATACGGCGGCTGTCGTCACCAGATATTTCGGCGGCACGCTGCTGGGGACAGGCGGGCTGGTCCGCGCCTACACACAGGCGGTGCAGGCGGCGCTTGAGAACTGTACGGTCATCACGATGCACAGTGGCGTCCGTTTTTATGTGACAATCGATTATGCGCTGACAGGAAAGCTGCAGCACTTGTTTGCCGAAAGGCAGATTATGACAGAAGATACGGTCTATACTGATAAGGTGAGATACCAGATCATTGTACCTTACGGGCAGGAAGAGGCTTTTCAGAAAGAGCTGACAGAGCTGACGGCGGCTCAGGTATGGATCGAGAAGGCGGGAACCGTTTATTATCAGGGCAGGGGAACAGAATGAGTGAGCTGAGAGAAGAACTGAAGGAACTGAAAGAACTGCTGAATACCAAACAGTATACAAGGCTCAGGCAAAGTCTGTCGGAAGTCAACGATGCCGATATAGCGGCCTTCATCGAAAGTCTGGATGAAGAAGATCTGCTGAAGGTGTTCCGCATTCTGCCCAAATCGAGTGCAGCCGACGTGTTCTCCTATATGGAAGTGGAAAACCAGCAGTTTATCATCACCGCTCTTTCGGAAAAAGAGGCGGCGGGTATCATCGATAATCTGATGGCGGACGATGCGACGGACCTCCTGGAGGAGATGCCGGCCAATATTGTCAAAAAGCTGCTTGCCAATGCCAGTCCGGATACAAGGCGGGATATTAATCATCTGCTGCGCTATCCGGAGGACTGTGCCGGCAGCATAATGACAGTGGAATATGTCGATCTGAAAGAAAATATTACGGTACAAAATGCGATAGAACGGATTCGCAAGGTGGGTGTGGACAGTGAGACGATCAACATCTGTTATGTGCTCGACAGTAAGCGCACACTGCTCGGTACGGTTTCTCTTCGCTATTTGCTGCTCAGTCAGCCGGAGGCGATTATCGGCGACATCATGCACGAAAATGTGATTTCTCTGCACACTCTGATGGATCAGGAAGAGGTTGCCAGACAGTTTCAGAAATATGACTTTACGTCCATGCCTGTTGTCGATAATGAAAACCGTTTGGTAGGCATCGTCACGGTCGACGACGTCGTGGACATCCTGCAGGAAGAGGCTACGGAAGACATCGAGAAGATGGCGGCGATCGTGCCTTCCGATAAACCATATATGAGAATGGGTGTGGTCGAGACATGGAAAAAAAGGATTCCGTGGCTGTTACTGCTGATGATCTCCGCCACATTTACAGGGCGGATCATCACCTCTTTTGAGGGGGCGCTGAGCAGATATGTAGTGCTGACGGCGTTTATCCCGATGCTGATGGACACCGGGGGAAATGCCGGCGGACAAGCCAGTGTCACGATCATCCGCGGTCTGTCCCTGAATGAGATCGAGTTCAAGGATCTCTTCCGCGTGGTCTGGAAAGAGGGGCGGGTGGCGCTCCTTTGCGGGGCGACGCTGGCCTGTGCCAATTTCGTCAAACTGCTCGTGCTCGACAGAGTGGGACTGGCAGTGGCAGGAGTCGTCTGCCTCACTCTGGTAGTAGCAGTGTTTATCGCCAAACTGGTAGGATGCAGCCTGCCAATGTTTGCCAAGAAGATCGGCTTTGACCCCGCGGTCATGGCCAGTCCTTTTATTACGACGATTGTGGATGCCATTTCTCTGATCGTGTATTTTCAGATTGCCACGGTGATGTTATCGATCTGACGGGGCGGCTGCGGAAGCGGATGCCGGAAAATTTGTCGGAGAGAGCCGGAGTATGGAAACCGGAATCAGAGAAGTCTGAGTGATAAATGCAAGAGGAGAAATTATGAAACTGATTTCATGGAATGTCAACGGTCTGCGCGCCTGTGAAGGAAAAGGGTTTTCGGACTTTGTGCGGACACAGCAGCCGGATATCCTGTGTGTGCAGGAGACGAAGCTGCAGCAGGGGCAGATCGAACTGGATCTGCCGGAGTATGAGATGTACTGGAACTATGCGGAGAAGAAGGGGTATTCCGGTACCGCACTGTTTACGAAGATAAAACCGACAACTGTGTCATATGGAATCGGCGTGGCCGAGCATGACCGGGAAGGCCGTGTAATCACTGCGGAATATGAGAATTTTTATATGGTGACTGTCTATACGCCCAATTCACAGAGTGAACTGGCAAGACTGTCCTACCGGATGGAATGGGAGGATGCCTTTTTCGCTTATCTGAAGAGGCTGGAGGAAAAGAAACCGGTTGTTTTCTGCGGCGATCTGAATGTGGCTCATCAGGAGATCGATCTGAAAAATCCCAGGACGAACCGCAGGAACGCCGGATTTACCGATGAGGAAAGAGAAAAGTTCGGTAATCTGCTGGCAGGCGGCTTTATCGATACCTTCCGTTATTTTTATCCGCATCAGGAAAACAGCTATTCCTGGTGGTCTTATCGATTCCGGGCCAGAGAAAAAAATGCCGGATGGCGGATCGATTATTTTCTTGTCTCTGATGTGCTGCGTGACCGGCTGGAGGATGCGCTGATCTATGCGGATGTATATGGTTCCGATCATTGTCCGGTAGGGCTTGAGATTAGATTATAAGCAATACTTATGATATGTATAATAAATATTGACTTTACTTATAAATAACAGTTGTGTATACTATATAGGTAAAAGAGGGAGTGAGGCTTTTACGCCTCACTTTTTTTATATTTGATTGTGCAGGATGGAGAGGAAGCTGCTGCCTGCGCAGTCGGTAAATGTATTTGAGAGGAGTCAGGGAAATGGTAAGAGCGGTTGTGGGAGCAAACTGGGGAGACGAAGGAAAAGGTAAGATCACGGATATGCTGGCAAAGGAGGCGGATATTATCGTCCGTTTTCAGGGCGGCGCCAATGCAGGACATACGATCGTAAACAATTATGGAAAATTTGCTCTGCATACATTGCCGTCGGGGGTATTTTACGGACACACGACAAGTATTATCGGAAACGGGGTGGCGCTGAATATTCCGGTATTGTTTGAAGAAATCAGATCGGTCACAGACAGAAATGTACCGGAGCCTAAAATACTCGTATCCGACCGGGCACAGATCGTCATGCCCTATCATATTTTATTTGACCAATACGAGGAGGAACGTCTGGGCGGTCGTTCGTTCGGTTCTACCAAATCGGGAATTGCGCCCTTTTATTCGGATAAATATGCGAAGATCGGGTTCCAGGTCAGCGAACTGTTTGACGACACTCTGTTGGAGGAAAAGGTAAAGAGTGTCTGTGAGATGAAAAATATACTGCTGGAACATTTGTATCATAAGCCTTTGCTTGACCCGCAGGAGCTGCTTGCGACTCTGCGCGGGTACAGAGAGATGGTTGCCCCCTATGTATGCGACGTATCCGCATATCTCGACCAGGCGGTCAGAGAGGGGAAAAATATTCTTCTCGAAGGACAGCTCGGCACATTGAAAGACCCGGATCACGGCATATATCCGATGGTGACGTCTTCCTCCACGCTGGCGGCTTACGGCGCAATCGGCGCAGGGATTCCGCCCTATGAGATCAGGCAGGTCATTACTGTGTGCAAGGCGTACTCCTCGGCGGTAGGCGCGGGCGCTTTTGTTTCCGAGATTTTCGGAGAGGAAGCGGATGAACTGCGCAGACGAGGCGGAGACGGCGGAGAATTCGGGGCGACGACGGGACGGCCGAGACGGATGGGCTGGTTCGACTGTGTTGCCTCCAGGTATGGCTGCCGTCTGCAGGGAACGACCGATGTGGCGTTTACTGTCCTGGATGTGCTTGGCTACCTGGATGAAATTCCGGTATGCGTAGGATATGAGATCAACGGGGAGGTGACGACAGAGTTTCCGGTCACGGCCAGACTGGCAAAGGCGAAACCGGTGCTCAAGTCTCTGCCAGGGTGGAAGACAGACATCCGCGGTGTTCAGAAATACGAACAGCTTCCCGAAAACTGCAGAAAATATATCGAATTTATCGAGGAACAGATCGGTTATCCGGTGACGATGGTCAGCAACGGACCGGGCCGCGACGACATCATTTATCGCGACAGTCCGCTCAGCCGTCGATAATGGGCAGGATCGCCCATAGATTTTTGATGATATAGTCAAGCCGGACATCGGCAGGTGCAGGCAGGCCGTGAGGGTTATACCAGCAGCAGGCGATACCGGCGTTGTTACCGCCGCGCATATCGCTGGTGAGAGAGTCGCCGATAATGACAGCGTCCTCCTTTCGGAAATTGGCAATCCGGGAGAAACTTTTATCGAAAAAGGCAGGGGACGGCTTTTCACATCCGAGTTCCTCAGAGATAAAGCAGCCGTCAAAATACTGGTCCAGACCGCTCAAAGCGAGCTTGTTTCTCTGTGTGGATGCCACACCGTTGGTGACGATATACTGTCTGTGTGTCTGATGAAGTCTCTGACAGAGAGCGAGCGAGTCGTCCAGGTAATAATAGGTGCTGCCAAGCAGCGTCTGATAGGTATCTTTGAAAAGGTCCGTATCGACGCCGGTGATGCCCATGGAGTCAAAGAAGCGGACGAAACGCTGAGCCAGCAGCTCATCCCGCGTGATCTCTCCCCGTTCCAGCATTTTCCAGAAGGAGAGATTGATCCTGGAGTAGGCGGCCAATAGCTCATCGCTGGGAGTGAGGCCGGCGTTCTCCAGACATGTGTCAAAGGCATATTTTTCGGAGGCGTTAAAGTCCAGAAGCGTATTGTCAATATCCCACAGTATTGTCGTATACATAGCTGATCTCCTGTTGTGCGCGCAAAGGCGGAGTGATGATGTGACAGGAAAATTCTAACAGATGCGGGGCGTAGATGCAAGGATGAACAACCTGGAATATTATAAAGTGTTCTATTATGTGGCAAAATGTGGCAGCCTGACACTGGCAGCCGAGGCGCTTTCCGTTTCCCAGCCTGCGGTGAGCCAGAGTCTGCGTCAGCTCGAACAATGGCTGGGGGCCAGTCTTTTTGTGCGCAGCGCGAAAGGCGTCCGGCTGACCCGGGAGGGAGAGCTGCTGCACTCTTATGTGGCCAAGGGCTATGAGCAGATTGTGCAGGGGGAAAAACTGTTGCAGCAGATGATGAATCTGGAGTTGGGAGAGATCAGGATCGGCGCCAGTGATATGACGCTGGAATTTTATCTTCTGCCCTATCTGGAACGGTTTCATGAACAATATTCCGGCATCAAAGTGAGAGTCACCAATGCGCCGACACCGGAAACGCTGCACTATCTGGAGGAAGGAAAGATTGATTTCGGGGTGGTGAGCACACCCTTTCCTGTGGACGAGGGGCTGTGTGCGCACGCGGTGAGAGAGATCGAGGACATTTTTGTGGCGGGGCGGCGGTTTATGTCATACAAATACAAGACGCTTGACTTGCAGGAGCTGGAGACGCTGCCGATCATTTCCCTGAGCGGCAATACGAGTACGAGAACTTATATGAATCACTACCTGCGGGAAAACGGTGTGGAACTGCATCCGGAGTTTGAACTTGCCACGAGCGATATGATCGTGCAGTTTGCACTGAGAAATCTCGGCGTGGGCAGTGTGATGAAAGACTTTGCCAGAAAGGAGCTGGAGTCGGGAAAACTGTTTGAGCTGCGCTTTAACAAAAGAATTCCCAAACGACAGTTCTGTGTCGTCACGAGACCGAAAAATCCGTTGTCGGCGGCGGCAAAAAATTTGCTGGCTTTGCTGGAAAGAGAGGAAGAGACAGATGATTAAAAATATCATATTTGACATTGGCAATGTATTGACACATTATACGTGGAAAAAGCATATCTGCAGTTTCGGATTTTCCGAAGAAGTCTGGCGGCGGGTTGCGGACGCTACGGTGAAAAGCGATCAATGGAATGAATTTGACAGAGGGGTGCTGGAGGATGATGCGGTCATCGATCTGCTGGTGAAGAACGACCCCGGCGTGGAGAAGGAGATCCGACAGATGCTGAGTGATATGGGCGGTCTGGTGGAAAAGGCGGACTACGCGATTCCCTGGATTCAGGAATTAAAAGAGAAGGGCTATCATGTCTATTATCTTTCCAATTTTTCTTACAAAGCGGGCCGCGATTGCAGCCATGCGCTGGATTTCCTGCCTTATACGGACGGCGGCATCCTCTCCTGCGAAGAGAAGCTGATCAAGCCCCAGCCGGAGATTTACCGGCGTCTGTTAGAGAAATATGCGCTGACGGCAGCGGAATGTGTGTTCCTCGATGATCTGGAGACAAATGTGGAGGCAGCCAGAGCGGAAGGCATGGAGGCCATTTTGTTCACGACCAAAGATGCGGCGCTGCCGGAACTGGCCAGACTGGGCGTGAAACAGGCATAAAGCAGGATTCCGAATACATATCTGCCGAAGCCGTCAGTCTCTGGGCTGTTCCTCTCTTTCCTTTCGTTTTCGGCAGAGGATGAGATAAATCCAGAGAAGGATGGGGATGCCGATCGTGGCAGTCAGACATGACTGGAACAGCCGGTCCCAATTCGGAATGTCCAGAAAGGCTGTGACAAGCGTGAGCAGATACAGAAGTACGAGAGCGGCGATGCCGATACAGGCAGCGACCGCTTTGTTGTCTTTTTTCATAACATATCCTTTCTGACAGGGTCATTACTGTCTATGTACAAGATCATACTGCCTCTGTCGTTTTTCTGCAAGTGCCTCTTTTCCGGTTTATGACATTTTCCTGCCTTTTATGGCATCAGAATGTCTTTTCATGACATTTCATTCTAAATAGTTTTCGTTTTATCCGATATAATAAAAGAAAATTCTGATTGGAAGGCGGGATGGCATTTTGAAAATTGCAGTCTGTGATGATGAGAAAGAAATCAGAGAACAGATCAGGGAGCTGACAGGCAAAAGCAGGCCGGACTGCGCGGTGACTTTATATGAAACGGGGGAAGAGCTGCTTGAATCAGGCATTCATTTTGATGTGATCTTTCTGGACATCCAGCTGGAGGGAAAGAATGGAATTGAAACTGCAAGGGCGCTGCGCGAGGCCGGGGAAGAGGCGATCCTGATATTTATCTCCGGTCTGAAGGAATATGTGTTTGATGCGTTTGATGTGGGGGCCTTTCATTATCTTTTAAAGCCTGTCGATGAGAAAAAATTTATACAGGTATTTGAACGGGCTGCGGCCGGAGCGGAAGGAAAAAAACGGCGGGAGACATTTGTCATCAGGACCCGCAGCCGCAATGTGACGATCCGGACCTGTCATATTCTCTATGTGGAGAGCAGGATGAGAAAGGTGGAGATCCATACGTGCCAGGAAGTCTACGAGATTTACGGTACGATGAACGGACTGGAAAAGGAGCTTGGAGAGGGGTTTTACCGCTGTCACAGAGGGTATCTCGTCAACCTGGCGCATGTGTCGGAGTATACGTCGGACAATATCCGCCTGTCGGATGGCACCCGTGTCTATCTGTCAAGAGAAAAATATAATGAATTTGTAAAAATATATATGAATTATCTGCAGGCCGGAGGGGCTTCCTATGTATAGCTTTACGATAGAGATGGCGGACATACTGGTTGCTCTGCTGCAGGGATATGTGCTTGCATGGATGCTGGGCAGTTTCCTGGAGACAAAACTGAGAAACCGCTATGGAAGCAGATTCTATGCGGTATTTTTTTGGACATTTTTAAAGCTCGGCATACAGACGCAGAGTGCGGACAGCTACAGCGGTATCCGTTCCCTGTTAAAACTGACGATGTTGTCAGTTTTTCTCTTTTTGTTTGTAGTTTTGTTTTATCAGGGGGAGAGGATTTTTCAGTTTTACATCACCACAGTGTTTATGGCGCTCAGTGAAATCAGTTTTCTGATTGCCTATATGATCATTGTCCTTGGAAATCATATTTTTGATCTGTATCTGTGGTATATGAGCAGAGGCCAGGTGACAGAGCAGTCTCTTACCGCCTTTTGTCGACTGATAAATGCCACGGAAGTCACTTTGCTCTGTTCTGAGCAGACTGCTTTTCTGCTCATCCTCTGGCTGTCAGTGAAAAGCCTTGTGGGCAGATACAGAGAAAAAGAGTATACGATAAAGAAAACGGAACATTTATTTCTGATTGCCCCTGCCATGTGTGGTCTTTTCATCTGCGCGCTGCTGCGTGTAATTATCGTTACGATGGAGGATGGAGTTCCCACCATACTGTTTGACCGCTATCCATTGTTTATCTTTATCATACCGGCCATTCAGCTGTTATCGCTCGTCTCGATCCTCTCCAGCGTGCAGCTTTTTCAGGATATGGTCGCTCTTGGCCGGGAAAAGAGCGGCAGACTGATCATGGAACAACAGATACGGAGCCTGCAGGAACATATACAGGTGATGAACCGGACCTATGCCGGTATTCGCAGTATCCGGCATGATATGAGGAATCAACTGGCAGTCGTACGTGAACTGATGAGACAGACAGGACGTGGCGGCGGGGGCGAACAGGAGCTGGAGACCTATATGGAGGCGCTGGAGCGGACGGCGGACAGTCTGGAACCGAAGTTTAAGACAGGAAATATTATTGCGGATGCGATCATCAACTTAAAATACCAGGAAGCGGCGGCAGCGATGCCGGATGTGGATATAGATGCCGACGAGCTGATTTTCCCGGCGGATTCAGGTATTGAAAATTATGATATTGCCGTGATTTTGTGTAATGGACTGGACAATGCCATAGAAGCCTGTAAAAAGCTGGGAGAGGAGCAGGAAAAAAGGATCTCTCTCTTTTCTTTTCAGAGAGGCAGCTTCTTTTTTCTGAAGATTGAGAACAGCTTTGACGGTCGCCTTCAATGCAGAAGAGACAGGGAATTTCCCGCGACCGATAAATCCGAGAAGCGGCTGCATGGGATCGGGTTTCTCAATATGAAAGCGGCTGCCGGCAAATATTGTGGCAGTGTGGACTGGAAAGCGGAGAATGGAACCTTTTATCTGACGGTGATGATGAAAGATATGAAAGCGGGAAAAGGTACCTTTGTCCACTGAGGGTAATCTTGCACAAATGTAAAAAAATAACTTGTACTTTTTTCATAGTATGGTACGATATTAATATGGGATATGGCAAAATGTACAGGAGGATTTAATTATGCAAATCATTAAAGCGAATGATTATTATCACATGAGCCGTATGGCGGCAAACATTATCTCTGCGCAGGTAATCATTAAACCTGACTGTGTTCTGGGACTGGCTACCGGCTCTACGCCGATCGGTACTTATGAACAGCTGGTTCGCTGGTACAACAAGGGCGACCTGGATTTCAGTGAAGTAAAGAGTATCAACCTGGATGAATACAAAGGTCTGGCTCCTGATAATGATCAGAGTTACCGGTATTTTATGAATGAGCATCTTTTCAAACATATCAATATCAAGCCGGAAAATACGTATGTACCGGACGGTCTTGAGGAAGATCCGCAAAAGGCATGTGCTGCGTATAATGAGATTATCAGACAGTCAGGCGGCATTGATCTGCAGCTTTTGGGACTGGGATTGAATGGACATATCGGGTTTAATGAGCCGGGTGTGGCATTCGAACAGGAGACGCATTGTGTTCAGCTGACACAGAGCACGATCGATGCAAACTCCCGTTTCTTTGCTACGATGGATGATGTGCCGAAGCAGGCTTATACGATGGGGATCAAGACGATCATGCAGGCGAAAAAAGTAGTGCTTATCGTCAGCGGCGAGTCCAAAGCTCAGATCGTGAAAGATGCGTTCTTTGGGCCCTGCACACCTCAGGTTCCGGCTTCTGTGCTTCAGCTTCACAATAATGTGACACTGGTAGGCGACGAGGGAGCGCTCTCGCTGCTTCCTTAAATTCCAGGGAAACAGGATTGTTGTGACTGGCTGTGTTGTGTCTGGCCAGTGAGAATTCAATTATCAGGATCAAAAGGGTGCACTTGCCGGATCTGTTTATATCTTATTCGGTAAGTGCACCTTTTCTGTTTCTGTTCCCTATGAGCAGGGTATTCAGATCTTATTTATTTTTACCACAACATTTTTTGTACTTCTTACCGCTTCCGCATGGGCAGGGATCGTTCGGATAGACCTTATCGCCCTTGACAACAGTAGTGGAAGATTTCTGCTCTTTGTACAGTTCCTTCCGCTTCTCCTCATCAAAAATATCGTTCCATTCTTCCAGCCCGTACAGCCAGTCAGCGTCAGCGCCGACCATGTTTTTATAGAGAAGTTCCTTGTCAAAACCGAGATTGACCCTGGTGTCTTCCTCCATCTCATCGATCGGGTTGGCCTCCTTCAGGCTGTCGTTAATTCCATCCAGAAAGCCGGTCATTGTCATGATGTCTATGTCAAACCGGTCAGCGAGTTCCTTTACCGTGCCTTCTACGACTTCGTCAGGATTTTTCAGGAGTTGTGCGTAGATTTCTTTCTCTTTTTGAAAATAAGCGGTCCAGAGTCTCTGGAGATCGCCTTTGTTTGCTTTTTCGTCGTAAGCTCTGTCTCTCCACTGCTTTAATAATGCCATTTCTTCTTCCCCTTTATATTAGATTGATTGATTTTGGGTTACATGTGAGGTAATCAATACCGTATATCCTGCTCATTATATAACAAATCGTTCTGCCTGTCCATACGGGAAGTCACTTTCGTAGAGACTGGAGGGCAGCCACCGGAAAATCGCATCCTGCTTTCCATCCAATGATACAGACCTGATTGCAGCATGGATGACAGTTATTGAAAAAATTTTAAAAACTGTGTATAAGAAGTAAAAAGCGGGGTCATACTATGATTAATCAAATGGACCCCCTCCTTTGATTAAACTTTTACGGAAGATACAAAATACTTATCCTCCCCTAAAAAAGCCTTCGGGACTGCGATAACAGCGGTTTCGGGGGCTTTTGTTTTTGCAGGGTACATTTTGCATAATAAGAAAGTGGATCAGGCATACTATGACATGACGATATAAACAGGACAGAGAAAGGAGCGAACAGAATGGCTCAGTTAGACTGCCGCGCAGAGAACTGCGTATATAACAAAAATCAGAGTTGCTGCAAAGGTGATATTATGATCGGAGGAAAACATGCGGACCGCAAGGATGATACTTGCTGCGAGAGCTTTTCTGCCAGAAGGGCAGAAAATTCTTATGTAAGCGCATTGGAACATCCGTGCAGAACAATCAGCATCGACTGTGAAGCGTGCAACTGCATGTATAATACAAACTACAAATGTCATGCGGAACATGTCGACATTGCCGGACAGGGTGCATGTGACTGCCATCAGACAGCATGCGGCACATTTAAGGAAGATCAGCAGTAACAGAAAAACAGTGGAAAGACGCGTGGCAGAAACCATGCGTCTTTTTCACAACGTGGGAGAAAAGAAGGACATTTATGCTCTCTGACGATTTTGTACTGATATTCCGCTTTTTTTATCCTACAAAATTGACAGTTAAGCTGGTATAATCTAAATATACATAAAAAAGGAAGTGATTGAGTCGTGATAGATTTACATATGCACAGCAGATATAGCGATGACGGAGAACTGGAGCCTGGAGAGCTGGTGCGACAATGCGCCGAGGCGGGGATTCGGATCATGGCGATTACGGATCATAATTGTACGCGGGCATATCGGGAGGCGCTGCGGAGCGCTGTGGAGGGAGAGCGGGAAATTTCCAATATGGTTCCTTACGGTATCGTCGAAGTACCGGACACAGGTGGAAAGAAGATCATGATTATTCCCGGTACAGAGATCGATTGTGTGTGGAGGGGGATTAACTTTCACCTTCTCGGGTATGGGATCGACAGTAATGCGCCGGATTTCAGGAAGATAGAGAATGATATTGCCGTTCAGAGTGCGGATGCTTCTCTGCAAATGCTGCACAATACACAAAAGCTGGGGTTTTATATCACAAAAGAAGAAATGTGGCAGCTCGGGCAGGAACATCACCGACAGGACTGCTGGACGGGAGAAATGTTCGCGGAAGTATTGCTGGACAAAGAAGAATATCGGGATCATCCGCTCCTTGCACCTTACAGACCGGGTGGTATGCGGAGTGATAATCCCTACGTGAACTTTTACTGGGACTATTATGCACAGGGGAAACCCTGTCATGTGGAGATGCACTATCCGGCGCTGGAAGAGATGATAGATGTGATCCATAGAAATCACGGAACTGCGGTGCTGGCGCATCCCGGTATGAATCTGAAAGGAAAGGAAGAGCGCATCCGGGAAATGTTCCCGCTGGGACTTGACGGCGTGGAGGCGTTCAGCAGCTATCACACAAAGGAACAGACTGCCTGCTTTTACAGGGAGGCCAGAAAAGCAGGGCTGGGATTAACATGTGGCAGTGATTTTCATGGCAAGACAAAGCCGGCGATCAGGCTGGGAGGCATCAATTTCGGAGCTGCAGATGAGAGAGCGGAGTTTGAGGATGAGGTCATCAGATTCCTGCAGGAAAAAGCATTGACAGATGCAAGGTAATATGATATTGTATTTGGGTATGATGCAGAACAATCAAGCAGAGTATCCACTCTCACCCTGCGGCGACCGGGCTTCAGGCGTTTATCGTTTTGGTACATGATACTGATGGAAGGTATTGCATGTATGGATATGACAGTGGATAGCTATGCTATCCATTTTTTATGTGCGGGAGGTAACCACCATTAGCGATTTAATGATTAACGAACAGATTAGAGACAGAGAAGTACGTGTCATCGGTCAGGATGGAGAACAGTTGGGCGTTATGCCATCCAGAGAGGCTATGAGACTTGCGGAGGAGGCTGGGCTGGATCTCGTAAAGATTGCGCCTACGGCAAAGCCGCCTGTCTGCAAGATCGTTGATTATGGCAAGTTCAAATATGAACAGACCAGAAAAGAAAAAGAAGCTAAGAAAAAGCAGAAGACCATTGATGTCAAAGAAATTCGTTTATCTCCGAACATCGATACCAATGACCTGAACACAAAGGTCAATGCAGCGAGAAAGTTTTTGTCAAAAGGGGATAAGGTAAAGGTCACACTGCGTTTTCGCGGACGTGAGATGGCGCATATGGCAAACAGCAAACATATTTTAGATGATGTGGCACAGCAGCTTTCCGATATTGCCGTGGTGGAAAAGGCGCCGAAGGTGGAAGGCAGAAGTATGACAATGTTTTTAACTGAGAAACGTTAGTTCGTACAGTTAAAATATAGAGTTGACTACAGTTTGATTTTTATTTGACAGGAGGAATGTAGCGATGCCCAAAATGAAGACAAGCAAAGCAGCAGCAAAACGTTTTAAAGTAACCGGAACGGGAAAATTAAAGAGAGCGAAAGCTTACAAGAGCCATATCTTAACGAAGAAGTCCACAAAGAGAAAAAGAAATCTCAGAAAGCCTGCGATTACTGATGCAACCAATGTTAAGAATATGAAGAAGATTTTACCGTATTTATAAGTCGCAAGGAGGAAATGAGAGATGGCAAGAATTAAAGGCGGTTTAAACGCAAAAAAGAGACATAACAGAGTTCTGAAGCTGGCGAAAGGCTACAGAGGCGCAAGATCCAAACAGTACAGAGTGGCAAAGCAGTCCGTGATGAGAGCGCTTGCTTCCTCTTATGCCGGAAGAAAAGAAAAGAAACGTCAGTTCCGCCAGCTGTGGATCGCACGTATCAATGCAGCGGCAAGAATGAATGGTCTGTCTTACAGTAAGTTTATGCACGGATTAAAACTGGCCGAGATTGATATTAACAGAAAGATGCTCGCTGAGATGGCAGTCAACGACGGGGAAGGTTTTGCAAAACTGGCTCAGATCGTGAAAGAGAAGATCGCATAAGCAGACAGCAATTTGCGACAGGCAATGAATCAAAGATAGCGTATCAATAAAAAAGAAGCTCTGTGAAGAGCTTCTTTTTTATTAATCTGACACATTTCGTTCGATCATATTACGGACTGGCCTGCTTAGGGAGCAGGGGCGGGAGGCGTGACAGGTGGTGTTTCCACAGTTCTTGTCTCCATGATCTGTCCACATCTGGTGCATTTTCTCACTTCAGTTCCCTCTGCGGAACCTTCTTCCCATCCACCGGCCTTATGACCCAGTGCACGTAACGAAGAAGTGTAATAATAGCCGCAGGCACAGGAGTGCTTCTTGGTTCCGCTTGCTGTGCAGGTAGCGGCTCTTGTCACCGAGTCGGTATAGACATGTGTGTGTGTTTCCTGCTGTTTGGGAATGCTCTCCCTCGTCACGACTTCGTTACAACGGCTGCAGTATTGAACACGCTCGCCGTCCTCCGCTGTCGTTGCTTTTTTTGTCACTACCCAGATACCGGTAGGCTTGTGTCCAAGCGCCTCAGGCACTGCTTCCGTATAAGTGTCACCACAGCTGCATTTGTATGTGGTCACGCCGGCCTCAGTACAGGTGGCTGCTGTCGTCACCGAGGAAGTATACGTATGTTTATGTGACGGATCATTGGAACCGTTGTTTCCACCGTTAGAGCCGTTGTTTCCGCCATTGGAACCGTTGTTTCCACCGTTAGAGCCACTATTGGAGCCGCCGTTGGAGCCACTATTGGAACCACCGTTAGAACTGCCGGAAAGTTTGGAAATGCTCTTTGTCTGCTGTTCGCCGCATTTTCTGCATGTTCTCGTTCTCACGCCCTCGGCAGTGGCCGTAGGCGCGGTTGTCGTCGACCAGGAACTCCAGTCATGGTCATAGCTGAGTGTTTCCGAAGAGATGACTGCATCGCAGATATTACAGATCACTTCGATCTTGCCCGGATTGGCACAGGTACCTTCCGTGCGCACCGTCTTTCTGCTTGGATGATTGGTAGCGGGTATCGATGTCTCAAAAGTACTGCCACAGACAGTGCAGGTATAAGTCTTTTCCCCTTTTTCCGTACAGGAGGCTTCCTCTGAGATCTCATATGTATAGGTATGACGATGGTTGTCAGTGGAATCCTTATCATCTTTCTCTTTATTTTTGTCGGTATCCGTGGACGTTGTCACCGGAGCTGCCAGCATCGGAAGCGTTTCTTCCTCAATTACCCTGCCGCAGGTAGTACATGACTTCTGTCTCAGTCCCGTCTGTGTGGCCGTCGCAGACCTTACCGTAATCCACTGTCCGGGCGTATGCTCCAGCACCGGAATCGCATCCACATAGGAATCGCCGCAATAACAGGTATGCTTCATTTCGCCGGTCTGTGTGCAGGTAGCCGGACGGAGCACGGTATCCGTATAAGTATGCTCATGACCACTCTCCGGAGAAATGCCGGAAGCAGATGCGTCGCCTGACGACAGACCGGGATCGGCGGCTGATTCCTCCGTCTCTGCGGTCTCTGTCTCCGTCTCTTCTGTCTCTGCGGCATTATCTGCCGTCTCCATTCCCGGTTCTGTCGGAACCTGTGCCTCTGCGGAAGCGGTTTGTTCCTCTTCCGGTTTGACCATGTTATAATAGAGAATAACACCTGTCCCGATAACAGCAATAATACCAAGCGCGATCAGGACGCTTTGAATCCCTTTTAAAATTGCACCCATAATTTTTTACACTCCTTACTAATACTATTACACAATATTTCGGCAAAAATTGCAATCATTTAATCAAAATTTTAGAGAAAAAGAATTGCGGGACAAACAGAATAGCGGTAGAATCTAGTATTATGAGATATTTAGGGCTATTTATAAAAAAGTTATTGCGGTATTTATTAAAACCTCTTTCTTTTCTGCCGGCGATCGTGGTCATGTATCTGATTTTTTCCCTGTCTGCGCAGGATGGCGCTTCATCGGCGGAACTCAGCCGCAGGATCAGCCATAAGGTAGTGGTGATGGCGGACGAGACGCTGGGTCAGGAATGGAGCGAGGCACAGATTCAATATTATACGGAGAGGATTCATTATTATGTGAGAAAGACGGCGCATGTGACGGAATATTTCGTGCTGGCTGTCACGGTGGCCTTTCCGCTGTATGTATATGGGATCAGAGGGCTCTGGCTGGTGTTTTTTGCGGGGATATTCTGTGTGGCATTCGCCGGACTGGATGAGTATCACCAGTCGTTTGTGGCCGGGAGGGGACCTTCCATCCGTGACGTCGCCATAGACAGCATCGGTGTGCTGCCCGGCATCCTGCTTGTGAGGATCGTAGGCTTCATCGGCAGAAAGACGATATTCAGACCGCTGTCTATCCGGAGGAAGAGATGATATGCCGGAAGGGAAAAGATACGCTGCCCGGCGAAGAAAGTAAAACAGAGCTTTTTTCGTCTTTATTTTGGTGGGAGGAGAGGAAATGCAAAAAGAGGACATCAGGATAAAACATGTGATCGTACATATACTGGACTCATCGGTGGGGCTGCCGGTGTTATCGGACAGAGAGATTGAGTTCGGTTCGGATTTCGCGGAATTTCTGCGTGAGCATATCTTTCGGGTCGTTGCCGGGGATGACAGCAAAGACTGTGAATTTTACCGGGAGCAGTCGGAACTGTACCGGATGTTGACAGAGTATGAGGATGACAATTTCGTCGAGGTCAGCAGACAGGCCGCAGAGCTTTTGTATGGGATCATGAACAGCAACATTGAGATACCGGCCGCCGATCTGGCAGTCGTGCGGTTTAAGGCCGGAGAGGGAGAATTTCTCGGACTGCTGAAAATGAATTTTAAGACTTCCTACACACACCGCACACTCTCAGGAGAAGAGGGAAATCTGAACGAAATTATTCGCTACAAGGCAACCCTGCCAGCGCAGTCGCAGCGGCTTGAGGAGGCGGCAGTTATTGATCTGCAGTCGCTGGCCGTGCGCCTGATCGAGAAGAAATATGAGGTGAATGGGGAAAAGACCAATTATTTTTCCTATCTGTTTCTCAAATGCAGCGGGCGTCTGTCTCCGAAATCAAAGTTGTCGATCGTAGCCAGAGCGGTGGAGAATATTCAGAAGAAAAACTGTGAAGAATATGAGCAGTATGAGGAACATATGCGGGCCAAGAGTATTATTCAGGAAGAACTGGCGGAAAACGGCGGGTTTGTGGTGGAAGAGCTGGCGGAGAAAATATTTGAGGGCAGCACTGAGATGCGGGAGCAGTTTCAGGAACAGATGGAGCGATACGATATGGTCAAAGAGGAAGTGCTGCCACAGAGCGATGCGACGATCAAAAAATTTCAGACGCAGCATTTGTTCACCGATACCGGTATCGAGCTGAAGATCCCAATGGATCAGTATAAAGATCAGGGCAGAGTAGAATTTATCACGGAGGCTGACGGCAGCATATCCGTGCTGCTGAAACAGATCGGCCATATCCAGGCCAGATTTTAAGGAGTTTTATGGGCAACATCATTGACTATCTGAAGGAATATGGGGAGTATTCGCTGCTGGAACGCCCCTTTTGCGATGAGGACAGTCTGGTGCTTGCCCAGTTTTCTTATTTAAAGCTGGAAAATATAGTGCCGGGGCTTTCACGGGGGGAACCGGGTGTCACGCCGGGGGAGATCGGCCGTCTGAAGAACAAAGAGGAATTGTTTGCGGACGAGCGTTATGCGCGGCAAAATGCCGCTTTGTTTGAGGCGATCCGCAGGAGCCGGCGCTTTCAGACAATGAAATTGACCGGCTATATTAACCGGATCGATGTCAGGGAACCGTCGCAGTTTTCTGCAGTGACCTGTCTTCTGGAAGACGATTCGGCATATGTGGCTTTCCGGGGTACGGATGAGACGCTGAGCGGGTGGAAGGAAGATTTTGCCATGGCGTACAGGGCACCTGTCAGAAGTCAGGAACTGAGTGTCGATTATCTGAACCGGACTATGGTCTATAGCGGCGGAGCGCTGATTGTCGGCGGGCATTCCAAGGGCGGAAATCTGGCGGTATACGCGTCGATGTACTGTGAGGAGGCAGTCAGGAAACGGATCAGGAGGATTTATAATCTGGATGGTCCGGGGTTTTGTCCGCAGCTTCGCGAAAACGGCGCATATCGGGAGATCGCGCCGCGCATTCGTAAGATCGTGCCGCATTCTTCCGTCGTCGGGATGCTGCTGGAGGACACGGGCTGCTATGAGACAGTCGAGAGCAGTGCGTTCGGAGTGTTGCAGCACGATCCGTATTCCTGGGTTATAAAAGACGGAAAATTTGTGACAGTCTCCGATGTGTACCGGGGACGGCGGGCGGCTATGGAAGTGCTCAACCGGTGGATACGCTCCTTGACAAAGGAAGAGCTTGGCAATATGATAGAAGAAATATTTGACATCATCGGTGCGTCGGGCGCGCAGACGCTGCTGGACTTTTCCGGCAACTGGAGACCGGCGGCGCGGCGGATGGCAGCAGCGTTTCATGACATGGAGAAGGAGAGAAAAAAAGAGCTCTGGAGAGCCATGGCTGCGCTGCTCCCGGCTGTCAGGGAAGTATGGCGCCGCGCAGATGAGGAACAGGGGCCGGCAGAGGGAACGCAGGGATATACGCCGGTCAGAGAAGCGGAAGGAAATGCGGGGAAGTCAGCGGCAAGGGAGGGCGAAGGATGAAGAGACGGTTTGTAAAGAGAGCGGCGGTATGGATGGGTGTGGCGGCCCTGCTCTGCGCGGTTTCAGGGATGGATGTACGTGCGGAGAATGGAGCGGGAGAGGAGATCACAGCGCAGTCGAGAGCGATCGTGGCTTACTCGGAGGATCACACGATGGGAAGTGTGTCCTGCCTGTGCAACGGCGTCACGTTTCAGGACAACATTTATGCGTCGGCCTATGACAGCATCGCAGTGGGTGCATATCCCAACAGTGGATATTCGTTCGCATATTTTACTGACAATGGCGTCATTGTGACAAAGAGTGCATATTATTCTTTCAACCCGGGCTATGATGACCATACGATCGTCGCTCATTTTGTGAAGCGCAGTGACAATGATGACGATGATGTCCCCCGGGTAAACTGGTCGAACAGTGCCTGCGTGTTCGCTCCGGGTTATAAGATCGATGCTGTCAGCATTACAACTGACCAGGTCGTGCAGGGCAGAAAATGCCGGGAGGCGTTTGACTCTGTACTTGGAGATTACCAGTACATCGGTATGTATAATATTTCGTTTGCCCATGCGGGGAAGCCGATGGATAAGCTGAACCACAGCGTGCAGCTGCTGTTTGACATTCCGGCCCAGTATCAGAAAGAAGGACGGCAGTTCCGGATGATCCGCGTGTACGCAGGACAGCCCGAAGTCCTGGAAAATCTGGATGACCGGGGCAATAAGGTACAGTTTGAGACAGATTGTACCGGCGCCTATGCGCTTATATATAAAGATTAAATTTAATTGCAAAAATTTGTAAAATAGTATTGACTTTCGTCATATGAAGTGGTAGTATACTACTTGCGGCACGAGATGCGGGAGTGCTGGAATTGGCAGACAGGCAAGACTAAGGATCTTGTGTCTGTATAGACGTGTGGGTTCAAGTCCCATCTCCCGCACGTATGCAGGAATGGCGGAATTGGCAGACGCGCACGGTTCAGGTCCGTGTGAGCATTGCGCTCATGAGGGTTCAAGTCCCTTTTCCTGCACTTTATGCCACAGGTAAAAGAATCCGTGATATACGGGTTCTTTTATTTTTTCATATCAGGAAATTTCGTTGCTTTTTCTATATTTTTCCTAAAGTATCTTGCAGTTCATTCCGATATAGTAGTATAATAGCAGTAATAAAAATCAGTGATAACATAGCAACAATGACAGGCACGGATGCCGAGATTTCAAAGGAGTGAGGGTATGGGTAATTTTAGTTTATTTGGGAGCAGTTCTTCGGATGGCGGTCTTTATTCTCTTTTGTCTGAGTACAACAATATCAGAAATGGCAGTTACTATAAAGTAGTAAAGGCTTATTATGCAAAACAGAGTAATAAAGCGTCAGATTCCAAGAGCAGCGACAAGAGCAAGCAGAACACATCCACAGAGCAGAATAAACTGACTGCGACACAGAGTGATGCCCAGTCTCTGCAGGCAGCAGCAGATGCACTGATTACCAAGGGAAGTAAGTCTCTCTTTACGGAAAAAGACATTACGACGAAAAATGAAGACGGAACAGAGACGACTGTCAAAGGATATGATACCGATGCAATCTATGAGGCAGTGAAGAAATTTGCCGACAGTTATAACAGTCTTCTGGATTCCGCATCTTCCACCGATTCCAAAACGATTCTCAATTCGACACTGAATATGACGAACAATACGAAGTCTTATTCAAAGCTGTTGAATAAAGTGGGAATTACGATTGGCAAGGACAATAAGCTGAGCATAGACAAGGAAGCATTTAAGAAAGCGGATATGAGTACGGTCAAGACGCTGTTTAACGGGACATCTTCTTTTGCTTATAGCGTGTCAACGAAAGCGTCCATGATTAATATCTCTGCCAAGTCAGAGGCAAATAGAGCCAGCACGTATAACAGCAGAGGCGGCTATAACAAAAATTATTCAACAGGGAGTATGCTCAACGGCTTATTCTGAGATCACAGATTTGAATGGAATGATATATCAAAGAAAAGGGTTCTGGTCACAGAACCCTTTTTATGCGCAGCCCCGTGCAGAGGAACTAAGCCGCAAGGCGGCGCATGGGGCGCGCGGCGAGTAGTGGAGAAGGTCGTTCCCCTACTCGATTTATGCAGGAAATTCCCATACGATAAAAAGTCAAAATGCGTAGCCCGGGGAGTGGAAACTACTGCTGAGGACTTCCGGTTTCAGCTGTCCTTTCTCAGCTCCGACGAGAGTCTGATTCCGTCATGCAGGCCCAATCGGTAGGCCGCTGTGCCATATGCCGCGCCGCACTGGTTTGTGGCGGAGATCGCTCTGTCAACGATGAGGCTCTGTTCTCTGTTCAGGCCTGCCTTCTGCAGTATGGTAAATGCCCGGTCCTGCTGTTTCAGCGCGTCGAGATAGCCTTTATTTCGGGCGACAGCTCTGTCCAGGGCTTTGTGTGTCCTCACCTTTACGAATATTTCTAACAGAGGTTTCTTTGTTTTTGATGCTTTCTTTTTTCCTTGCATTTTAAATGTGTCTGACAGTTTTCTTTTCATGCGTACGCTCCTTTGCGGATCAGACCAGTTAAGAGATGGCGCTTGTCCTCTGTCTGGCAGGGTGTTCTGTTTCCTCTGGTACATATGCTCATACATAAACCTACTATAACAAGTCAGAGACAATATTACAATCATATGTGACAGATTCTTTTCGGCTTTCCTGTAATTTCTTTCATAATTCACAAAAATAAAAAAGGAAATCGGTCCGGCGCGGCGAATAATAAAAACGGAGGGATTGCAATATGACCATTCGGGAACGGCTGGAACTCCGGGAAAAGGAATATTTAAGTCCTTATGCTGCTTTCAGCATGGATTCGAAAGGGCGCCGGAAAGAAGAGGAGTCCTGCGACATCCGCCCGGTATTTCAACGAGACAGAGACAGGATCTTACATAGCAAATCGTTCCGGCGGCTGAAAGACAAGACACAGGTGTTTCTGACGCCGCAGGGTGACCATTACCGGACAAGACTGACGCATACACTTGAGGTATCTCAAAATGCGCGGACGATTGCCAAGGCGCTGAAGCTCAATGAAGATCTGGTGGAGGCGATCGCGCTCGGACATGATCTGGGACATACGCCTTTCGGACATGCCGGGGAGCGGGCGCTGGAGGAAGTATGCCCTTACGGCTTTTGTCACAGCGAACAGAGTGTGCGTACGGTAGATCTGCTGGAGAAGGATGGGCAGGGGCTGAATCTCACGTACGAGGTGCGGGACGGCATCTTGAACCATCAGACGAGTGGCATGCCCGGTACGCTGGAGGGAAAGATCGTGCGGTTTTCCGACAAGATCGCCTATATCCATCACGATATGGACGATGCGATTCGGGCCGGCATTTTGAAGGAGTCTGATATTCCGGAAGAGATTGCGGAGGTGATTGGAGACACGCTTGGGAAGCGTCTCAATCATTTTATCCATGATCTTGTGACGACAAGCGCAGGAACGGATGATATTCGCATGTCAGCGCCGGTGGCGCAGGCAATGCAGAAACTGCGCGCATTTTTATTTGAACATTTATACACGAATCCTGCCGCCAAAGGGGAGGAAGAAAAGGCGGAAGGGCTCATGAAGACATTATATGATTACTATGGAAAGCACATAGAATTGCTTCCTGCGGAATACCATATGCTTATGGACAGGGGAGAGCCAAAAGAAAAAGTGCTTTGTGATTACATAGGCGCAATGACGGACCGGTTCGCGATTGCGCAGTATGAGGAGATCTATATCCCAAAGTGCTGGCACGGGTAGCAGGGCGCCGACAGAGACCGTGAATGCGCAGGAGCGACAAAAGAGGAGAGGTACATGTATTATCCGGAAGAGCTTGTGGAAGAAGTGCGGATGAAAAACGATATTGTGGATGTAATCTCCGGGTATGTCCGTCTGCAGAGAAAGGGTGGCAGTCATTTTGGACTTTGCCCGTTTCACAACGAGAAATCGCCTTCCTTTTCCGTCTCACAGAGTAAGCAGATGTACTACTGTTTTGGATGTGGGGCCGGTGGTAATGTGTTCACGTTTCTCATGGAATATGAGCATGATACGTTTCAGGAGGCGATCCAGATACTGGCGGAGCGGGCCGGCGTCAATCTGCCGGAAGCGGAATATACCGAGGAGATGCGGCAGAAGGAGAGCCGCAGAGCCAGATTACTGGAAGTGAACAAAGAAGCCGCAAAATATTTTTATTATCTGCTCCGCAGGAAAGAAGGACAGCAGGGGCTGGGGTATCTGCAGAATAGGCAGCTTACCGCAGAGACGATGAAAAAGTTTGGTCTCGGGTATGCGAGTAAATACAGTGATGATCTGACGAAATATTTGAAAGGCAAAGGCTACCGGGAAGAGCTGATACGGGAGGCTGGCCTTTGCAGCATTGATGAAAAATATGGAGCCCATGATAAATTCTGGAACCGGGTCATATTTCCGATTCAGGATATGAATCACCGCGTGATCGGTTTTGGCGGCAGGGTCATGGGAGAGGGGACGCCTAAGTATCTCAATTCTCCGGAGTCGCCGATTTTTGACAAGAGCCGCAATCTGTATGGGCTGAACTTTGCCCGCACTTCCAGAGCGGGGAATATCATCCTGTGTGAGGGCTATATGGATGTGATCGCCCTGCATCAGGCCGGATTCGGACAGGCTGTGGCCTCTCTGGGAACTGCGTTTACGGAGAGTCAGGCGGGACTACTGCACAGATATACGGAGAGCGTACTTCTGTCATATGACAGCGATGGGGCCGGGGTGAAGGCCGCGCTGCGGGCGATCGGTATCCTCAGGGAAGCAGGACTTGCCGGGAAGATCATCCATCTGGAACCATATAAAGATCCGGATGAATTTATCAAAAATATGGGCGCAGAGGCGTTTCAGGAGAGGATCGACAGCGCGGAGAACAGTTTCTTTTTTGAGCTGCGGATTCTGGAGCGCGATTATGACCTGAAGGACCCGGAGGGAAAGACGCGGTTTCATCAGGCGGTAGCCAGGAAGTTATGCGGCTTTGCACAGGAGGTGGAGCGTGAGAATTATATAGAAGCGGTGGCGGACAAATATCATATCGGCTTTGAGAATCTGCGCAGGCTTGTCGTCAGCTATGCGGCCAGTATGGGGCCGGCAAAAGAGGCGATACGTCCCAAGTCACTGTCGCAGAAAAAGAAGACGCCGGAAGACGGGGCCAAACGGGCGCAGAGACTTTTGATTACCTGGCTTTGTGAGGACCCCGGCCTGTATCCGAAGATCGCGGATTATATATCAGCAGAGGATTTTACAGTGGATCTTTACAGAAAGGCGGCAGAACTGCTCTTTGCGGAACTGGAAAAGGGAAGCAGCAATCCGGCGGCCATCATCAGCCAGTTTGAGGACGAGGAAGAGCAGCGGGAGGTGGCGTCCATGTTTCATACGCGGCTGCCTGCACCGAGTGAGGACAAGCGGGAGCGGGAAAAGGCGTTTCATGACATTGTCGTCAGTGTAAAAACATACAGTTATGAGTACTACAGTGCCCGAATGGGGAGCGACATCAGTGCGCTGGGCAGGGTCATCGAGGGTAAAAAGGCGTTGGAAGAGCTAAAAAATGCGCATATTTCCTTAGATTAGGGTAAAAATAAATAACAAGTTATGGAAGGATGGACCATAGAATGGATGAAAACACAAGGGCAAAGTTTGAGGAAAAGTTGAAAGAAATCTTAAACATTGCCAAAAAGAAGAAAAATGTTCTGGACTATCAGGAGATCAGCGATTTTTTTGCGGATCTGTCTCTGGAAGAAGAGCAGTTTGATCAGATTATAGAGACGTTGGAACAGAACCATGTGGATGTACTGCGCATAACCGAAGATACCGTAGATGAAGAGGAGATCATTTTGACGGAAGAGGACGAGGTGGATGTGGAAAACATTGACCTCTCGGTTCCTGACGGCGTCAGCATTGAAGATCCGGTGAGAATGTATCTGAAAGAGATTGGGAAGGTTTCCCTGCTGAATGCCGAGGAAGAGATCGAACTTGCGAAAAGAATGGAGATGGGTGACGCCGAGGCGAAAAAGCGGCTTGCCGAAGCCAATCTGCGTCTTGTTGTCAGCATTGCCAAGCGTTATGTAGGCCGTGGGATGCTGTTTCTCGACCTGATCCAGGAGGGAAATATGGGTCTGATCAAGGCTGTGGAAAAGTTTGACTATCGCAAAGGCTATAAGTTTTCCACTTATGCGACATGGTGGATTCGTCAGGCGATTACAAGAGCGATCGCCGATCAGGCGAGAACGATTCGTATTCCGGTGCATATGGTGGAGACGATCAATAAACTGATCCGTGTGAGCAGACAGCTCCTGCAGGAACTCGGGCGAGAACCTACCCCGGAAGAGATTGCGGAAGAGATGAATATGCCGGAAGAACGGGTGAGGGAGATTCTGAAGATCTCTCAGGAACCGGTTTCTCTGGAAACACCGATCGGAGAAGAAGAGGACAGCCATCTGGGAGATTTTATTCAGGATGACAATGTACCGGTCCCTTCTGATGCCGCCGCTTTTACACTGTTGAAAGAGCAGCTTGTGGAAGTGCTCGGAACACTGACAGAGAGAGAACAGAAAGTACTGCGGCTTCGCTTTGGTCTGGATGACGGACGGGCGAGGACACTGGAAGAAGTGGGAAAAGAATTTAATGTAACACGTGAACGTATCCGTCAGATCGAGGCAAAGGCGCTCCGTAAGCTGCGTCATCCGAGCAGAAGCCGAAAGCTGAAGGATTATCTGGACTAGGGGAAGCAAGTGGAACTGTCAGAGAGACTGCAAGCGGTGGCACATATGGTGACTGCTGGAAATCATGTTTGCGATGTGGGATGCGATCACGGATATATCCCGATCTATCTTGTCCGCAGCGGTATCAGTCCCGGTGTGATCGCTGTAGACTGCAACGAGGGTCCTCTGAGACGTGCCAGAGAGCATATCAAAGCCTTTGGCCTGGAGGAGTACATAGTGACACGACTGTCAGATGGAGTGGCGGCGCTGGAAAAAGAGGAAGCGGAGACACTGGTCATAGCGGGCATGGGAGGCAGACTCATCGTCAGAATCCTGACCGAAGGCAGGGAAAAAGTCCGGATGATGAAAGACCTGATCCTGCAGCCCCAGTCGGATATTGCAGGAGTCAGGCAATTCCTGCGAAATGAAGGGTACGCAATCGCAGAGGAAGATATGGTATATGAGGATGGAAAGTATTATCCGGTCATAAAGGCTGTACAGGCGCCGGAAGAGGACACGGACGGTTCTGACAGGAGCGCACGGACAGACCGGATGCCGGAAATTCCTCAAGGGCTGTCTGATGCTTACAGCCCGCCGATATGGCAGGCAGCCTGCGACAGATACGGTCCGTGTCTGCTGTGCCACAGGCATCCGGTGCTGTATCGCTATCTGCTATGGGAGCAGGAGAGAGAGGAGACGGTGGCCCGCAGGCTTACCGCCGCCGGGGAGGCGACCAGCCGGCGCAGGGAACGGGAGGCGGAACTGGCGCAGTCGGCGCAGGTGAGAGCGTGTGCGCTTGCCTGTTTTGCGTCTGCAGATCAGACGAACGGCAGGTTGCGCTGACGGAGTAACAAAGAGGAGTCATAGATGAATTGCAGAGAATTGACGAAGACACTGGAAGCGCTGTGTCCCCGTTCTTATGCGGAGAGCTGGGACAATGTAGGGCTTTTGGCAGGCAGATATGAGAAAGAGATCCATACGGTATTGCTGGCGGTAGACGCTTCGGACGAGACCGTGGAGGAGGCCGTGAGGTGTGGAGCGGATCTGCTGCTGACGCACCATCCGCTTATCTTTTCGCCGAAAAAATCTGTCAACGACGGAGACTTTGTGGGCAGACGGCTCGTCACACTTCTTCGGAATGATGTCTGTTATTATGCCATGCACACGAATTTTGACGTGCTCTGTATGGCAGATGCGGCAGCAGAACGGATCGGGCTGGCAGACAGAGAGGTGCTGGATGTCACCTGTGTGCTGGAAGGCAGAGAGAATGGCATTGGCCGGATCGGCAGCCTGCCTTCTCCAATGTCTCTGTATGAATGTGCACAGATGGTCAAGCGTGTGTTTGCGCTCGACTCCGTGAAACTATTTGGCGGACGGGATCAAAGAACAGTGAGAGCCGCCATCTGTCCCGGTTCCGGCAAGAGCGTCATTGAAAAAGCCGCAGCGATGGGGGCGGATGTGCTGATCACGGGAGATGTCGATCATCACAGCGGCATTGATGCCATGGCTATGGGGCTGAATATCATTGACGCGGGACATTATGGTCTGGAGAAGATCTTTGTTCCATATATGGAGAGAGTTTTGAAAAAGGAGTGCCAAATGCTCAACGTTATGTGCGCGCAGGAGAGCAGTCCATTTTGGGTAATATAATGGTAAAAACTGGGAGGTATGGTATGGTTACGGTAACGATCAACGGGGAAGCGAGACAGTATGAGGAGGGAACGACTTACGAGGCGATCGCGAAGGAGTACAGTAAATGCTATGAGGATATTATTGCCCTTGTCACTGTGAACGGAAAGATACAGGAACTGATGAAGAAAGTGGAGAAGGACTGTGAGCTGCGGTTTCTCACGCTGCAGGACACAGCGGGGCATAAGGCATATGTCCGCACTGCGATCATGCTTCTGATCAAATCTCTGTATGATGTGGAATCGCGGGAAAATATCGAAAAGATCAAGGTAGAGTTTGCTGTTGGTCAGGGATATTATTGCAGTCTGAAAGGCAGGGTGAAAGTTGACGATACGCTGATTGAACGGCTGAATGTGAGAATGCAGCAGCTTGCGATGGAAGACATTAAGATCGAGAAGAAAACATATCCGATCGAAGAGGCGCTGGCGCTGTTTGACCGTTTTGGCATGGAAGACAAGAAGAAACTCTTTCGTTACCGCAGAAGTTCCACCATTAATGTGTACCGGATGGATGATTATTATGATTACTATTATGGTTACATGCTTCCTTCCGCCGGCTATGTGAAATACTTTCAGGTCATCGCTTACGAGAGCGGCCTGATGCTGTTATTGCCGGACAGAAAAGATCCAAAGACGCTCAATTATTTCGAACCGCGGGAGAAATTGTTCCATGCTCTGCAGCAGACGACCGCGTGGGGAGAAAAGATGGAGATTGACACGGTAGGTGATCTGAACGATCATATCTGCAAGGGACTGATCTCCGAAGTAATACTCGTACAGGAGGCGCTGCAGGAGCGGAGGATCGCGGAGATCGCGGAAGATATTGCCGGTCGGGAAGGGGTGAAGTTTGTGATGATCGCAGGCCCTTCTTCTTCAGGCAAGACGACGTTTTCTCACCGGCTGTCTGTCCAGCTCCGTTCTTATGGCCTGAAGCCTCATCCGATTGCGGTGGACGATTATTTTGTGGACAGAGAGCGCACGCCGAAGGATGAGAATGGAAACTATAATTTCGAGTGTCTGGAAGCGATCGACATTGAGAAATTCAATGAAGATATGTGCGGCTTACTGCAGGGGAAAACGGTGGAGTTGCCGGCCTTTAATTTTAAGACGGGAAAACGGGAGTACAACGGGAATTTTAAGACGCTGGGCTCCGATGACATTCTTGTGATTGAGGGCATTCATGGCCTGAACGACAAGATGTCCTATGCGCTTCCGGATAAAAGTAAATATAAGATTTATATCAGCGCGCTCACAAGCCTGAATATCGATGAACACAACAGAATCCCGACGACCGACGGACGCCTGCTGCGGCGCATGGTGCGGGATGCCAGAACGAGAGGCTCTTCCGCGAAACGGACGATCGCCATGTGGCAGTCTGTGCGCAGGGGAGAAGAGAAGAACATTTTTCCTTTTCAGGAGAGCGCGGATGCGACCTTCAACTCTGTGCTCATCTATGAGCTGGCGGTGCTCAAGCAGTATGCGGAGCCGCTGCTTTTCAGCATTGAGGAGGGAGAACCGGAGTATTATGAGGCCAAACGCCTTTTAAAGTTTCTGGAATATTTTCTCGGCGTGAGCAGTGAGAATCTGCCGAAGAATTCGATCGTCCGGGAATTTGTGGGCGGCAGTGTGTTTCAGGTGTAATCCGAGTCACAGATGAAAAGAAAGCGGTAATATGAAAAGAGAGCGGTGAGCTCAGATCTTCGGAATTCGATAAATTACATAAAAGAATAAGTAGGACAAATGATCGCGGCTGCAATCGCCGAAAGGCAGCAGGTGAGGAAAGTCCGGGCTTCACAGGGCAGAATGCCGGATAACGTCCGGTGGAGGCGACTCCAAGGAAAGTGCAACAGAAATAAACCGCCGGGAAAACCGGTAAGGGTGGAAAGGCAGTGTAAGAGACTACCGCTCTGCTGGTAACAGCGGAGGCACATGTAAACCCCATTCGAAGCAAGACCGAAACGAGAGCGACAGGCCGGCCCGGCCTGCTCTCAGGTGGGTCGCTGGAGGCTGCTGGCAACAGCAGTCCTGGATAGATGATCATTCAACGACATAACCCGGCTTATCGTCCTGCTTATTCTCTTTATATCAAATGAGGCTGAAACTTTGCAGTGGGGGCGGCATCCTTAAGCGGATCCCTCGAAACGAGAGGAACGCGGCTCATATAAGTTTGATTTACATGATTCCAATTTATGATATGAAACCAGTCGTCGATATAATCTGACTTTTGGTAATAATGTTTTAAATAATATGCATGTTCCCAGACGTCTATATTCAGGACAGGAAACAAGCCCATCTCTAATGGGGTATCCTGATTCTGTGTTGTGATAATACAGAGATTTCCTGTTGCATTTACTACGAGCCATGCGTATCCGGAGCCAAATACAGTTAATGCGGCCGTTTTGAATTGTTCCTGAAATGACAGATAGCTGCCAAATTCATTGTTAATTGATTGGTTTAGTATTCCAACAGGCTGTAATGAGGTTGGATTCGCAAGATTGGAAAAGTAGAATTGATGATTAAAAACACCGCCGCTGTTGTTTTTTATATTAGTTTGAATATCTTTAGGAAGGCATGGTACATTAATGATAAGCTGTTCAAGTGACCAGCTCTGTAATTCCGGATGTTTACTAAGTGTATTGTTCAGGTTGTCAATATAATTCTGCAAATGTTTATTATGGTGCAGGTACATGGTCTTTTTGTCAATATAGGGTTCCATGGCTTCATACATATACGGTAAGGGGGTATTGATAAACTTATAGTGGTTGTTCATATTAAAATCCTGTTTTTCTTATTTTATGATCGATACAAACAGGTGTGATGATTTATATATTTTTTTATGAGAAAGAATCATTGATGTATGGAAACTCTAATATAATTTTCATGATGTAAAAATACAGAAAACAGATGATGCGTTTATAATAATATAATCGTAACACAGATGAGATATGAGAAAATGAAAAGACATAAGTAATAATTACACAAAATAAAAAGAATGGAGATAGCGAGACTCGAACTCGTGACCTATACGTTGCGAACGTATCGCTCTCCCAACTGAGCTATATCCCCATGTCATTATTATAACATTATTATTTTAAATTTCAAGTGTAGATAAAAGAAGTATATATTACATAAGTACCCTCAGTGGACAAAGGGTATGATGAAACGGTGTAGAAAAGGATAGAAGAGGATGTACCTCAACTATCCCTGTTATTATTTTCAGGCTCTTTGTAACTATCATGCTGATCGGATGTAAAGATATATGTTTCATCATCCAGTTTGCGATAGATATATTTCATTTTACTGAAATCTCCCTGAACCTTCAGATTATTTTCATTCAGCTCTTTAAATCCACTTCTCATATTGATCATATCCTTGTCACTTAAATCTGAGTGAAAACGACATTTTATCCGTGATAAATCGTAGACGGACAGCTCGACATCGATAATGTTATTACTGTTGTTGAATTTTATTTTTTGCATATAACTTCCTTTCTTCCGGGACCGCTAGCAAAAGCAGTATTCATTCTTTTGCATGGTTGCTTACAGTTTTATTTCAATGTTTCAATATTTCATCATTTGTCTTTCATTTTTCTTGCCGCGATTTTCATTTCGTACAAAATTAATATACAACCTTGACGCTGCAAGTTAAATTAAAAGAACCCGTATGAAGTTGCTCGCTCAGTCCCTTTTGAACAAGACTGACAGAAGCTCCATAGTTTGTTATTGTAAATATACCAGTATTTGGATTATAATTTTTAGTAATTCCAAACCCATGAAATCTGGCACTCCAATGGATGTTGGGGTTATCTTCAGTTCCATCACCCACAGTATGCGCTCCTGCTCTGCAATCTACTACGAAATTATCAGCGGTTAATTCTCTATAGTTAGGGCATATTCCGGAAACATTAAAGGAATACCCATTCCCTAAGTCTCTGACGCGCGGTTTCGTGCTGATAGATCTGATATTATCTGTCATAGCTGCGAAAGTGGCATCCGCTGCCGTACTTACGCCTTTACTGGTTATCGCTGACGCAATGGCGCTTTTGCCGTCAGCTACAGATTTTTTTAACGCATTGATGCTTTCATTCACCGCTTTTGCATCAGCAGCCCAGCCGTTTTCCGTTACAGTGGTAGAAGTGGTAATTCCTTTAATCGCCCCAACCTTTGTTTCCAGATTTTCTCCGTCGTCAGCGTCGACGGATCTTGCATTGGTTAAAAAATAGATTCTTTCCCATACCCTGTTTAGTTCATCGATCAATACTCTGTAAATTTTTCTCTCTTTGATATTCTCACTTGCCATTTCCTAAATACCTCCGTTTTGTTTTTTTATTTCTTCCCATGTATAATCTGATATTTGATTCCATGTATGATTTGATGCTGCCTGCCATGTGCCATTCCCGTTATCTTTATCTGTTTCAGAAGAGACCCAATGTGTTCCGTCTCCGGGGGACGCAGACTGGAAAGGCTGATATGTAACAAGCGGTTCTTTGGGTGGGAGATCAGCCAAATAATCATAGATTGCGTGTAAACGTTTTTCGAACAGGTTAAGCAGCCATGCTCCATAAAAAAAGACTTCCGAATCATTTAAAAATTCGGAAGCCTTTGTATAATTTTTTGCGTTTAACAGTAAATTGTACTGTTTCATTGTTTGTGTCTGGGTGAGATTTATGTCTTGAAAAAAGATTCTGTCATCGACATATTGCGGAAATTTTGTTTCAGTATTTTTCATATTAATATATTTTCTCTACCTCCTATCCAAACGTCAAAGGTTGTTGCCCATTCCGGCTCTTCTTCCAGGTAATAGATACTTTGTTTTTTAGAAACTGCATATATTTCCAGATTTCTTATCT
Source organism: Lachnospiraceae bacterium JLR.KK008 (assembly GCA_037015955.1). Classification (NCBI taxonomy): domain Bacteria; kingdom Bacillati; phylum Bacillota; class Clostridia; order Lachnospirales; family Lachnospiraceae; species Lachnospiraceae bacterium JLR.KK008. Next base: position 1,009,348 of record CP143548.1, read on the forward strand.
CTTCATCTAACCTGTTAATATGTTCAGCTCCAAGGCAATATTGACTGAGCATATCTTTGCTTTCCTGGATAATATCGCTTACTTTATCGTACTTTCTCTGCGCCTGTAAGATTTTTATCTGATTTACTAAAGATCCGATGGAATCATCAACATCTTTAAAATGATGTAGCGACATGAGTTCATGTGGGAAGCTGCTGTATTCGTTTGTGTAATGTGCCATTTTATTTTGCTCCTTTAAAAACTTATTTATGTGGTGGTTTACAAGAAAGTGCTACTGAAAATGCTTGACTTGAAAGATTATGCGCAATTTGTAAATTCGTTTCGAATGCACCAGACAGGTAATTCTCTCCAGATGCGCCACCTAAAATAGCATAGGATACTTTGTTATTGTTATAATACAATGCATCACATTCTTTTGATGTTGTAGAACCATTTGTTTTATAAGGAATTCGCCCAAATTTTAAATCAACAGTATCGGTTATTATACCGCCAGATGTCCCTTCCGGGTTTGCTCCATTTACAACGATATATCCATTACCGTCTAAATTAAAATTAGAAGATGTTGACCCGTCATGAGTCCCCCAGGTAATCTTGATTTTTTGTGTTCCATTATTATTAATCCATCCGGCAGTTCTGCGTCCAATATTTCCCCACCAATTCTCCATTCCAAATACTTTAACACCATAACTCGTATCTCTGGTACCCCAAAACAATCCTTTATCATTCATTGTTCCTTGGCCTATTGATGAATAATCATTTTGAACAGTCCTTCCCATTCCATATACTTCCTGCGTATTTGTATTTTTTGCCATCATTACTAGTAAATCCTGAATTAAAAGCCTGTCAGATAGGAACTCTATATACCATCCATCACCATTTTTTACTGCATAATTGATACCAGCTTCTGTAGTGATATTATAATAATTAGACTTACCAGAGATAGAACATAACTTATTTAAAGATTGATTTTGTGCATTATATATTAATCCGCCAAAGTATATTGGAGTATAGAAATGATCAATGACATTATTATTTTTGTCATAATTACACCAGCAATCATATTCTTGATCAATCTTTACATCTGAACACCTGAAATGGTAAATACCGTTCTCAGTCCATCTTTTCGTATAAATTTTTGGCCATTCCATCATTGCATTCGCCCCGAAGGTTACATCAGCAACATGTGAATTTACACCATCTATTGTTCTGGTGTAATCATCCAGATCTAAATATTCTGCGACTGTACAGTCACATTTTAACATACATGGTCTGGGCATAAATTTTTCTCCTGGTGCAATAGACCATCCACCATAATCAAATTGATCTGAATCGAAATTCATGCAAGCAGGTGTAAAATTGGCGTTATCTACATCGGACGGATATATGACACGTGCATCAGGATCATCGACATCTTTCATCAAATCATAACCAAATAGATAGTAATCCCTTGCAGGAGCAACTTTTACACGGTTTGCTTTATTTCGGTTATATACGCCTTGTACTGTATAGGGAAAAGCAGCATAATAATAAGTAGTTCCAGTAATTACATTTTCATCAATGATTTCTTGGTTTTCGGTAATGTCAGCAATTAAATCACCACTATATTCATCATTAGGATAGCCGTCAGTACTTCTCCTGATGGTGGCTCCTGCCACAGTACATAGTGTCTGCTCATTAACGACAGTATCGTTTGGAAGCTCTGCATTAATTTTTACAACTGAATTTTCATATTTTGCTGAAAAAGTGATCATGTTAGAAGGTTCTATACCACAAATCTCATCTCGCCATCCAGGATTCCCGTTGGCATCAGTCTTCCAGACTTTGTTTGCCTGTCCATTACCGGCAGCAACATATCCTTCATTAGAGTTACTATTTTCTTTCCAAGTATCTGTATCTGTTGTTTTAAAATCACTGTCATTTATGAGCTGACTTGTTTTCGTAGGTATCAGTGCCAGCAGTTTATTTTTAAAATGTTGAATCGCTGACAGATTTACTATTTTTTCTTTCATCCGTACGACCTCCTGTTATTGCGCAAATAATCCATGGATTTCTTCTTCTGTGACCGATTCAAATCCGTCTCCGATTAATTCCTCAATGATACCAACCTTGGAATTGATCGGAGCGATTGTGCTTGCCAGATCATTTAAATTCCGGTCAACAATATCCATGTTCTCATTTAACAAATCGATATTGACTTTCTCATTTGCCTCTGGTTTGTTTAATTGATAATTCGTTGTACTTTTCAATAATAATCACCTCATTCTCACAAGTACAAATCATAAAATTTCATTAACTGCCAGGTGGTAGTGCCGCCGCTTAAATCATGTGCGACTGACTTGACGATATATTGATGTGTTTCCCTTTGATCACTTCTCCGGTAACTTACTTTTATGTTTACATCGGCGAACGGGCACAGCTTTGTGGTGATCGTGATGGAGTCTGGCAATCTGCAGTTTTTCCAGTTTTCATATTCGGCGCGGGAGAGAGCGAGAGAGTCGGAAGTGATATTTTCATACTCGCCACCTTGTTTTACGTCTAAAATTTCACCCAGTTCCTGTACTGTAAAGGGACTGTCCGGTATCACTGTGAAATCAACGCTGTCACAGTGATAGACCGATTGAAAATACTCTTTGGAAAATACTTTTACAACCTTGCCGTCCTGTGTTGTATAATCCATATCACTGATAAAACCGTTTGTGAGTACATTGATCCCGTGTGCCTGCCATTGTCCGAGATAATAGGCATAAGTAACCGTATCATTATTTACACGTTTTGTTTTCAGTTTGAAGACATATGTTGATCCCGCTTCGAAAACATTTGGCGCTATCGGTTCCTCCGTATTTTCGTCTATTATATTGATCTCACCGAGCTCGTTTATATTTAACTGGCATCCGGCATCGTTTGAAGAAGGAACTTTTACTGCAACCATATCACCACTTTTGTACTTATCATAAGAATCAACATGACAAGTAAGACAATTTCCAGTATAAGCACAGTCTTCCGTATAATAGTCTGCATCTAAGGATCGTCCCCATACTTCGCAAATATTTCTTACTTTGGTTAAATCAATCGTTGTATTCTCAGATATTAAGATTTTTGAAAAGAAAGAGTTGTCAAATGTAATCATATCTTCGTAACAACCCGGAATCATTTTGCATACAAATACGCCGTCTTCGTCAAAATACATTTCATAATTCGGGTATAAGTCACGGAATGTTGTCAAAATAGAAAGAACGCTGCATCCTGCGGTAAATTCCTGATCGCAGGGCAGCGCGTTCCATGTTTCCATATAAGTGCCGTCTTTTACCTGTACTTTTGACTGTTCCCGATATTCCAGGTAGTCCGCATTGTAAGCGGGCATTCCCTTGAACTCGCCGATTTCGTCGATTTCATATTCCGTGACTTTCCCGAGCCGTGTCAGGGTGGTAATGATTGCGTCACGTATGGAATTATATTTGACGATCTGCCCTGTCGCAGGGTCCGCTTCATATGCCGGGAACTTTATTGTCAGAGCTCCTAACTGTCCACTTTTTGTTCCGTCAAGTTTCGTCATCAGATCGGAACAGCTCATGCTGATCTGATTGCTGGCAGAGTCATAGTTTGCGGTAGTATTGGAAAATACATAGGTTCCCTGTCTGTACCAGCGCCACTGATTCCATATGTTATCTTGTATTCCAATCTGTATTTTGATGATCCGATTGGGCCATATAATACCGTCTTTATCTACTGCCAAATATCTGTTTTTTAACGGAACAGCAGTAGCGGAAAAACTACGTCTGACATCCGATTCGGCGTCAATACTTGAGGAACCGTTGATAAGCCCACACTCCAAAGTATCAAGATGTTCTCCATTTTGCTCGTCATAGACGTCTATTTTTATTCGAATATCCAGTATATTTTGAGCGATTATTTTTAAGTCTCTTGTATTTACCTGCATCATCTGTTCCACCATTCCTCAGTAGCAGTAATGAACCCTGCATCGTAAAGATCTCTTTCCCGCTCCGGATCGCCTACTTCCGTACAGGTAAAGGTTATTTTTCTGTTCCTGTAATCATCGACTGCCGTATCTGACGGGGGAGTAGTAACGTATACGAGCCATAGATTGCCGTCAACGCTTTTTAATATTTTCGGTTTCCCGTTTCTTAAAAATAATTTTGCCGCATTGTTATAGTTAATCCGGCGCTGGTCATCATCCAGTATGTATTCGCACCCATTATCAGCTGTTGGAAAGAATTGTGCATTCACAGTAATTTCCTCATAATTTGCTTCTGTATTTCGGACAATCGTTGGATACTTGTCATACATAGTCGTGACGGTCTGTTGCGGGACGATAGAAGTGTTGTCCAGATAGTTATCACTTAAATTTGTGTTCCATACTTCATCCTGATCGGCTATCATCAAAGAATTTGATTTTACTTCTACATTGCAGGTAAAATAAAATCCTTCTCTGCCATTTATGATTGGAACAGCGGCATATTGATACGCATAGTCTGGTCTTGCAGTTATATCAATATTTTTTATGTTGAAATCGGCAATCGTTTCAACTTTGTGTGTCTCAAGTGTGATCCACTTAAAATCGCCTGCCTTTTTACGTTTGATAATCAAATGTGATACCGTATCAAGTCTCCAATTCACATTACCGGCGCATGTATTGCCATTAAATTTTGCATGTAAAATAGTGTCCCAGTCCCATTCTTGCGGTATCGTTACTTTCAGTTCGTCTGTCACATTTTGTGATACGCGCAGATCATCATATTCCCCGTCCGATAAGTCTGCCTTTACTATATTATTCATATCTGTAGGGGTACATGGAACAGACATAATATCTGCACAGAACATACTACCCAAAAATATCATATCTGTTCATCTCCAATCCATATATCGTATTTATTTTCCGCTAAATATTCCGGTTGATCCGGCATATAAAATACAGTCACATGATCTTTATCTATACGCGTAACTCCTGTCTCCCCATTTTGTATCCAAATGTCATATAAGGCTAAACTGCTGTTTGTCGGCCGCCTGTCACCCCACCACATATTATGTTTTTCTTCGTATTCTGTATCAACAAAGCATACTAACTGGTATATATGATTGATTCTGCGGATATGTACCGTTACAATATCACTTGCGTCTGGCATAACGGGATCAGAATATAGGATATAGCTGCATATTCCGTTTGGCACAGTCAGTTTATACCGCATCCGTCTATCGTCATAAATGTATGAGGATACGGTAAAGCCATAATTTGCATTCGAACATTTGAGAATTGTAGTGTTTCTGTACATGTTTGTCCCGCGGATCGACATGGTAAAGTCGCCGTCGATGATAAAATCTCTGTCATAGACAAGCGTTTTTCCAATCAGATTTATGAAGCTGTTATTGTATTTATACTGATCGTCATATCCGGGAATATCAGACTGGCTGGGATTGATAACCGTAAAATTTGTCGCGTAAGTAACAACACTGTTATTAGCGTTGCATTTTGCATATATATTTGAAAAGTCAGAAGGGTTTTTATATTTTACATATATTTTTATATAGCCTGTATCAAGGGCGATGCCATTAACGGTCATTCCTACGGCGCGGATTTGATAGAACGTCTCGTTTTCAAAGCCTCGGAACGCATAATTCATAGTATCTGTCGTGTAAAAAATTTCACTTTCCGTCAATAAGCGCTGCACTTCGTCATATAATTGAAATCTGAACTCTGCAATATCTTCCCATTCCGGCTGATCGTATACCAGTTCCGCATATAAGGAAGCGGTAGTAACAGTGTCGCCTTCATTTATGTTCTGGAAATAGAACAGGGGAGTGGAAGCCGTCCAGAAATATGACTTATCTGATAAGGCGCTCTCTGCCCCGGATGAGTCCATGACCTGACCCTGTACGGCATATTTTTTGCCGTTTGTCAATGTATTTGCCGGTATTGTATGCTCTAAGGAAAGCAGAGAGTGATTACCGGAAGTTGTGTGATCGTATACCGGAGAAAATGTTTTTGCATCATATATGATCACACGGTTACGATAAGGCATATTTCCGATATATGACATAGACAGGGTATAATCTTTTGTCGCATCAAATGGTATGATTTTATTAATAATTGGTTTTGCTATATTCGCCACCTCCATTCTGCCGTTTTTGTGCTACCTTTTCGCACATATGTATGCTTCATTCATGCTGTGTTTTCCATTTGGGGTCTTTACCCATACGGCGGTTCCTACCGTCGGATGGATATTTACGCCGTCCTTCACCCAATAGTCGTTTCCGTCTATCTTCACCTGATATTGACCAGAAGATATGGCGGTTACAACAGTGGCAATCTCCGTATTTTTTGCATGGTTTGCCAATGCCTTATCCAGCGTGATTCTGATAGAATTGATGAGTTCTTCCTGTAAATCCATAGGTTATTTCCTTTCCTTTTGTTTTTGCCTGTCACGCTGCACAAATGATTTGCTTCCGCTCAAAGACTGCGGACATAAGAATTTCTAACTGTTCTGACGAGGGTAACTGATCTGCGAGGCAATCGGCTGATATTCGCCATCCGGGCTCAGATCAGCCTTTTTCGGACATCCCTGTCCGAAAATTGCCGGGAGATGACAGAACAGTAAGAAATTCTAATATCCTTCGTATATCGCGTTCCTCAAATCATTTGTGCAGCGTGACGAAACCAAAAAGAAAAGCAGGCTTTTTCTTCCGCAAAAACATGAAAGTCAGACACGCCGGACATTTCGATGAGCCTGTGAATACAAAAGCCATGTTCCGCAAAGGCTTCCATGGTTTTACAGTCTCATCTCCATGGCGGTCAAATGCCTTTCTTTGTTTTTGTGGAAGAATTGATTGCGTTTCGTAAATACCTTTTGTTCCCTTACCTGCTAATCATACTTTTCTGGTATGCCTTCATCGCCAGTCCGGTAAATTCATGTTCCAGTGCGATTCCTACCTGTTTCATTACCTGTTGGTCGGTCACGCCGGGGCAGGTGATCGTGACGCCTCCCATGTTAATGATCGGTTGCATATGATTGTTCGTAACAACAGTTGAATTGGTGATCTGCCTCAGCATACTCTCCATCTGCTGTTCGTGCCGGGCCATCGCATTGACAGAGAGAAATTCCGGCCCGCCCATCCTCTGCACATACGCATCAAACCGTTTCCCCATCAAGATGTCGGGATGGTCGTCGGGCAGCGGGGTGTATACATGCCCGTCAGAGCCGAGGAAGCTCCCTCTGGGATAGGGATTGCCGTTTTTATCCAGCATGACGGCGCCGTCTCTGTCCCTGAGCAGCCCATCGTTTTGTTCGATGACCGTATCCTGTCCGGTTTTCAGCCCGGTGATCGTATCCAGCAGCTTTTGGAACTGCTCGCTGTCCCACAGCTCGCGGATACTGCCCTCCAGTACGCTGACGGAGGAGGCGTCCGCCGTTCCCGAGGCGAAGGCGCCGATCAGCTTCCCGCGGCCGCCGCCCGAGGTGACGCGGTGGTATCGCTTTAGTTCTTCGGTCTGTCTGTGGTTGAAGACGATGTCTCCCTTTTTGAGCTGTACTTCCTGCGCACCGCCGGTGATCTCGTACAGCGTTCCCCCGCGGGCGATCATCTCGTTTCCCAGTTCGTTGACAAGGGAGGTCTGGTCTCTGGCAACGGCGCCGCTTCCGTCAGGGGAAGAGAGCGTGCCGTATGCGTTCGCAGCGCTGACCGGATGGGCCGCATAGCCGCTTGTTACCTTGTCGATCTTGTAGGCGCTGGTATTCTTAGCCTGCAGCTCCTTTAATGCTTTTAAGGCCGCGTTTACCATGTCAATGACTTCGTTAGCCATGTCCGTGGTCATGGTGCATACGGAGGCGCAGATGCCGTCGATGGAAGAGGCGAAGGACTCAAAGCCGGGAATCCATTCCTCGTTTAAGGCGGCAGCGGCGGCCTGTCCTCCGGCGGTGATGGTCCCGACGATGGTGCCGTCGCCGGCGCTTTCTTTTCCGGAGGCGGAGGCATTTGCCGACGACGGGCCGAGGATGTCGGCCAGTTTTCCGCCGGTTCTCTTTTCCGGCTTTTCTGCGGATGAGATGCCGATGATGGCCCCGAGGTCGGTGTTAAACTGGGTCCATGCGCCCGCGTATTCTGTCAGTTTCGTGTCGATGGCAGTCTTTGCAGTGTCCATGGCAGTCAGGAGAGGGGCGAAGAGGGCGTCGCAGCCTGTGGCCTGTCCGGAAGCGGTTTCCTGTCCGCTTATGGACTGGATCATGCCGTTCCAGATAGAAGGGATCTCGAGGCAGATCCCGCGGAATCTCTCGATAAAGGCATGTAACTGTCCGAGGATGCCGCCGGCTCCGTCTTCCCCTGAAAGGGCGGCGGCGAACTGCCGGGTATCAAGGGCGGGGATGGAAAGGCTCTGGACCTCGGAGGTAAGCGTATCCAGCGTTTGGGTAACTCCTTCCACCTGCTGCTGCATTTCCTGTGCGGATGCGCCCGCAGTGTGGAACTGTTCGCTGGCAGCCGTGGTGTCCGCCGCGTTTAACGCTTCCCCGATCTGCCTGGAGGAGTCGGCGGTCTGGCCGATGGCGAGGCCGAGCAGGCCGGCTTTCCCGGTCAGTTCGTCCATGGACAGTCCGGACAGGCGCATGGCGTTGTCCATAGAGACGGAGACTCCGGCAAGCTCTCCCCACTGCTGTGTGAGCGCGCCGACCGCGCCGGCTGTCACGAGGTCGATGGCCGCCTGGGTGTCGATGCAGGACTGCGCCAGTGAGGATAACAGCGCATCGCTGTGGGCGAGGATCTGGTCGGGGGCGTCCTCCCCGAACATGGCTTTGAGGTTTTCCATGGCGGCGGAGCGTTCCCTGCTGTCAAAGGCTTCGTTCCACCTGCTTTGGTAGGCTTCTATGTCGGCGATCTTTTTGTCAAAGAAGGCGTCGGATTCGTCGGCGAGCGCCTCCAGCTGTGTCTTCTGGTCTTCGAGCGCGTCGATCCCGTCTTGGATCAGGTCGATCTGCGCCTGCAAATCGGCAATCTGAATGTCTCTCTCTGCTTTGTCGACAGCCGCCTGTGCATCATCCACGTTTTGGTTTGCTTCTTTTATTTTGGAGCCGTCAACATCCCATACCATCTGCCCATCTTTATAGAGCATCTGGCTTCTTTGGTTTTTAGCACGTTCTAAGTCATAGAGAGCTTCTTCTTTACTCTTGATGGCATCCAGGAGGTTTTTCTGCCTGTCAAGCTCATCCCCTTCGTCTTTGAGGGCGTCGATCTTTAACTGGATGGCGTCTTTTTCCTTCTCCTTTGCCTTAATGGATTCTTCGATTCTGGCGATCTCATCTTCGTAGACCTTCCGCGCCTTGTCTTTTTCATCCTCTGTCTCATCAATCTGGTCATCAAGGAGGGAAGATGCGGCTTCTGCCACAGTATTTAAGTAGTTTTTTTCTTCCTGTAAGTATTTCAGTTTCGCGTCTTTTGCCTGGCCTGCAAAGTCTCTCTGGCCGGCGTAATACTTCTCGTAGAGCGCCTGCATGGCGCCCAGGTATTCGCGCTCTGTGATTACCTGATTTTCCCGGAGCTTTTCGATCTCGCCGGCCTCTAACTCATAGGCGGCCACGTGTTTGTCCTTTGCCTTCTCATGGAGTTCGTCGATCTGATGCTGCGCCTGCTCTGCCTTGTCATACCACTGTTCGTAGGTTTTGATCGCTTCCTTGAGGTCAGCGTCCGTTATGGACTCGATGGCAACGCCGCCGTTCTGGACGAGGTTTTTGTATTCATCGGATAATCCCGCGGCCTCCGCTTTTGCCATGTACTGCTTATAGGCCTGCTGCTGGAGCAGGATCTCTTCGTTAATCTTGCCGATGCTCTCGGAAAGGGCCTCGTTCTTTTCAATGGCGGAAGCGTAGGCGGAAGAAGCGGCTTTATCAAGGCGGGATAAGTCATCTTCGATGGCCTCGATGGCTTTGGCAATCCAGTCGAAGGTTTCCGCCGTCTCTTTCTGGGAGCGGGAAGCACCGCCTCCACTGCCTGTGCCGTTTCCTTTGGGAGCAAACTCTACGGGCTCATAGTTTAAGATGTCTTCCTTTACTTTCCCGCTGGCTTCCTTCATGCCGCGGGCCGCAAGCGCCATAGCCTGCTGTGACTCTCTGGAGCCGTCTTTCTTATACTGGGCCTGTGCCGTCTCAAACTGTGCCTTTGCATTGGCAAGGGTGACCAGGGAATCGGCGGAGATACCGGCCGCCTTTGCGAGGGACAGGATCTGGTTTACATCGGATAGGGTGCTGATGGACGCAGAGTTTACAAGCAGCTTCTTTAACTGTAGTGTCGCAAGGGCCGCGCCGCAGTTTTCCGCCCCGCCCTGTTCCTGAATGAAATCAGCGATCTGTTCTTCCGTGGCATTGGCAAGATCGAAGCCCGCATCCGCGCATTCCTTTTTCGCGGCGGCATACTCTTCATACGTATAACCGAGGGCGGATGCCATGGCCTGTTCGCTGTTCATCACGCCAAGGGATTCTAAAAGAGACTGCATCATCAGGTACGCTTCCCCGGAGCACTGCGAGAGGGCAGGATTTAAGGAGGATACAATGTCTGTGGCGAATAAATCTATGGCTTCATGGACGTCATCTTCTGTGGAAGCGGTATCTGTCAGCACTCTTGCAAGGTTCTCAAAGGAGGCATAATCAACACTTATATCCACGCCTTCCATGGAATTCAGGTCGTCAATGGATGATTTGATGGAATCCAGCATGGATAAGTCTACGTTTTCAAGGGTAAAACCGTCTTCTGTAAAGATGCTCTGATAAGCAGATTTCAGGGCATCGAAGGCGGGCATTAGCTGGGTGGTTAGCTGGGAGATGGTAGAAGAGACGGAGAGGGGAAGATTATTATCATTGACGCCGGCAGTAACAGCATTTTTCTTTGCTTCTGTAAAAGCATTTACGGCTTCTGTGTAATCGGTGATTCCTTCTGTAACCTTCTGCCATAAAACCCAGTCATCCTCAGTTACCACATGTTCATTCCAGAAGTCATCAAGTTGATAACCAACAGCATTGTTGACTTCAAAGCCTCTGTCATCATGGCCATAACCGCCAAGCTGACGTTTTGCTTCGTTTAATGCTTTCTCATATCTGTCCCGGGAATCTTCTACATCGAATCCCAACGCGACACGAATCTCAAACGGATCTTTTTTCAGCAGAACAGCAATCGTGTTGATAAATCTTTCAATTTTTGTCTGGTTGTCCTGAGATAGATTCCCGGCGTCTAACAGGAATAATGCCTCAAAGTTAGATTGCAGCTTCCGTTTATCAGAATCATTAAGTCTGCCCATCGGAACAATGAACTTATCCCTGATATAAGCATATGGATCGGGGTCATATGCTTTCATGGCACTGGCATAACTGTAATCGAGGCCTTCAACAATCTGTATGGCAATATCATGCAAATCAGGGTCCAGATTCTGAAACGTTGATTTTGACTTCATAGAAGAGATTAGAAGCGGTATAAAATCTGCCCAGGCATTTTCTCCTTTCTGAATCTGCTCCTGCAGGCTCTGTTTCTGATCACTGACAGAGTCAAGGAGTGCGCTGCTTACCTCACCAACATTGTCCTGAATAATGTTTTCTAATGCCGTTCTTTCGTCTGGTGAAAGATTGTAAGCCTGTGAATATACCTCAAAGGCACCAGTATTATCGTCCGTATTAAAATGGAATAAGGTTGAATTGTCAATTCCAAGTCCACTTAACTCAACACGTCTTTGTCCATCTAATGACTGCCAGAATTCATTGACAGAGTCCGTGAGAGAATACCAGTAATCAAGTTCCGCCTGATTATTGGTATTTCCGGCAAAAAGTAATTGATTGTTTTCGCCTGTGAGATTAATTCCGTTTTCAGCTATATCCTGTAACTTGTCCATCGCTTTACTGGAATCACTGATAGAACCGTTTAATTTATCAGTTGCTTCGTTTGCTTCTTCAACATAAGTATAGACGCCTTCAAAAGTCTCTTCGAGTCCCTGCGCAGTCCTGAAGTTGTTTAAATCTTCTTCAGTCTGTAAGAGGTCCTCTAGCTGTTCTTTTGCAGTAATACCCTTTGTGCCAAGTGCAAGAATGGAATTACCATTTTCATCAATGCCTTTTGCCAGTTCTGGGAAGGAACTGGCAAGCCGTTCATTGATGTTCAGAAACTCTTCATAGTCCTCTGTGGATAAGGAACGGTTCTCATTGTCTGAGAGGTTTACGCCTTTTGATAATTCCTCATACCTGCCTGCCAGTTCTGATACGGTTTTCCTGTGATCGGCAAGCGTATCGTTCCTCTGTTTGAATTCGGAGAATAGTTCAGTGGTGCGTTCTCTGGCTTTTTCCACTTTGTGGATGTAGTTGTCGAGTACTTTTGCCAGACCCTGGATTGCGACGGATGCCACGAGGAATATTCCCGCGTTGAGTGCTGTGTTAAGGAGTGTTGCTTTGATGGCGGCGAAGTCGAACATCTGTCCAGTTTTTTTTAGGTAAGCACCCAATCCTTCTACTGATGCAGACTGATTGTTGATGGTACCGCTTCCGTCCTCCAGGCTTTTGAAGTAGGAAAGGGCGGTTTCGTCACAGCCTTTTATGGATTTGGCGATTTTATCCCAATATATTTCACCAGTTGCTAAATTAGTATATTTCTCATTGCCAGTAATTGATAGCTTAGAAAATTGATCAATTATTTCTTCGTATTTGTCTAATTTAACCTTTAGTCCGTCAAATAATCCACCTAATTGTAATTTCCCATCAGAAACTTGTGCGAGCAAGAGTTCTGCTTTATCTTTTATAACTTCCAATTATAAATTGCATATGGTACAATACAATTAAATATCAAATGGTATGGAGATGATAATTATGAACTTTGTTGTTAAACAATGTAAAAAATGTAAAGAGATAATGGGAGCCTGTAGACCAGAAAGTTTAATACACACGGCAAATAATTGTAATGGTGAATTAGAAGAATTAAATATATCAGGGGATGAACTTTCAATAATTGAAGATATATCAACTGATAAAGATTTCATTCAAGCCATGATCGATCTAAAAGAAAACGACATCATAGAGTACAATATAAAAATATCCCAGTTTAAGACTCAGCTTCAACAGCAGAAGAGTAGTAAAGCACAAACTGACAATACGCCAAGATGCCCACACTGTAAATCAACGAATATCAAGCCAATATCCACAATAAATCGTGGTGCTTCTATTGCTATGTGGGGGATGTTCAGTAAAAAGATAAATAAGAGTTTTGAGTGTAAAAACTGTGGATATACGTGGTGATTTTTGATAATGTACGAAGTTATCAATCATTATTATGTCTATTTTCAGTCACGAATGTTTTTGGAAGTCATCCGGTAGCATAAAAATAAAACGCACTATTTTTAACGCGCCGCATAGTTGCGGTGAACTTTTTCACTGTCACGCTCAATGACAGGCTGTTGACCATGCCTTCGTGGGTATCAATTCATTCATACCTACGTCCTCTTGGTGGCCGATGGGAGCGGCACTTACTCCGGTAGAGCAGTACGCCTCTCTGCAAGTTGGGTCATCATGCTAAATGATGAGTCACATGAGCCGTTCTTGTCCTTGTCCGGTTCTTGCGATATCCGGAAACTGCGTAGTTCACACACAGTCATATCAGAGGTCTGCGATGTAGCGGTCGCAGTTGATTTTTCTAATATACCCTTCCATATATTTCTATACGGTTCTTAGTGTTTTACACAAGGATTCCCGCCTCGTCACGGGGTATATACTGAGCCTCGCACAATTTGCGTTAAAATCTGATTCGCTAACCCAGCTTTTTTGCACCTAGTAGTCCTCCGGCAATCATGCCGATAGGTTTTAAGGAACCGAACGCCTTAACGATGTTATCAACCGCAGTTACGGCTGTTGTCCCGAGGTCAACAAACCACTTTATGAGATTGGAGTCCAGAAACGTTTTTGACAACCGCTGGAGGGAGCCTTCAAAGTTCTCAACCCGTCCATGGATGCTGTTTATGTATTTCTCGTTTTCTGCATTCGCGCTTCCGAAACTGTCGGAGGCGGATTGTACGGCGTCTCTGACCCCTTCCCAGTTCTGCATGAGGGCGAGAAAGACTTCCTCCTGCCCGGCGCCCGCGGCGTCAACTGCCAATGCGTTTTTTGTATTTTGATCGAGCGTATCCCAGATGCTGGCAGTATCGTTAAGGATATCATAAATATTTCTCAGTTCTTCTCCGCCATCTGCCTGAGCTGCCTGCATCCGGGAGAAAATGGCAGCCTGGCCTGCGGCTGCCGTCTCCATGTCCCCAAGGATTTCATAACCGCCGGCCAGTGTTCCGAGCATCTGTTCCAAAGACATTCCGGACTGACCGGCGGCGGCAGACAATCTTGCGGCGCCGTCAATCAGGTGATCAAAATCTATGGCTTTTGTATTGGAAAGATGTGCCACGGCATCGTTGATATTTGCGGCGAACTCCGGGCTCTCGTTATGAAACCCTTTCATAATGTGAATCAGGCTGTCTGCGGCCTGTCCGGCGTCCATGAGGTTTCCTGACAGGCCGGCTGTCTTTAAGGCTTCTTCGGCATAGGCCATGCTGTCGGAAATCGTATAACCCGCGCGTTTAAAATCCGCCGCGGCATCAAGAACATCGGCGCCGGTTCTTGCCAGGCGTTTTCCTGACGCAGATGCCTGATCCGTCACTTTATCAAGCTGATCCGCGGTCAGGGCAGCCCCCTTTTCCAATTCTGTGAGGGCAGCGTCTATCTTTGATACATTGGCAGCCATTGCCGCCGCGCCGTGGACAAGGTTCGCAATCATGCCTGGTACTTTTGCGTTTGCCTTTCCGCCAGCCTTGTCGACCGTTTGACTCAAAGCGGCTTCTAACTGCTTCGTAATGTGAGAAAGACTTTTCGGGTCCGGTTCCACTTGAACCTTCAATTTGTCAAGCTGATTTTGTATTTTCTTAATATCAGCATTAAGATTCTTTTTTGATTTTACTTCATCCAGTTTTGCCTGGAGCAGTAGGAGAGATTCATTCACAGATACAGGTACCTCCTTTTTGTTTTTTGAGATGTAAAAAGCGTGCCGTTTTTTGCGGCACGCCGTAAGGGTTATTGGGTTTCTATAGAAGAGCAGGGGACCGGCGGCTGTCTGTGCATCAAAATATCCGCAGGGCTGTCCTGCGCTTTTGATTTCAGATTTTGACTGTCACAAGTGTGTAGGAGCACCGTTACACGGCAAACGCGAAAGAACAGACCGTGAACAAAAATCACGCTTCTGATATGGCAGGGCAGAGAGCTGGAAAGTTTTCGGGTTTGCGACTTGCGGAGGATATTGGTATTTTCCATTGTCCTGTTCGATACCAGCAGTTTCCGGACAGGGAGGTCCGGAAAAGGGCTGCCTGAGCCCGGATGGCGAATGCAGACCGTCTGCGTCGCTGTCCTTGATACCAAAAAGCATGACTCTACTGCGACATATTCTGTCAGCACAGGCAGGACAATCTGAAAATACCATATCCGCAGCACAGAGCAAAGTGAAAACTTTCCGGCTCTCTGCCCGCATTAGAAAATGATAAATCATTGTTCACAGTCTGTTCCTTTCTACGTTTGTCGTGGACCGACGGATTCCGCTTTTGCGATGTATTGTTTATAAGCCTGCCTCGGCTACGGTGATAATGGACGCAGAGTTTACAAGCAATTTCTTTAGCGGATGCCATGACCTGTTCGCTGTTCATCACGCCTAGAGATTCAAGGAGGCTTTGCATCATCAGGTACGCTTCGCCGGAACACTGGGAGAGGGCAGGATTTAAGGCTGATACAATGTCTGTGGCGAATAAATCCATCGCTTTGTGCACGTCGTCTTCTGTGGAAGCGGTATCTGTCAATACTTTTGCAAGGTTTTCAAACGAAGCGTAGTCAATATCGATCTCTGCGCCCTCCATGGAATTCAGATCATCAATGGATGATTTGATGGAATCGAGCATGGAGAGGTCTACGTTTTCCAGTGTGAAGCCATCATCTGTAAAGATGCTCTGATAAGCAGATTTCAGGGCATCGAAGGCAGGCTTTAGCTGTGTGGTTAGCTGGGAGATGGTATCGGAGACGGAGAGGGGCGGAATGGGGGTTTCAAAGTTCGATGGTGTGCCTTGAACTTCACCCTGCACATATCCAAGCCGGATCAATGCGTCCATCAGTTCATCGACACTGACCTTATATCCGGCGGCGGCCTCTTTCAATTTATCAAATGACTCATTTTCGCCCGCATTCAGGGACTGTATATCCCCGGCAGTCATTCCGTTTAAATCTTCTGCCAGTTTCCTTAACTCACTGTTATCCTGCATGACGTTGTTAAAATCGGTCAGCCTTGTATCTGCCTGGTCAAATATGTCATCCATGACAGAAGAATACTTTCCCCATTCCTCTTCATTTGACTGGACAGAGTTTTTGATGGTTTCAAGATTTTCCCTTGCAGAGGCAACGTTTTCATCGTTATAAGGGTCTTCACTTTTCATTACGGCTTCATTATATTTCTGTACGGCCTTGAGCGCACTGTTATAGACTTCCGCTCTGTTGTCATCAGAAGCTATCTGTGCAATCAGCGCCTGCTTATAGATCCCTTCGTACTCATCGAGCGTCTCCCTGGCCTTGTTTAAAGAACCGGAAGAAACGTCCAGCACATCATCAAACATGTGTTCATCGCCAAGTTCTTTTGCTTTATTGCGAAGATCTGTCTCAAATGCGTTGATCGTTTCATATGCTGACTGCGCATCGGCATTCAGATGAACGGAAAACTGCAGGTAACTGCCGTCCCCAAGCTCATCGGACAAAGTGATACCGGCATCTTTATACTTTTCCGCGACTTCCTTTAATGCCGCCCCTTCTTCGGTAAATGCCGAGATGTCAGAATCGCTGAGGTTATAATGGCGCTCTTTTGTCATTTCTTTTTCCGCTTTCTCAATTCCTTCCCTGTTTTCATTGAGAAATTTCTGGGCGGCTTCTTTGTTTAGGGCTTTGATGACATCTGTCTGATCTTTGTAAGCGTCGGTTACAAGATTGACGGCGCCATATTCCTCACCATACTTATCGTTAAGCTCTTTCTGAAGAGTCATTAGCTGCTTTTTGATGTTATAAGTTTCTTCTTCATCGCCTTTAGCGGCAAGAAGCGCTTTATGTAGTTCCTGATATTTGGAAGCATAATCTTCTATGGAAGATGCAGAATCTTTATAAGCGTTTGCTGCTTCTTCAGTTGCCTGACGGAGCTCTTCATTATCCTGTTTGATCCCATTCACAATAGAAGAACCTATACTCCATGCAGCAGACACTGCCGCCAATATAATGCTTGCCTTTTGCAGTGCGGACATAGCAGCCCATGCTGCCTTAACAGATGCAGTAAGTCCAGTGAATGCGCCCTTTAGTGTGAATACAGAACCTGCATTCGTTGTATTAGCTGTTGTGTTTGCATTTGTGGCAGTAGTCAAGCCCATTGTTTCGAGTTTGGCTAATGCTTGTTCTTTATTAAGGTCATGTTTGCCAAGAATTACTACTCTATCATTATCAACAAGTTGTTTTTGTGACAATAGTAATTTTAAATTTTTTTCTGTTAAATTTTGTGTTTGAATTCCAATCTCTTTTAGTGCAGTTTTTCTCAAATCATCATCTAATGGTAAACTTTTAATCTGTTGAATCGCATTGCCAAGAGTATTCATTTGTGTAATGGTTCCAGCGATAGCCCCGCCAACAGCAGAAATGCCCTGACCAATCTTTAAAGCCGTAACAGCTATCAGACTATGCTTTAACAAATCTGTCTTATTGACAAGGTCCAGTACAGCCGTTCCCAAGTCTGCCGCATGAGAGATCATGTCACCGTTTACAAACGTCGAATATGTCTCAACTAACTTTGACTGGAACTGTTGCAGGTGTGCCTGCGTGCCTTTAAGATAAGTGTCATACGCTCTCTGTGCGGAACCCGCTGCGTTAAGACTGCTCTGTAGAATTTCCTGTGCTTCTGTCATGTTATTCAGGGTCGCACTGATCGCCGATGCCCTGTGTTTGCCGGCAATAATGTCCAATAACGCACTCTGATCCACATCTGACATATCTTTGTATACTTTTGAAATATCAAGGAAAATATCGTACATAGATCTGATTGTTTTCTGATCCTTTTCGAAAATATCAACACCCGTCAATGCCTTAATTGCTTTCTGATTGTCAAGCGTAGACATCACGCCCTCAGTATCTTCCCCAGCCTCTTCTAATTCAGCCGATGCACCACGGATTCTTAATGCAGATGTTTTAAGAGCTGATGCAAGGGCATCGGCATCCTGATACTGGCGGTTTCCGGAACTTAACAATGCCAGAAATTCATCAACGCTGGTATTCGCATCTGCAAATACGGAGCCTACTGACTGTACGCCCCTGGCCAATTCAGCGGTTGTTATTGAGGCAGTATTTCCTAATTCGGTGTATTTATCGATCAATGCCTGGGCCTTATTTACAACATCTGTATAACCGTCTACAACATCATAAGCCTGCACACCGGAAATGATCGCCTTTGCAGATTCAGACGACTCCATATCGCCTACGTTGCTTAGTATCGTTGATTTTTCAGCCAGTGCATCGCTTGTAGACAAATCATATCCCGACTTGGAAAATTCTGTTGCCCCTTCCATCAATGCTTTTTGTGTTGTCGCCAATTCCTGGGCTTTTTGATTGCATCTTGATAAGTAATCCGCATAGTCATTACGATTTAACTGATCATTTACTTTTATAAGATCAGTATATACCGTATCAAGCTCGACTATATTAGATACCGCTTGTTTTGCCTGTACCAATATTGCCCTGACAATACTCGCGGCAGAAAACAGTTCTTTCGCCCGATCAATCAGCTTTTTCCATTTCTGATCTGTTGATTCTGCTGCTAACCCGCTTGCCTTTAATTCACTGTTAAAAGCTGATATTTGAGTTCTGACCTCCTGTAACTGCGATTTATCAGTA
Organism: Lachnospiraceae bacterium JLR.KK008; assembly: GCA_037015955.1. NCBI lineage: Bacteria > Bacillati > Bacillota > Clostridia > Lachnospirales > Lachnospiraceae > Lachnospiraceae bacterium JLR.KK008. The sequence goes on from CP143548.1 coordinate 1,028,307, forward strand.
ATCGAATAGGTAGAATTCAATAAATTCTCGTATTTCCGGGAGGCCGCTATGTCAGAAAATAATTTCGAATATTTCTGGCCAATGTAGACAATATCATTCACTGCCTTTTCTTTATGGACTTCAATATCTAATGCGATTGATGTTTTATCTGCATACCTCTGTGCAGTCTTTGCCATTGATATAACAGAATTGATTGCATTTTGGGAAGCACCCTTTTCTACATTTACCTTTAATTGCAGCTCTGTAAGATTTTTCTGTAATTGCTCAATTTCATTTAATAATATACTTCTTGTATTTTTATCAGTTTTACATCTTGTGCCAACTTGAATATATAAGTTATTTAACTGTTTTAAACTGTCGCTTAATTGCTTCTTTGAGAGTGCCGTTGCAAGTTTTGCAATCACTTTTACAGAAAGGGTATTGTCAAGCCCATTTAAATCACTTTTTAATTGTGCTTCTGACAGCCGCTTATTCAGTCTTGCAATTATGTCCAACGCAAAATCATTATTACCCAAATGAAAGTACCTCCTTTTTACACATACAAAAAGACAGTCCATTAATTGCAACTGTCTTGTATTATATTCTCTGTATTCAGTTTTTAATATTGCTTAAAACTTAGCCCCACATGTATCACATTTATACGTTTTACTCACATATCCTGTTGATAAAACACCAAAAGTCAATGCCGATGCCGCCTTGTTTGTCAGGCTGATTTTATGTATTTTAGTTGATGAGCAGACAGGGCACTTTGGGACGTTTTCGCATTCCTTTCCCCTCATATTATGCTTTCTGGGATCGACCCAGCTTTCAGGACGTTTGGAAATGATATGGTTTTTCAGTTCATTGCCGCAATGGCTGCACTTACTTATATATCTTGAACTAATAAGCAAATAATCTTTTGTTCTGGCAATCGGATAAGGTGCACATCCTACAAGATGTCCACACTTTGTACAAGTAGTGTAAACATTTCCTGTATCACTATCATCAAAAGTTCCTGGTTCCCGTATACTATACCACCAGAAATCAATCTTATCCTCATCAAAAGAGTCATTTTCGCCTAATTCAACATCATCACCGAAACTAAGTTCTTTATCATGGGCAGAAGTTTCATTATTATCTTCTTTGCTTTCCCAAAGCGATTTCCCACAGACAGGGCAATTATCCAAATTCTTTACCCGATCCAGCGGGAAACTTGATCCACACGATTCGCAAATCACCTTAGCCATACCCAAATCCCCAACTTTCTTCTTTTTTATGTTTTATTATACTACCTATGCAAACCCATCACAAGTATATGACGAACATATTTTCATCCTCCTTTTTCCCATATATCAGTTTTCACTATCTGCTTTTGTTCTTCCAGGGTATTCTGAAGACAATTCGTTATCATCGACAGAGCATCTTCAAAGAATTTCTTTATAATTAAGCATGTCCTGGCAATATTCTTTCTTTGTTTCTTCAGGCAGACAGTCATACACCTGATACATAGAATCCCGTATATCAGATTCACTGGGCCCTTTTCGCTTTTTTAATGCCATCTTATCTATTTTTATTAAAGCCTGTTTCTGACATTTCATCTAATTCAGACTTGATGGAATCGGGCATGAACAGGTCTGTACTTTCCGTCGTGAACCATCGGTGAATATATTTTGGTATGCGGTTTTCAGGGCATCGAAGGCGGGCATTAGCTGGGTGGTTAGCTGGGAGATGGTATCGGAGACGGAGAGGGGCGGAGTTTCGTTCTGTCTCTGATTTAAGTATTCCCTTTCAGCCTCCGCAGCATTTTTAGCGCCCTGTGCGATTTTCTGCCAAGCGTCAATTTCTTCCTGCGTGTTGATAGATTGTTTTTTAAAGAATTCGGCAGGATCGTAACCATCAAATTTGCCCTTTGCAAAATTAATTGCATCTTGGTACTGCTTTTCCAATTCTTCTGTTGATTCCAGTTCAGGTGTTAAAGATAAAGTTATCGCATGATCCTCTCCAAAATATTCTTGAACTTGTCTGATATAATCAGCTTTTTCTTTTGGAATCAGGTCTTGATTTGTAAATACTTCGGATAATGCTTTCGAGATCTTTTCATTGTCCTGTACTTTGTTTATTTCATATAGAAATTCGCTCTGTAACCAATTACTTACTTCATCCCAGTTACCAGCATCAACAGTTTCTGGTATGAAATCAACCCAGTCACCACTTTGCAACATGCTTCTGGTTACATTCTGCATATTGGGGTCCATTTTGCTGAAATTCCATTCTTCAGACAGCCATGTGTTGAGATAGCCTGCCATGCCGGAATTGGCAGAAGCAATCTTGCCTTCCAGTACCCAGGCGGTAGTTTCATACTCAGAGCCAAATTCTTCCAGCTTAGATATTAACAGTTCAAATTCTTTTTCTGAAAGCTTTGTAAAATCCCATTCACCGGAAAGAAAAGACTTAGCGGCATATCCCGACGCGGATTGTTTTTCGCTGTAAAAATCATTTCCATAGCGGGAATCCATTATGCCGGTTTCCTTGGCCGCTTTGATCAGAATGTTGTTGTCGCTTTCGTTATCCAGGGATAAAGTGGAACCTTTTTTCACTTTCTCTGCCAGTTTTAAGTGTTTGTCGGCTGCTTTTTCAGCGTCGTCGAGCGCTTTTTGAAATTCCTCATTATCTAACAGGAATCCTGCCCATAGATCCGGCATATTTTTCAGGATTTCCTGATTGGAAAGTTTCTGCTGGACAGTGACTAAATCATTGAGGGAGCCGACGATCGTGTCGACATTCCCGGACAGGCCAAGGATTGCGTTCCCGTTGGCATCATAATTGACGGTTAATTGCGGGAATAATTCGGCTAACTGGTTGCTCAGATCAAGAAACTCTGCATATTCATCCGTGCTGAGGGAGCCGCGGGACTGATTGACGCTGCCCGGGTTTTCCACTCCCTGGGCCAGCTGTGCGTATCTCTGTTTGATACGGTCTGTGGCCGAGGATAATTCATCAAAATCGGATTGGATCGTTTTTACGGCGGACCTGGATTCTTCCGCGGTTTCCCTTATTTTCTGCTTTGCTTCTTCTAACGAATCGTTGTATTTCTTAATACCAAGAGCGGCGCCGGTGAGCGCGCCTACGACCAAGGTAACCCATCCAAGAGGATTCGTAGTCAGGAACGCCCACAGGGATGCGGTCGCGGCTTTGATCTGTATCCACAGACCCTTGAAGGCTGTGCCCAGGCCGATGGTTGTGCCTGTAGTTGCTGCCTGAGAGGCGGCGACGGCATTTGTACTTGCGGCATTGGCCAGTTCTGTTGTGGTTGTTTCGAGGAGTTCTCCTTGTAGTTTGCTGGCTGAAAGAATTGTTTTGATCTGCTCTTTGTTGAGTGTTGACTGAGCGATTGCTGCTTTGAGGGTTTCTTGTGTGTAAGATTCTCCAATTCTTTTTAAATCATCATATGCTTTACTTGATTTTTTTATAGCATCTAATGCTTCTGTTGTCTTGGCGAGAGATTTCAGTTGCGTTTATATTTTTGGAATGTTATAATAAAAAAATAATGAACGATAGGAGTAATACATGACACCACAAGAAATTTGGGACCAAATAAATAATTTTGTTATGGACACAGAATCCGATGAGGCTGTATGTAATACACTTTTAAAATTATATTATGCTAGAAAAGAAGATGAAGCAATTAAATATATTGAGGATTTTTTTAAATGTGATAATAAAACGGCAGAAGATACTTTTAATATTTTTAGAGAAAAAACAGGCGCGCCACCTTCACAAGAACAAATTGCCCATGCAAATGCAGTAGCAAAAGAGCTATTGAATAAACCCAAATGTCCGATTTGTGGAAGCAAAAATCTGTCAAAATACAATAGTTTTGGGAAAGCATTGAAAATGGCTAAATATGGCATCTTCGGGATGTATGATAATGGCAAAACTTACATATGTAATAACTGTGGCAGTAAATTTTGACAGAAAATAATAACACTGTGTTAAATAATAACATTTGATTTTTACTCGTTGGCCGAAACACTGCGGCCAAACGTATTACTGAAAATCATAAAATCGCAATACGCACTATGCCTTATTAGTAAGCTGCATTATGGCTGTAGCCTGCTAAGAGGATGGGTATGTCTGTGGGGATTGCTCTCTGATATGGCTCAGAGTGCCGTCCTGCTCGTTGTCCATTGTCAGTGATACTTAGGCACCTATCGGATCTCTCCGATATTTCCCTATATCAGCATCATCAATTTTTTCTACTTTCGTAACCTCATCCGCAGCTTAGGGATTGTGGTTTGATGTGCATTAGCAGAATTTCTTCTGTCTTACCTGTGTGTAAGAAACTTCCAAGCATTTACTCCTCCATGTATCGTTTATACTCCGCCGGACGTGTTTGCAGAGTCTGATTAAAGGCCCCATGTATCCATAGACTTGTCGATAACGCCATTGTGTTATTTCCTTATCTATGATTGACCAACTAAAATCTCCCGCCAAAGTTATTTTAGAATTTTAGTTGTTTGTCATCCTATGTCGCCATAAGATCAATCAAAGCCTCTAACGAATCTTGTAATTCCCTGACCCAGAGCATCGATCGTTCCAAATGTATGAACGAGCTTATCAGCGGCAGTTATGGCTGCCGATCCTAAATCAACGAACCACTTTATGAGCCCGGAGTCCGGAACCGTTTTGGATGACTGCCGGGCGGATTGTTCAAGATTCTCAACCTGTTCCTGGATATGGGTCATTTTTAACGCCTCTTCGGCATATGCCATGCTGTCGGAAATCGTATCGCCCGCGCGTTTAAAATCCGCCGCGGCCTCGAGGACGTCGGCGCCGGTTCCTGCCAGGCGTTTTCCTGACGCAGACGCCTGATCCGCCACGTTTTCAAGCAGATCCGCGGTCCGATCAGACGCCTTTTCCAATTCTGCCAGAGAAGCGTCTATCTTTGATACATTGGCAGCCATTGCCGCCGCGCCGTGGACAAGGTTCGCAATCATGCCTGGTACTTTTGCGTTTGCCTTTCCGCCAGCCTTGCCGACCGTTTGACTCAAAGCGGCTTCTAACTGCTTCGTAATGTGAGAAAGACTTTTCGGGTCCGGTTCCACCTGAACCTTCAATTTGTCAAGCTGACTTTGTATTTTCTTAATATCAGCATTAAGATTCTTTTTTGATGTTACTTCATCCAGTTTTGCCTGGAGCAGTAGGAGAGATTCATTCATAGATACAGGTACCTCCTTTTTGTTTTGGGGATGTAAAAATACCGCCAACAAAGTAAGACTCTAGTTACCGTTAGATTCATGAATTAATTTTGTCAGTGAATCTACAAACTTCTTTTCCAATACCTCTGGGTTTTCAGCCAATTCCATTGCCTGCCGATCAATAAACTCCCAGATTGCAAGTCTCCATTTAGTCCTGAGCTGCCAGCATTTAAACATTCTAAATAATGTGATCATATTTCATTTCCCTTTCCATTTGGACTCTCTTTGCCTGCATGACATCTGATTGCCAGACTATGTAATAAGTCTGAAATTACCACGGAATATTAGGCAGAACAGCGGATAATAATCCGACGCTGATACCACCAATCATTAACCATAACAATTTATCCACAATCTGATCAATCTTTTTCTTTGTTTCATTTGCAGGACGGTTTTCCAATACAGTAACCTTTTCATTCAATCTATCCTGTCCTGATTTTACGTCCTTGACATCTTCTTTGATATATGCCATATCAGTGGCAATAGATTTTACGGAAGATGTTAAATCATAAATAGCATCTTGTTTTTCGCGAAGCTCACGGATTTCGTTATCATGGTTTTCAAGACGGTGTTCATTGGAACGGCTTCGACTATCCACTTCTTGAATGTGGACTGCTAATTCAGTATAATTTTCGTCCATTTCTATAACCACCTTCCTTTATTCTTTTGACTGGAAAGTTGAAGAATCATTTGCTTCACTTTGTCAAATTCTGCCATGGAAACCAATTTGACTGCCAATCCCATGAGTACCATAGTTACAAGGCTGCTGATTACGGAAAATCCGGATAGTAAAATTAAAAACACAGTAGTGGTCATAATTAAAAATCCTCCCAGTTATCAGTTTCGTTCATTGAGTCAGATATTATCTTTCGCAATCATGATTCATAATTTCATCGACCACAGCCTTTATATGAGGCTGAAATGTTTGAGGTAAAGTACATTCCGCTAATTTTCTGCGTGTGTCTTCCTTGGTGAGAGTACCACTCTTATAATCATGAATAAGCATATATATTTTATAGCAGTCTATCGTATCTGCGACTGTCCGCCATGTTTTTAAAGTCTGAATACTTTTACAGGTGTTGCAGACGTGATAGCGGTTATTGCAGATACTGCAGACAGCATTTAATTGTTCTGACATATCATATGTCCTCCGGTTAATCTTAAATATAGAAAGGGCGTAACGCCCAGTCTATATTAATCCTTGTAAACAAACACTTCGCAGAGCTTTCCGGCCTCGTCGCAGTAAGGCTTCTGCAGTTTGTAGGTAACGGCATGTCCTCCGTCAGGAGTCAGGCTGACATCAATGCTGGAAATATCGATCTGCGCTCTGGGGAAGGTAATCACGCCGATATATTTGATATTGTTATCGCATTTGTTTCTGAAATAGCAGTGTACATGCAGCGTCCTTACAGGCGGCATGGAGTCCGTCGTTTTGGCAAGGCTGATGGCCTGCGCCATTTCCGCCTCGTAATCGACAATGACGCGGCCGGCGGTGTCTGCATGGAAGGTCAGTGTTTTCGCTGCGGCATCCACTGTGAATTTGCCTTCCGCGACAGCGGCGGATACTTCCAGCGTCTCGCCAAATTCATTTTCATCGTTGACGAGCTGTACATATTTGATCTCTGCGCCGGGCGTGCCGACAGGAACATACCGCAATGTTACGCTGTTATTAACAATTTCGAGCACTTCACTTACCGGCGCGACAATCTTCTTATCCTCTGTGGCGATCATCTTCTCGGAAGAGAACTGTTCTGCAAGCAAGTCAAAGGAATGGATTGCGTTCGTGTAAGAGAGCGTGCCCTGTGCGGCGTTATAAAAAGTTACGATCTCCGCGCCCTGAGCATCTGTGACGGGAGTGCCTTCGGAAGTGAAATTCAGGGTCGGTTCCTTGACATTGGTAAGCCTGCTCAGTAACTGTTTGGTGGTCGGGTCAAATTCTTCAATGTACCTGATCTTTTCAAATACTACTTCATTGGGGTTAAATTTTGTCATATGATATTTTCCTCCTTATAAAAAAGAAAGAACTGATTAATTCAGTTCTCCCATATAATTTAGTTCCTCTTTTTTGATTTTGTTTAAGTCTATGCCAAATCCGGAGTATCCGCTTTGCAACAAGAAATTGGAATTTCTGATCTTGTCGACTCGTTTTACACTGTCCATAAAAGCATAGATATTCATATCCCATATGGTTTGATCGTTTCTTTTGAAACCGTCTGAATTTACCATAGTAGATATCATTGGCAGCAAATTAGATTTTACTGGCTCTGACAAGTGTGCTTCGTATTCCGTTTTCGCATCTTCTATAAAAGCCATACGACAGCTTTTTGTGCCGGCAACAGCATCATTTCGTTTCAAATTATGCAGTGCGCGCAAATATTTGACGATTTCATGATAGTCCTGTTCATGAATCGTAATTGTTTTTTTACCATTATCTTCCGATATGATTTTCTGAGTTAAATAAACTTCGCCATTTTCATTTTCGCTGAGCTTCATTTCTTTTAAATTCAGCATGTTGCCGAATAGGATCTGTGTCTGTTCTGTATGATAATGTTTTCGCAGAATCATATAGAATAATTTATAGTCTGATATTTCATCAAACGGGATACCGGCTTCTTCAAGCTGCCAGCACAGATCAACACCGACAGAACACAACATATGTATCATTGAATAATATTTTAATTCGCCATATAAACAGATTTCTTCCAGGGTAGGAATGCGAATGGATATAGATTCATTGATTCTATGGGAGTGTCCGCGGTATAAAATAAGCTGATCGGGAATGTCTTTGTCAATCATAGTAAATTCACCTCCTGTAATTAATCTACCGGTACGGTTATCGTTGCATAATACCATCTTGTGGACAAAGACGTTTCAAACTGCACGGAACCGATTCTGTTATAAGACAAAAGTAGGCTTCCGTTTCCGAAACCTGCTCCGGCAATGGCTTGTTGAACGTCCGAATAACCGAAACTGGAGATCGGAATTATTCAGTAAAAAGACCGTTGATCTCTTCGGCTGTTACGACTTCAAACCCGTCACCGATTTTTGCTTCAAGTGAATCTACTCGTGTGCCCATTGTTGTATGAAGCCCGTCTGCGTATGATTTTGCGCCTGCATCACCATCTGAAATTTTCTCGTCAATGCAGTCTTTAAATACCTGTAATCCGGCGAGATCTACATATTTTGTTTTTGTCATTTCCTTTCCTCCTTTTTGTTACTTTGTTTTCCATATCTGATATATACGAAGCCTGAAATGCCTGCAAATGCAGATTTTATCAGCGGTTGCGGCATTTTTCTAAAAAGTAACAGGGGCTATGACAGAAGAACAGAAGGGTTTCCGCTTTATTCCGTGCTTCGGATATGGTATTTTCATATTGTCCTGCTTTTGGTGACAGAATATGTTACGGCAGAGACATGTTTTGCTGTTTCAAAGACAGCGACGCAGACGGTCTGCATTCGCCATCCGGGATCAGGCAGCTCTTTTCCGGACATCCGTGTCCGGAAACTGCTGAGAAGAATACTTTTCGGATCTGGTTGCACCTGAATTAAAAAGCGTGCCGTTTTTTGCGGCACGCTTTAGGGGTTATTTGTTTTTTATAGAAGAGCAGGAGAGCAGCGGAACTATATGCCGTTGTACATGGTTTATAACATGGAAAGATTTGAAACAGCTTCTGAAAATTTAAATCTCAACAGCCTCCTTTTGCTGTGGTGTCAGATAACCGATAGAGCTATGGATTCCCCTTACGGCTATATGAGTGCAGGATTTCTCTGCTGTTCAGGCAATCTTCTAATGCCTGACTTGTATACTGGCTTCCAAGATCACTATGAAGGATGATATTCTGTGGGAAATAACATCTGATTCTCGGCTCTTGTGACAGAATGTATTCAGAAAGTGCCTTTCAAAAAAGCGCCTACCTTCCGATAGATGCTTTCAAGTCTGATCATTTATTTTCTTTATTTGTTTTCGTCTAGGATATCGAGCAGTTCACGAGGAGTTACCACAAATGGTTCTTTCGGAAAATGCTTGATATTGCCAGTGACGAGGTACGTGTTATCATCACGTTTTTCAAGTACTACCTCGTAAAATGGCAGATCCTTCATATCCGGCAGTATGATACCTGATGGTGATGGGTCAATCAATAGACCATATTTTTCTACAGCAGAGAGCAGGTATCCGATTGCGTTTATAGAGAATCCAAACTTCTTGCGGGAGAGAACTTCTCTGTATTCTTTTGTGATCACATTGCTATAAACAGGAATGATTTCCCCGCTGATTACTTTGCTCACAATCTGAACCGTGGCGGTGTCATTCTTGATTGAGAGCAATGCGGAAACGAGCACATTTGTATCGATGACTGCGTAGCAGATCATACCTTATACCTCGGTACGCGCAAGATCAATTTCCTTGTTGATATCATCAAGACTCATATCTGCAACGCCGTTTTCTTTCGCCTGTGCCCGCAGGGCATTGAATGCTTGCATTGCGCCTTCTCTGGTGATATCAGTTTCAGGAGATGATATTTCAAAAGGTATCCTGCGCTGCCTGACAACGGCTCTTGCGAATACGTTAATTGCAGTGCTAGCATTCATACCGAAGTCCTGGCATAAGCCGTCAAACTGTTTTTTTAATGTTTCGTCCATGCGGACGCTGAAAGTTGCTTGTGCCATAATCATGTCTCCTTTACATCTTTTCTATAGTATATGCGAAAAGGTGCAAAAAGTCAACGATAAGAACTTAAATGATGCGTTTAGGTTCATATTTACCAAAATATAATGCCTCTTTTATCATAAACGCTTTCACCAGTATCATTGTCGAGTTTGATTGCCAGGTCAAGAGCCATCACGGTGGCAGCCGCACTGTCTGTCATTCCACATAACATGAACAGGAGATAAGATTCCTGCATTTCACAATCCGTCATGGATTGTCCTGTCATGCCAGGCAGTACCGAGCGCATATTCAGCGAGCATCGTTTCATATCACTCGCTGTGGAGGTTGTCGCTGCTGTGAGGGCTTATCTCTGAGAGATTCATTCACAGATGCAGGTACCTTCTTTTTGTTTTTGAGATGTAAAAAGCGTGCTGTTTTTTGTGGCACGCTGTAAGGGTTGTTACGTTTCAGTTTCCGGTCTTTATTTTTTCTTCCATCAGATGACAGATGCGGTCGATGCCCGTGTAGAAAAGAGAGATACCGCGCTTGTGCAGGCGGATGTTGTAGCTTAGATTATGGGCGATCGGTTTTTCGGTGGAATCATGCAGGGATAAAGGAACTCCCTTGCTTGTTTGTATATGGTCGAAATAATCCGCTGGGGTCGGGAATGCGTTCTGTATAAGGAAAGCGGCATCCCAGCTGCCACATTTACCGAGTACGATCTTAGTGCATTTTTTGTAACGGGCAACCTGCCGGCTGTAGATACTTTGATATTTCTCAAACTCCTTGATAAAAATCCCCGCTACAGAGGGCGGGGATAAATGTTCATACCGAATAATTTATATTCCGCACCATCGGTAAGCGGGAACATTTTCTGTACTTTTATTATATGCAGAAAATGGGAGAAAAGCAATGACATATTTATGAAATTGTGCGGGTCCTAAGAGCTCAGGGATTTGCGGTAATAAATAATTCCGGAACTTAGCAATGCCAGAAATTCATCAACGCTGGTATTCGCATCTGCAAATACGGAGCTTGCTGACTGTACGCCCCTGGACAATTCAGCGGTTGTTATTGAGGCAGTATTTCCTGATTCGGTGTATTTATCGATCAATGCCTGGGCTTTTTGATTGCATCTTGATAAGTAACCCGTATAGTCATTACGATTTGACTCATCATTTACTTTTATAAGATCAGTATATACCATATCAAGCTCGACTGTATTAGATACCGCTTGTTTTGCCTGTACCAATATTGCCCTGACAATACTTGCGGCAGAAAACAGTTCTTTCGCCCGATTAATCAGCTTTTTCCCTTATTCAGTCCTGCAATTATATCCAACGCAAATTCATTATTACCCAAATGAAAGTTCCTCCTTTTTACACATATGGGCAATGATATTTATTGATGATATATTGTCTTCAAGCATTGCCAACTTTTGCGTTTTTTAATTCCATCCCTGTACCACAAAGAGGTTCCAGTTCAGCTTTTAACTCATCGGTTGTGTAAATAGAAAATGGACATTTTTTCTTCGAGGTCCAAGGCCATTTGTCTGCAATCTGATGGTGTACTTACATAATCACCGTAAAGGTCGAGCCCCGATGTAAAGCGCTTCAAAATAGCACGAATACTTTCAAGGCTCTTATCTACACCTATCCATTTCCTCCCGCACTCAAAAGCAGCACCCAATGTTGTATCACTTCCAGCAAAACAATCTAAAACAATGTCACCTGGATCGGAGGAAGCGCAAACAATCATTTTAAGCATTTCATAATTCTTTTCAGTTGGATAGCCTGTCGTCTTTTGCGCTTGATTGATTGAATCTCTATAATTAAGCCAAATATCCTGTATTGGAATACCCTTTGATGGGTCACAGAAAACTTTCCGCCTAGGATTTCCTGTAGGACTCCAATATATTTCACCAGCGTCATCTAATTCATCTAATTTATCCGGGGTACATTGCCAATGCTTTCCGGTCGGCGGCATTTTCCCACGCCACTCTTTTCCTGTTTCGCCGTTTCTAACGCCCGGAGCATGAATAGGAACTTTTTTATATCTTCTACCTGTGTTTTCATCTATATACGGATATTCTTCTATCATTCTATCTGTCTCCCACGGGTCATAAGGGCGGTTCCACGTATAGTCGGGGCCTTTAGAATAGAATATTATAATCAGACACATTACCAAATGTGTTTTTTGTATAGTTTTTTGTACTACACTTTTTTCGCGTTATAAATGCGCGGCAATTATTTTCACCAAATAATTCATCCATTATTAGTTTCATGGTAAATGCCATTTTATTATCTAAGTGGAGGTAGATTGAACCATCATCTGTCAATAATTCACCATCATATCTTGCCAGACCAACAGCATATATCACCTTTTTATCATCGGTCATACCTGTCTTGAGACTGTGATTCGTGGCAACTCAAGAAGCCACCTCATTATAATTGACAAAGTATTCCAATATGCTACAATCATTGTAGGTGCTACCTAAAGTACGGTAGGACGGTTTGTCTTCCGCCAGAGAGTACAAGCTCTGTTTACATAGAAACCTTTCAAGGAATTTATGCGAAAGGAGGACTTATTGCATATGATAACTATAGAAACAATATATTATATTGTTGCAATCGCAGGTATTTTGTGTGGTGCATCATATAAGTTAGGATACGAAAATGGTAAGAATGCAAGAAAATAACCGCCCACCCACCAAGGAATGCGGTTATCTTCTGGTTCTTACTAGAATTTAATTGAATTTCAAGGCAAACCGTTCTGCAATACAGGTAGTGCCTTTTGTTTATTCCCTTCATTACTTTTATTATTATATCATACTTTTATAAGTAAGCAATACTTTCTTTGTGATTTACCGATCTCATATGCGTCAAATGATGGAAAGATTGTTTTTGGTGAGGTTTTTTTGTTTTTCAGATGTTTGGAAAATGAAAATCCTTCTTTATATAGACTGGTTAATATTTTACTATTTTTTCCTCAATGAATTTGCAAGCTGTTTGCTGATAGCCAGAAATCCTTTATATTCCTCTGGGAACGGTTACCCTCAGTGGACAAAGGGACACACGGCGTGTGTGCCCTTGTCCACTGAGGGTATCATTGTTTGAGCGGTTTGCGTCTTTTGATAATCCCTTGTAATTCAAACCTGGATTACTTCGTAACCACACCGCAGATGTGCATCTCTTTGAGATCTCCCATCGGTTCTTTCACCCACACACCCTGACCGATTTGTAATTTAATGCCCGGAATACAGCATTTCACGGTTCTTTCAACTCCCATCTCTTCAATTACATATCCTTTTGGCGTGACATCCTTGATCACGGATCGGTATGTTTTGTCTGCTTTGTAATGATTTAGTTTACTCTCCATTATGACCTTTATCGATCTTAATATTTCTTCCTTATAGTTCATTCCTACCCCTCCTTTTGATCAGACGGCTGCAATCATATGCCAAAGTACAGCCGTCTATTCTCATTTATCTGAATTATCTGCTGATTCTACTATCCTGGTAAGCATAAAGAGACAATCCATTGAATTGTTTGTTCAATTCATCCCCTATCGCATAACCAAGCTGTTCTGCTACCTGTTGTCGTGTGACTCCCGGACAGGTGACATGAATATCTCCAATCGTGATGCTTGGCTTATTATTATTCATGACAACCGTGGAATTGGTGATCTGCCTCAGCATACTCTCCATCTGCTGTTCGTGCCGGGCCATCGCATTGACAGAGAGAAATTCCGGCCCGCCCATCCTCTGCACATACGCATCAAACCGTTTCCCCATCAAGATGTCGGGATGGTCGTCGGGCAGCGGGGTGTATACATGCCCGTCAGAGCCGAGGAAGCTCCCTCTGGGATAGGGATTGCCGTTTTTATCCAGCATGACGGCGCCGTCTCTGTCCCTGAGCAGCCCATCGTTTTGTTCGATGACCGTATCCTGTCCGGTTTTCAGCCCGGTGATCGTATCCAGCAGCTTTTGGAACTGCTCGCTGTCCCACAGCTCGCGGATACTGCCCTCCAGTACGCTGACGGAGGAGGCGTCCGCCGTTCCCGAGGCGAAGGCGCCGATCAGCTTCCCGCGGCCGCCGCCCGAGGTGACGCGGTGGTGCCTCTTTAATTCTTCGGTCTGTCTGTGGTTGAAGACGATGTCTCCCTTTTTGAGCTGTACTTCCTGCGCGCCGCGGGGGATCTCGTACAGAGTTCCCCCGCGGGCGATCATTTCGCTGCCCAGCTCGTTGACAAGGGAGGTCTGGTCTCTGACGATGGCGCCGCTTCCGTCAGGGGAAGAGAGCGTGCCGTATGCGTTCGCAGCGCTGACCGGATGGGCCGCATAGCCGCTTGTTACCTTGTCGATCTTGTAGGCGCTGGTATTCTTAGCCTGCAGCTCCTTTAATGCTTTTAAGGCCGCGTTGACCATGTCAATGACTTCATTGGCCATGTCCGCGGTCATGGTGCATACGCAGGAGCAGATGTGGTCGATGGAAGCGGCGAACCCTTCAAAGCCGGGAATCCATGACTCGTTTAAGGCCGCCGTGGCTGCCTGCCCTCCGGCGGTGATCGTCCCGACGATGGTGCCGCCTTCGGAGGGGGCGCTTCCTTTCCCGTCCCCGGAGGCGGCTGCCTTTCCAGACGGCAGAGAAAGGCCGTGTTTTCCTTTTCCAGCAGCCTCTTTCCCTGCCCCGCCTCCGGCTGAGATGCCGATGATGGCCCCGAGGTCGGTGTGAAACTGGGTCCATGCGCCCGCGTATTCTGTCAGTTTCGTGTCGATGGCAGTCTTTGCAGTGTCCATGGCAGTCAGGAGAGGGGCGAAGAGGGCGTCGCAGCCTGTGGCCTGTCCGGAAGCGGTTTCCTGTCCGCTTATGGACTGGATCATGCCGTTCCAGATAGAAGGGATCTCGAGGCAGATCCCGCGGAATCTCTCGATAAAGGCATGTAACTGTCCAAGGATGCCGCCGGCTCCGTCTTCCCCTGAGAGGGCGGCGGCGAACGCTCTGGTGTCAGGGGCGGGGATGGAAAGGCCCTGGACATCGGAGGTAAGCGTATCCAGCGTTTGGGTAACTCCTTCCACCTGCTGCTGCATTTCCTGTGCGGATGCGCCCGCAGTGTGGAACTGTTCGCTGGCAGCCGTGGTGTCCGCCGCGTTTAACGCTTCCCCGATCTGCCTGGAGGAGTCGGCGGTCTGGCCGATGGCGAGGCCGAGCAGGCCGGCTTTCCCGGTCAGTTCGTCCATGGACAGTCCGGACAGGCGCATGGCGTTGTCCATAGAGACGGAGACTCCGGCAAGCTCTCCCCACTGCTGTGTGAGCGCGCCGACCGCGCCGGCTGTCACGAGGTCGATGGCCGCCTGGGTGTCGATGCAGGACTGTGCCAGTGTGGATAACAGCGCATCGCTGTGGGCGAGGATCTGGTCGGGGGCGTCCTCCCCGAACATGGCTTTGAGGTTTTCCATGGCGGCGGAGCGTTCCCTGCTGTCAAAGGCTTCGTTCCACCTGCTTTGGTAGGCTTCTATGTCGGCGATCTTTTTGTCAAAGAAGGCGTCGGATTCGTCGGCAAGGGCCTCAATCTGCGCCTTCTGGTCTTCAAGCGCGTCGATCCCGTCCTGGATCAGGTCGATCTGCGCCTGCAGATCGGCGATCTGAATGTCGCGCTCTGCCTTGTCGACGGCGGCCTGCGCGTCTTCCACGCTTTTGCCTGCCTCCCGGATCGAGGCGTCGTCCACCGTCCATACCATCTGCCCGTCCTGATAGAGCATCTGGCTTCTCTGGTTTTTCGCACGCTCCAGGGCAAAGAGGGCTTCCTGTCTGCTCTTTACGGCGTCAAGGAGGGTTTTCTGCCTGTCGAGCTCGTCGCCTTCGTCTTTAAGGGCGTCGATCTTTTGCTGGACGGCGTCTTTTTCCCTCTCTCTTGCGTCGATGATCTCTTCGATAGCGTCGATCTGGTCTTCGTAGGCTTTGCGGGCCCGGTCTTTCTCCTCCCCGGTGTCTTTGATCTGGCCATCGAGGAGGGAGGCGGCGGCATCGGCTATTGTTTCCAGAAATTCTTTTTCTTCCTGTAAGAGTTTCAGCCTCGCGTCTTTTGCCTGATTCGCAAAGCCGGTCTGGCCGGCGTAATACTTCTCGTAGAGCGCCTGCATGGCGTCCAGATATTCGCGCTCTGTGATCACCTGATTTTCCCGGAGCTTTTCGATCTCGCCGGCCTCTAACTCATAGGCGGCCACGTGTTTGTCCTTTGCCTTCTCATGGAGTTCGTCGATCTGATGCTGCGCCTGCTCTGCCTTGTCATACCACTGTTCGTAGGTTTTGATCGCTTCCTTGAGGTCAGCGTCCGTTATGGACTCGATGGCAACGCCGCCGTTCTGGACGAGGTTTTTGTATTCATCGGATAATCCCGCGGCCTCCGCTTTTGCCATGTACTGCTTATAGGCCTGCTGCTGGAGCAGGATCTCTTCGTTAATCTTGCCGATGCTCTCGGAAAGGGCCTCGTTCTTTTCAATGGCGGAAGCGTAGGCGGAAGAAGCGGCTTTATCAAGGCGGGATAAGTCATCTTCGATGGCCTCGATGGCTTTGGCAATCCAGTCGAAGGTTTCCGCCGTCTCTTTCTGGGAGCGGGAAGCACCGCCTCCACTGCCTGTGCCGTTTCCTTTGGGAGCAAACTCTACGGGCTCATAGTTTAAGATGTCTTCCTTTACTTTCCCGCTGGCTTCCTTCATGCCGCGGGCCGCAAGCGCCATAGCCTGCTGTGACTCTCTGGAGCCGTCTTTCTTATACTGGGCCTGTGCCGTCTCAAACTGTGCCTTTGCATTGGCAAGGGTGACCAGGGAATCGGCGGAGATACCGGCCGCCTTTGCGAGGGACAGGATCTGGTTTACATCGGATAGGGTGCTGATGGACGCAGAGTTTACAAGCAGCTTCTTTAACTGTAGTGTCGCAAGGGCCGCGCCGCAGTTTTCCGCCCCGCCCTGTTCCTGAATGAAATCAGCGATCTGTTCTTCCGTGGCATTGGCAAGATCGAAGCCCGCATCCGCGCATTCCTTTTTCGCGGCGGCATACTCTTCATACGTATAACCGAGGGCGGATGCCATGGCCTGTTCGCTGTTCATCACGCCAAGGGATTCTAAAAGAGACTGCATCATCAGGTACGCTTCCCCGGAGCACTGCGAGAGGGCAGGATTTAAGGAGGATACAATGTCTGTGGCGAATAAATCTATGGCTTCATGGACGTCATCTTCTGTGGAAGCGGTATCTGTCAGCACTCTTGCAAGGTTCTCAAAGGAGGCATAATCAACACTTATATCCACGCCTTCCATGGAATTCAGGTCGTCAATGGATGATTTGATGGAATCCAGCATGGATAAGTCTACGTTTTCAAGGGTAAAACCGTCTTCTGTAAAGATGCTCTGATAAGCAGATTTCAGGGCATCGAAGGCGGGCATTAGCTGGGTGGTTAGCTGGGAGATGGTAGAAGAGACGGAGAGGGGAAGATTATTATCATTGACGCCGGCAGTAACAGCATTTTTCTTTGCTTCTGTAAAAGCATTTACGGCTTCTGTGTAATCGGTGATTCCTTCTGTAACCTTCTGCCATAAAACCCAGTCATCCTCAGTTACCACATGTTCATTCCAGAAGTCATCAAGTTGATAACCAACAGCATTGTTGACTTCAAAGCCTCTGTCATCATGGCCATAACCGCCAAGCTGACGTTTTGCTTCGTTTAATGCTTTCTCATATCTGTCCCGGGAATCTTCTACATCGAATCCCAACGCGACACGAATCTCAAACGGATCTTTTTTCAGCAGAACAGCAATCGTGTTGATAAATCTTTCAATTTTTGTCTGGTTGTCCTGAGATAGATTCCCGGCGTCTAACAGGAATAATGCCTCAAAGTTAGATTGCAGCTTCCGTTTATCAGAATCATTAAGTCTGCCCATCGGAACAATGAACTTATCCCTGATATAAGCATATGGATCGGGGTCATATGCTTTCATGGCACTGGCATAACTGTAATCGAGGCCTTCAACAATCTGTATGGCAATATCATGCAAATCAGGGTCCAGATTCTGAAACGTTGATTTTGACTTCATAGAAGAGATTAGAAGCGGTATAAAATCTGCCCAGGCATTTTCTCCTTTCTGAATCTGCTCCTGCAGGCTCTGTTTCTGATCACTGACAGAGTCAAGGAGTGCGCTGCTTACCTCACCAACATTGTCCTGAATAATGTTTTCTAATGCCGTTCTTTCGTCTGGTGAAAGATTGTAAGCCTGTGAATATACCTCAAAGGCACCAGTATTATCGTCCGTATTAAAATGGAATAAGGTTGAATTGTCAATTCCAAGTCCACTTAACTCAACACGTCTTTGTCCATCTAATGACTGCCAGAATTCATTGACAGAGTCCGTGAGAGAATACCAGTAATCAAGTTCCGCCTGATTATTGGTATTTCCGGCAAAAAGTAATTGATTGTTTTCGCCTGTGAGATTAATTCCGTTTTCAGCTATATCCTGTAACTTGTCCATCGCTTTACTGGAATCACTGATAGAACCGTTTAATTTATCAGTTGCTTCGTTTGCTTCTTCAACATAAGTATAGACGCCTTCAAAAGTCTCTTCGAGTCCCTGCGCAGTCCTGAAGTTGTTTAAATCTTCTTCAGTCTGTAAGAGGTCCTCTAGCTGTTCTTTTGCAGTAATACCCTTTGTGCCAAGTGCAAGAATGGAATTACCATTTTCATCAATGCCTTTTGCCAGTTCTGGGAAGGAACTGGCAAGCCGTTCATTGATGTTCAGAAACTCTTCATAGTCCTCTGTGGATAAGGAACGGTTCTCATTGTCTGAGAGGTTTACGCCTTTTGATAATTCCTCATACCTGCCTGCCAGTTCTGATACGGTTTTCCTGTGATCGGCAAGCGTATCGTTCCTCTGTTTGAATTCGGAGAATAGTTCAGTGGTGCGTTCTCTGGCTTTTTCCACTTTGTGGATGTAGTTGTCGAGTACTTTTGCCAGACCCTGGATTGCGACGGATGCCACGAGGAATATTCCCGCGTTGAGTGCTGTGTTAAGGAGTGTTGCTTTGATGGCGGCGAAGTCGAACATCTGTCCAGTTTTTTTTAGGTAAGCACCCAATCCTTCTACTGATGCAGACTGATTGTTGATGGTACCGCTTCCGTCCTCCAGGCTTTTGAAGTAGGAAAGGGCGGTTTCGTCACAGCCTTTTATGGATTTGGCGATTTTATCCCAATATATTTCACCAGTTGCTAAATTAGTATATTTCTCATTGCCAGTAATTGATAGCTTAGAAAATTGATCAATTATTTCTTCGTATTTGTCTAATTTAACCTTTAGTCCGTCAAATAATCCACCTAATTGTAATTTCCCATCAGAAACTTGTGCGAGCAAGAGTTCTGCTTTATCTTTTATAACTTCCAATTATAAACTGCATATGATATAATACAATTCAATTTTAAATGGGGTGGTTTGATTTGAGCAGAATAGTAGTAAAATGTGATAAATGTGGTATTGTTGGTTTTTGTAATGATACAGATCAGTTAATCCATAAAGTTAATAATTGTAATGGCAAATTAGAAGAAATGAATATATCAGGAGATGACTTTGATTTGTTGTGTGATATTTCAAATGATAAAGTTTTCTTCAAGCTATGATCGACCTTAAAGAAAACGATCCATTGAGTACCAATATAAAAATGAGCCAATTCAAGACTCAGCTTCAACAGCAGAAGAGTAGTAAAGCACAAACTGACAATGCGCCAAGATGCCCACACTGTAAATCAACGAATATCAAGCCAATATCCACAATAAATCGTGGTGCTTCTATTGCTATGTGGGGGATGTTCAGTAAAAAGATAAATAAGAGTTTTGAGTGTAAAAACTGTGGATATACGTGGTGATTTTTGATAATGTACGAAGTTATCAATCATTATTATGTCTATTTTCAGTCACGAATGTTTTTGGAAGTCATCCGGTAACATAAAAATAAAACGCACTATTTTTAACGCGCCGCATAGTTGCGGTGAACTTTTTCACTGTCACGCTCAATGACAGGCTGTTGACCATGCCTTCGTGGGTATCAATTCATTCATACCTACGTCCTCTTGGTGGCCGATGGGAGCGGCACTTACTCCGGTAGAGCAGTACGCCTCTCTGCAAGTTGGGTCATCATGCTAAATGATGAGTCACATGAGCCGTTCTTGTCCTTGTCCGGTTCTTGCGATATCCGGAAACTGCGTAGTTCACACACAGTCATATCAGAGGTCTGCGATGTAGCGGTCGCAGTTGATTTTTCTAATATACCCTTCCATATATTTCTATACGGTTCTTAGTGTTTTACACAAGGATTCCCGCCTCGTCACGGGGTATATACTGAGCCTCGCACAATTTGCGTTAAAATCTGATTCGCTAACCCAGCTTTTTTGCACCTAGTAGTCCTCCGGCAATCATGCCGATAGGTTTTAAGGAACCGAACGCCTTAACGATGTTATCAACCGCAGTTACGGCTGTTGTTCCCAAATCAACAAACCACTTTATGAAATTGGAATCCAGAAACGTTTTTGATAACTGCTGGAGGGACCCTTCAAAGTTCTCAATCCGTCCCTGGATACTGGTAATGTATTTCTCGTTTTCTGCATTCGCGCTTCCGAAACTGTCGGAGGCGGATTGTACGGCGTCTCTGACCCCTTCCCAGTTCTGCATGAGGGCGAGAAAGACTTCCTCCTGCCCGGTGCCCGCGGCGTCAACTGCCAATGCGTTTTTTGTATTTTGATCGAGCGTATCCCAGATGCTGGCAGTATCGTTAAGGATGTCATAAATATTTCTCAGTTCTTCTCCGCCATCTGCCTGAGCTGCCTGCATCCGGGAGAAAATGGCAGCCTGGCCTGCGGCTGCCGTCTCCATGTCCCCAAGGATTTCATAACCGCCAGTCAGTGTTCCGAGCATCTGTTCCAAAGACATTCCGGACTGACCGGCGGCGGCAGACAATCTTGCGGCGCCGTCAATCAGGTGATCAAAATCTATGGCTTTTGTATTGGAAAGATGGGCCACGGCATCGTTGATATTTGCGGCGAACTCCGGGCTCTCGTTATGAAACCCTTTCATAATGTGAATCAGGCTGTCTGCAGCCTGTCCGGCGTCCATGAGGTTTCCTGACAGGCCGGCTGTCTTTAAGGCTTCTTCGGCATAGGCCATGCTGTCGGAAATCGTATAACCCGCGCGTTTAAAATCCGCCGCGGCATCAAGGACATCGGCGCCGGTTCTTGCCAGGCGTTTTCCTGACGCAGACGCCTGATCCGTCACTTTATCAAGCTGATCCGCGGTCAGGGCAGCCCCCTTTTCCAATTCTGTGAGGGCAGCGTCTATCTTTGATACATTGGCAGCCATTGCCGCCGCGCCGTGGACAAGGTTCGCAATCATGCCTGGTACTTTTGCGTTTGCCTTTCCGCCAGCCTTGTCGACCGTTTGACTCAAAGCGGCTTCTAACTGCTTCGTAATGTGAGAAAGACTTTTCGGGTCCGGTTCCACCTGAACCTTCAATTTGTCAAGCTGACTTTGTATTTTCTTAATATCAGCATTAAGATTCTTTTTTGATGTTACTTCATCCAGTTTTGCCTGGAGCAGTAGGAGAGATTCATTCATAGATACAGGTACCTCCTTTTTGTTTTGGGGATGTAAAAATACCGCCAACAAAGTAAGACTCTAGTTACCGTTAGATTCATGAATTAATTTTGTCAGTGAATCTACAAACTTCTTTTCCAATACCTCTGGGTTTTCAGCCAATTCCATTGCCTGCCGATCAATAAACTCCCAGATTGCAAGTCTCCATTTAGTCCTGAGCTGCCAGCATTTAAACATTCTAAATAATGTGATCATATTTCATTTCCCTTTCCATTTGGACTCTCTTTGCCTGCATGACATCTGATTGCCAGACTATGTAATAAGTCTGAAATTACCACGGAATATTAGGCAGAACAGCGGATAATAATCCGACGCTGATACCACCAATCATTAACCATAACAATTTATCCACAATCTGATCAATCTTTTTCTTTGTTTCATTTGCAGGACGGTTTTCCAATACAGTAACCTTTTCATTCAATCTATCCTGTCCTGATTTTACGTCCTTGACATCTTCTTTGATATATGCCATATCAGTGGCAATAGATTTTACGGAAGATGTTAAATCATAAATAGCATCTTGTTTTTCGCGAAGCTCACGGATTTCGTTATCATGGTTTTCAAGACGGTGTTCATTGGAACGGCTTCGACTATCCACTTCTTGAATGTGGACTGCTAATTCAGTATAATTTTCGTCCATTTCTATAACCACCTTCCTTTATTCTTTTGACTGGAAAGTTGAAGAATCATTTGCTTCACTTTGTCAAATTCTGCCATGGAAACCAATTTGACTGCCAATCCCATGAGTACCATAGTTACAAGGCTGCTGATTACGGAAAATCCGGATAGTAAAATTAAAAACACAGTAGTGGTCATAATTAAAAATCCTCCCAGTTATCAGTTTCGTTCATTGAGTCAGATATTATCTTTCGCAATCATGATTCATAATTTCATCGACCACAGCCTTTATATGAGGCTGAAATGTTTGAGGTAAAGTACATTCCGCTAATTTTCTGCGTGTGTCTTCCTTGGTGAGAGTACCACTCTTATAATCATGAATAAGCATATATATTTTATAGCAGTCTATCGTATCTGCGACTGTCCGCCATGTTTTTAAAGTCTGAATACTTTTACAGGTGTTGCAGACGTGATAGCGGTTATTGCAGATACTGCAGACAGCATTTAATTGTTCTGACATATCATATGTCCTCCGGTTAATCTTAAATATAGAAAGGGCGTAACGCCCAGTCTATATTAATCCTTGTAAACAAACACTTCGCAGAGCTTTCCGGCCTCGTCGCAGTAAGGCTTCTGCAGTTTGTAGGTAACGGCATGTCCTCCGTCAGGAGTCAGGCTGACATCAATGCTGGAAATATCGATCTGCGCTCTGGGGAAGGTAATCACGCCGATATATTTGATATTGTTATCGCATTTGTTTCTGAAATAGCAGTGTACATGCAGCGTCCTTACAGGCGGCATGGAGTCCGTCGTTTTGGCAAGGCTGATGGCCTGCGCCATTTCCGCCTCGTAATCGACAATGACGCGGCCGGCGGTGTCTGCATGGAAGGTCAGTGTTTTCGCTGCGGCATCCACTGTGAATTTGCCTTCCGCGACAGCGGCGGATACTTCCAGCGTCTCGCCAAATTCATTTTCATCGTTGACGAGCTGTACATATTTGATCTCTGCGCCGGGCGTGCCGACAGGAACATACCGCAATGTTACGCTGTTATTAACAATTTCGAGCACTTCACTTACCGGCGCGACAATCTTCTTATCCTCTGTGGCGATCATCTTCTCGGAAGAGAACTGTTCTGCAAGCAAGTCAAAGGAATGGATTGCGTTCGTGTAAGAGAGCGTGCCCTGTGCGGCGTTATAAAAAGTTACGATCTCCGCGCCCTGAGCATCTGTGACGGGAGTGCCTTCGGAAGTGAAATTCAGGGTCGGTTCCTTGACATTGGTAAGCCTGCTCAGTAACTGTTTGGTGGTCGGGTCAAATTCTTCAATGTACCTGATCTTTTCAAATACTACTTCATTGGGGTTAAATTTTGTCATATGATATTTTCCTCCTTATAAAAAAGAAAGAACTGATTAATTCAGTTCTCCCATATAATTTAGTTCCTCTTTTTTGATTTTGTTTAAGTCTATGCCAAATCCGGAGTATCCGCTTTGCAACAAGAAATTGGAATTTCTGATCTTGTCGACTCGTTTTACACTGTCCATAAAAGCATAGATATTCATATCCCATATGGTTTGATCGTTTCTTTTGAAACCGTCTGAATTTACCATAGTAGATATCATTGGCAGCAAATTAGATTTTACTGGCTCTGACAAGTGTGCTTCGTATTCCGTTTTCGCATCTTCTATAAAAGCCATACGACAGCTTTTTGTGCCGGCAACAGCATCATTTCGTTTCAAATTATGCAGTGCGCGCAAATATTTGACGATCTCATGATAGTCCTGTTCATGAATCGTAATTGTTTTTTTACCATTATCTTCCGATATGATTTCCTGAGTTAAATAAACTTCGCCATTTTCATTTTCGCTGAGCTTCATTTCTTTTAAATTCAGCATGTTGCCGAATAGGATCTGTGTCTGTTCTGTATGATAATGTTTTCGCAGAATCATATAGAATAATTTATAGTCTGATATTTCATCAAACGGGATACCGGCTTCTTCAAGCTGCCAGCACAGATCAACACCGACAGAACACAACATATGTATCATTGAATAATATTTTAATTCGCCATATAAACAGATTTCTTCCAGGGTAGGAATGCGAATGGATATAGATTCATTGATTCTATGGGAGTGTCCGCGGTATAAAATAAGCTGATCGGGAATGTCTTTGTCAATCATAGTAAATTCACCTCCTGTTTGCTCCCGGACTTTAAAATAAGCCATTTATTGGCGGCCCTCTGCCTTCTTTCACACTAGTCCTCCTTATTAATTAACCCAAAAAACTTTAATAGTATCAATTAGCTCACCTGCACATAGGCATATTCCCACCTGAGCTGACCGGTAGTAATCGGCCAGCATCTAAGTGTAATAAGTGATCCGGACCTCGCAATAATTGTACTGTTATAATTTTGCGAGTCTCCTGCGCCGGAGCCCGGGTGTTGATCGGTAGAAACAAGTCCTCCCGTTATTTGCAGTGAAACGCAAGCGCCTGTAAAGGTTTGACTTCTCACTTGTCCAGTTACGATATAAAAATTTCCATTGCCCGGAAGATTAAATCGTACAAGTTCTGCCCCTACGCCTGCCGTTACATTTGTCATTCCTCCCATTGCTGCGCTTTTAGGGGAGGATGTTTCTGTGAGCTGTTTGTAATTTTCGTTCAGGATATTGATATTACCGGTTATCTCATCGATCTGATTCTGAATTTCCGTATTCTTTTCATCTCGCCACCCGGGATTTCCCTCATCATCCGTTTTCCATACCTGGTTTGCGTGGTCGTGTGAGGCAGGAGATACATGGATACTATTGTCTGCGGTGTGGTTGACGATTAAATCGGTTATTTTCGATTTGAATACTGCCAATCCAAATAAATCAATAAACTTATTTTTGGGCATAGATACCTCCGGCGGAATTATTCAGTAAAAAGACCGTTGATCTCTTCTGCTGTTACGACTTCAAACCCGTCACCGATTTTTGCTTCAAGTGAATCTACTCGTGTGCCCATTGTTGTATGAAGCCCGTCTGCGTATGATTTTGCGCCTGCATCACCATCTGAAATTTTCTCTTCGGTGCAGCTCTTAAACACCTGCAATCCGGCAAGATCTACATATTTTGTTTTTGCCATTTTATTTCCTCCTGTGTTACTTTGTTTTTCATACCTGATATATACGAAGCCTGAAATGCCTGTAAAGGCAGACTTTATAAGCAGTTGCGGTATTTTTCTAAAAAGTAACAGCTTTGTATTTTAAGGAAGCGCCGATTTCTTCATTGCTTCTCTATATTTTTTCATTCTGTTTCTGGCATCCTTTTGGTTTATTTCCTTATAACATTTTTTACAATACAGTACTCGGTTATTGGTTTTCTCTATTATGGAACCGCATTGTCTGCAACGAGAATATTTTTTATGATCTCTGACATGATAATATCTCTTTTGCCATTTTAAAATTTCTCCTTCTAAACTTTTACATATATATCCGACATAAAAATGATCTTCCGTAAGGAAATTTACCATGGCGCTTATTCTTGTGTTATCTTCATACTCTTCGATGAGCCTGCAATGATCGAAGCATCTCTTCAAAAATTCCTCCATGACCTTTTTGTATTCATTCCAGGATATCGTCATTTTTTCCATTTGTAATCTTGCTTTAACCTGAAGCGCTTTCTTCATACAATCATTGATACTGTCAGCAACAGTCTCTGCGTCCATATGTATTCCGGAAATCCATTGATAATACAATTTCTCAGGAGTTTTCAATAAATCCATATATTCTTTTTCTAAAATAACCTCCTCATCAAAGTATCTGGTATATATGTTGTTTATTTTTTGCCTGATAATAGCACGCCAATTCTCATCTTTAGTCACTGATTTATAATAGGTATATTCAATAGATGACCATCTGTCAAAAACCTGTCCGAGTTCTGTGTCCAGCAACTCTTTTTTCACGTTGAACCTGACCGCTTTTTTATAGAGTCTTCGTTTATTATCTGACGACCAGACGCAGGAGCAGAACGAGCGGAAAATTTCGTCTTTTTCTTCTGCTGTTGTCTCCCTGTAGTCTTCCAGAATCTCATATAAAAACAAATCTTTACATTCGTATATAAGTATCACCTGCCTTAAACTCGTAGTATTTGCCAAGATATTCGTAAGAATCGTTGGTCTGACGAGGGACCTCCCGTATTGAAACGTTTCGTTTGGGATTTGTGTGCTTCCTTAAATTATCGATTATATAATCGCCGTAACCGGTCCATGCCAGGGACTTACTGATAGAGACTGAAGAATAAGAAACTTTTATCACATAGTTTGCAATCAATTCTTCATCAATCTGTAAATTTTCTTCCAGGTGTTTTCTATATTTTGTCACAACAGCGTCCATATTAAATTTCAGATTCTCATCGTCGGACGAATCTCTGTGGAGATTGATATGTTGTTTGATTTCCGCGGCATATTGATTGATATACCGGCGGCATACTTTCATGATTTTCCTGTCGGATAAGTCCAAATCATGGTTGATGATCAGATATTTACTGTCAGACAAATGATTCACGTCGTTATCCCAGAGAATGTTTCTCTTTTCCCAGGCGCAAATATAATCGCATAATTCATTCATGGGAGAAGGGGAGTGGTAAGCGTTTAAATTTATCTTATCTTCTTGATTCTCCGTCTGCCTGTTCTTTTCTGATAAAGTCTGATAGGTTTTGAGCTTGGAAGGATAGTTATAAAGTAAAAAATAAGGAAGCTGTTTTAAATGTTTTCTAAGCCCGTGATTCATATGCCAGCGGACCCCCGTTTTTAAAAAGTCAATTTCTTTTCCCTGAAAAATTCTCAGTAAAGATGAATAATCAGAATACATTGTCCTGGTATTCTCATCCGTCGTATATCTGTTTTCGATACTGGTTGCGGCGTTGGTAATTTCACCGATACGATTGTCTCTGGTCATAACTTCATATTCGATAATATTTTCTTTTGTATACGGCTTTGACTGTACGGTGGCCTTATCCTCAATATCAAGAATGATATTTTTCTCAATCTTGGAGTCAATGATGACAGGCTCGTCACATAACAGGAAAATGTCCCCGTCGCAATCTGCGCCCCCTTGTTGCGGCAGAGACAGATCATACATATTAAACATGACAACATCCTGATCTTTAAAGTGTTCAAACCATCTGTTAGTGAGTGTATTCCTGGCAATCTTAGCTTTATTTACCTCCGAAGGATCTACCAGAGGAGATCGAAGTGATATAACATCACCGCAATCAAAATTACCGCTGTATAATTCTCCTTCTCCCAGACATCCGACCGGTTCTTGTCCGGCTGCATATTGTAAGTATCCGATCATATCTCCAACGCTGGCATGATAGAATCCGGAACAATATATTTTACCGACTTTTGCTTCCTCAATGGATTTTTTCAGTTTTCGGTATATAAATTGTCTCACTGCAGGATCTTTCAGCATGACATCATTGATTAGGGCAGCTTCAAGATATTTGCTCTCTGGCTCATAACCGTCGGTATCCATAATCCCCATGAATTTATAGGTATAAAACTTATCGCCTTTTATTATTTTTTCAAACAGGGCAGTGGTGTATTTCGCCAAAGTGATAATTTTACCGTCATGATTACTGTCAAGAATATCATAGTCGCCGATTACTTTATTCTCATAAGCAGCAATATAGTTTGGATTCCATAAATCCAGACATTGAAGATATTGAAAATTCATTCTGGTATATTTGTTCAGATGTTTTACATGGTGACTATACTTGCTGATCCCAAGTTTAAACTCATATTTCCTGACGGTATTCATATATTCTGTCCAGGCACTGTCACCATACTTTTCCAGGAACATCCTGTGTCCTTTAAACATGGAGATATTCCAGATACAATCAATTATGCTGACAGGATGCTTTGTGCCATAAATATCTGTAATGTATTCATATCCCCATTCCTTCAGTATCTGCCTGAAAGGAACATAAACCGAGTATCCCTTAATAAATGGCAGACGCACCTGGGCTCCAATGACATTGTAATCCATCCCTAACTGTGCACTTACGTTTTCCATAAAACCATGTTCATGACAACCGCATCCGTCAAACGGAGAAATTTTTACATCTTTATAGCCTTCTTCAATTTCCCGTGACATATATTTTTTTGTCTTGCCGGTTTCTTTGTCTGTCCATTCTTTTTCTCTTTCAACGACATACTTGATAAATCGATTTTGCAGAGTTTTCTCATATTCCCCAATTATTACAATATAGGGCATATAATCTTTCACAAGAGTGCAGGAGCTGAAAAGCAGGCATCTTTGCGCTTCATATTTGGAAATCACACATTCGTCAATTTTAATGTCCATTTGCGTAATCATATACAGTTCATCGAAAATGGCATCACATATAAAAGCTGTAATGCCATCTTTTCCCTGTGATGCGGATTTTCCGAATCGGGAATAATGAATACCATTGTATGTAAATCCATGATCTAACAGATATTTTAAATGTTCTTCCTGCTTTGGATTCTTCTTTGCCGTAACGAGGATGATTTCGTTTATATGGGAGGAAAATTCTCCACGCAATCGTTCGATCTGATCAAACAGAAGGGAATCACCTTGGGCAATCAGGTATTCTTCACGGATTTCCGTTTCTCTGCTGACAGTAGCGTTATAATTTTGTTGTATAAGTTCTTTGATTGGCACTTTAATCAGTGTGTATTGTGTTGCTTTTATTGTAATCACCTCCTGACGAAATCCCGCTCCCATAAGATTTATTTCTTTCCATGATTTCTCTGTTTATCCTGCATTGCCTGTCAAATTGATGATCGCCGGCGATACGATTTGCAATCGGTGATCCTTTGGTATTGTTGCGGCCTCTGCTACCCGTATTAAAATCGGATAGATAGATTACTCCGCCAAAAGTGCGATGGGCTGTCTCATGTAAATGATTTGTCATTTGCATCTCCTTTCAATCAGTTTTGCTTTTTTGCATGTTCCTGATTATTACTTCTACATTTAGTTTCTAAAATTCTAAAGTTTCGAAATAAAAAACAGAGGAGAATTTATGTTTGCGCATAAAAATAAGACAGATGATTTTCACCTGTCTTAATAGAGTTGCAAATATAATTATTTTTTATCATGTATCTTTGGTCAACGATGTTGCAGTCGCGGCGCAGTTTCCTGATTGAAGGATTTTAAACGAAGTTCGATTAACAGCTGATCGTATCCAAGTAATCTTGCCAGTTGTTCCGCAGAATAATTCCTGTTTTCTAATATGGTTTCATCTGGTATTAATAAATTAACCGCAAAGGTGTTGGCTTCTATCTCCAGCTTATCTACAGAAAGAAACGTTCTGGAACGAAGGAATGGAGTGGAAGCATTGGGATGTAGAATCGCGTGTCCTAATTCATGGGCACATGCAAAAAATGTATCCTGTTCATTGAGAGAAGAGTTGATGTGAATTTGCTTCATGCGCAATGGATTATTGTAATATCCGTTAACGCTACCTAATTCCTCATAGTAAACCGCAATCTTTAAGGCATCTGCCAACTCAAAAGGATTGGAAGTATGATATTTTTTTATCAGATATAAAACGGTATCTTTTATGTTCAAAATAGTGTTCACTTCCTATTCCTTGTCAGATCTGTATTGTTTAGGAGTAAATTTTTTGGCATTGATTTTCGCTATCCGGATGCTGTTTTCCAAACTTGCCTTTAAAAGTTCTCTTGTCGTATCATCCAGCGGTTCACCGGAGAACATTAGTCCTTCTTGCGCTTCGAGAGCGGAGAGCGTATTTTCAAGACGCCTGGCAATATCTTTTTCGTCTTTTGTATCCGGAATCATTATATCAGAATCCGGTTTGTCTGTCATTAAACGGTCGATAGAAACATTAAAATAGGAAGACAGTTTTTTCATAACTTCGATACTGGGAGAACTGACTTCCCATTTTGATGAGGCGCCATTGCTGATACCGATTTCCTGTTCCAGTTTCCGCTGAGTGATGCCATGCTCTTTGCATAATTGTTTGATTCTATCCAGTAATGACATAAGATTCCTCCTGAAATTTACTGAACACTTTCAGTGCATCTGTTGACGTGATGAAAATATTCAGTATAATAAATGATATGCAGAATAAGTTCAGCAAAATACTAACATATGCTTGTAATACTGCTATTTTATTACATAGTAAAAATAATGTCAATCTATATTGCTGAAAATATTCAGCTATGAAAGAGGAGGAGAAAGAACATGCTGTGTAAAAGATGTATGACTGTAATGGGAACCGGAACATCATATGAACAAGATAAAGATGGAAAGCCATTGGCAAGAAGATTCCATGAATGCAAAAAGTGCCATGACAGGTTTTATATAAAGGGAGGTGTGACAATATGGAGCAGGTATTAATTACATATTATGCGAACAATGCAAGAAAACTTCGCGGTATCGTTGATAAAATTCTGGTAAAGTTTGGCGGGCTGTCGAATAAGGATCTGGATGATTTCTATTCGCTTGCGAACGAAGTGTTTGTCGATGTTATGAAACGATGTGATGATTCACAGTCATTTGATGCGTTTCTGTATGCTTGTCTGTCAAATAGAATTAAGACAGAGATGACGAGCAGAAATCGTGAAAAACGAAAGGCGGAGAGACTGTCTGTTTCCCTTGAGATACCTGTTGGCAATGATGAAAATTCTACGATTGGTGATTTACTTGTTGATGATTTTACGATTGAGAAAGCGCTTTTTGAGAACAGAGAAGAAGGATATAGTCAGAGAATGCTGACGTATCTTGGAAGATTGTCTGATCTGCAAAAAGAAGTTTTACGACTGCTGACAGGCGGATATTTTCCTGATGAGATCAGACGACAACTACAGATAACAGAAAAACAATATGCGGATTGCAACGCGGCAATTCGTTCTTATAGAAATGTTTCAGCGTTATTCCAGTGAATATCATCGGAAACAGCAGGAGGAAATTTAAAATGGCAAGACCCAGAAAACAAACGTATCCTTTGGAAACATATTTGAACAGCAATAAGGATGGAGATATTTCCAATCATGCAGACACGCAGAGAAAACCGGCATGGAAAGCAATCATCAATGGTCTGATTGTAACAATTCTCACAGATGATTATATTCCTCCGATTATTTTAGCAGAAGAAGCGGACAGTCAGCTTGATATTGTTGACGGAGGCAGCAGAACCGCCGCTTTTATGATGTTCAGATATGGTAATTATAAAATTTCGCCTTCCGTTGAGAATTCGATAATTCCATATAAGAAAAAAGACAAAGACGAAAGCGGAACTATTATCTGGAAGGACGCCTCCTATGATATTAAGGGAAAGACTTACGATCAGCTTCCGGATGAACTGAAGAAGAAATTTAATGCTTATCAGATCGAGACTGTGATTCATGAAAACTGCGACAAGAACAGAATCGCCACCTATATTAAGCGATACAATGAACATTCTTCCATGAATACCAATCAGAAGGCATTTACATATATTGATAAATATGCGAATCGTATTCGTAAAATGATGGAGGGCAAATTTTTTCTGGATTGTAATGTTTACTCTGGCAACGACAATGAAAAAGGTGTGATTGAAAGAATTATTGTGGAAACAGTCATGTGTATCAACCACTTTGAAGCATGGAGTAAACAGGCGAAGAATCTCTTCCGGTATATCAACAACCACAGCAGTGAAAAGGAATTTGATAACCTAGAAGATCATCTGCATAGATTGGGCAATATTGTTACAGCGGACATCAAAGATATATTTAATAAAAAGGATTCTTTTATTTTTTTCACTCTGTTTGATCAATTTACCAAATTGGGTATCAGTGATGACAAATTTGCTGACTTTTTAAGAGAATTTAAATATCATTACAGAGAAACAAAAAGAAACAATCATGGTCTTTTATTTGATGAGATAAAACAGAACAATAGTACGAAGGATAAACAGGTTATCATTGATAAATTAGCGCTGCTTGGCAATCTGATGCATGAATATCTGCACAGCGGCAGTGCAGAATCTTATTCTGACAGTGCGGAAAAATTTATTTCAGAAAATTTAGAACTGGATATTGACGAATTCCATGATGATTTGGAGGATTACGAAAGTACACTGGATCGGCTGCTGGATCATACGGTGAGAGACGGTTCCAAATTGTTAGAGCGGCAAAATCGATTCTCTCTATTGGCAATGATGATCTATTCTTATAAAGAAGATCAGGATTTAGATGAATGGATGGCAGATTACGCCAGTAAAAACAATACTTATGATACTGATCAGAAACAGAATTTTCTACATATGAAACAGGACTTTGAACAGTACAGGAAGAAACGGAGCGCGTGAGGAGGAAATTTGTGATGAATATGATTGGTTATGCGTTAATCATGGCAAAGAGATTTTATGATGAAGACACTTACAATCATGCAATAAGAGTTGCTACTTATATAGCGGAAAATCCAATGATTCACGATGAAAATATGGAGGACTGTATTGCTTTGGGAATTATGCATGATCTGTTGGAAGATACAAAGTATTTGAGCGGTGGAATTAACGATTCTCATTTCAAAGAATGTCTGGAACTGCTTACAAGACCGAATGATATGGACTATATCAATTACATAAAAAATATCAGAGAGTGTTCCGATACGAATCCGGAATCTTATTGGGTAAAACTCGCCGACATCAAAGATCATTTGTCAGAAACAGATACTTTAACGGACGAGTTAAAAGAAAAATATTTAAAGGCATTGCCATATTTATTATAAGAATGGTATGATTGATCTGTCATACGTGCAAGAACACATGGACATATGGAACGGAATAGAACAAACGAAAATGGAAGCAAAGGGGCTCGAACCCTTGACCTCCCGCTAGTCAGGCGAGCGCTCATCCCAGCTGAGCTATGCTTCCATCTGATTTATTATATCATATTCGGACGGAGATTGGAAGAAGAAAAACAGAAAAACTATATTTCATCAGGAGAATCATATGCAGATACAGAGATCACAGGAATTATACCGGGAGGCGCTGACCCTGATGCCCGGCGGCGTCAACAGTCCGGTGCGGGCATTTGGCAGTGTAGGAGGCACGCCGCTCTTTATCAGGCGGGCGCAGGGAGACCGCCTGGTCGATGAGGACGGCAATAGCTGGATCGATTATGTGTGTTCGTGGGGGCCGTGTATTCTGGGCCATGCCCATCCACAGGTGGTGGAGGCCGTGCGGGAGGCGGTCTGCGACGGGCTTACCTATGGAGCGCCGACGGAAAAGGAAGTGAGGCTTGCCGGTATGATCCGCGCGTGTATGCCATCAATGGAAAAGCTGCGGCTTGTCAATTCCGGCACAGAGGCGGTTATGAGTGCGATCCGGGCGGCCAGAGGCTATACGGGCAGAGAAAAGATCGTCAAGTTCAGAGGCTGTTATCATGGACATTCCGACAGCCTGCTCGTGAAGGCGGGGAGTGCGGCGCTGACAGGCGGGGTGCCGGACAGTGCCGGCGTACCGGTTTCCTGCACGGAACATACACTCATCGCCTCTTACAATGACCGCGAAGACGTGGAGAGGCTGTTCGCCGCGTATGGAGAGCAGGTCGCCTGTCTGATCGTCGAGCCGGTGGCGGCCAATATGGGCGTTGTGCTTCCTCAGGAGGGATTTTTGGAATTCCTGCGGGAGATTACCGAAAAATATGGTGCGGTGCTGATTTTCGACGAGGTAATCACAGGATTCCGGCTGGGGATCGGCGGTGCGCAGGCGCACTATCATATCGCGCCGGATCTGACGACGCTGGGGAAGATCGCAGGGGGCGGGATGCCTTTGGCCGTATACGGGGGCCGGAAGGAGATCATGGACTGTGTGGCTCCTCTTGGCAGCGTATATCAGGCGGGAACCTTGTCCGGGAATCCGATTGCCACAACGGCCGGGATAGCGACGCTCTCCGTTCTCATGGAGCATCCGCAGATTTATGATGAGGTGGAGGAAAAGGCAGCCAGACTGGCGTCAGCCTATGAGAAGACGGGACGGGTACAGATTAACAGGATCGGTTCGCTGCTCTGTGCTTTTTTTGCGGAAAGGCCGGTGACAGATTATGACAGCGCCGTTGCTTCTGATACCGGAACCTATGCGCGCTATTTTAAACATATGTTAGATTATGGTATCTATGTGGCTCCGTCTCAGTTTGAGGCGATGTTTGTCTCCGCGGCGCACAGTGCGGAAGATATTGAGAAGACCGCACGGGCAGTTGAGACATTTGCATAAGATATGGGCGTGTATTGTTATGTTAAGTAAAAGATAAGCCCGGCGGCGCCGCTGATCAACATGATTGCGATCGGATTGATCTTCCATTTCCGCAGCAGGAGCAGCGCCGCCAGAAATATGAACAGCGCGGCCCGATCAAATGATAAAAAATTCAAATGGGATCTGGCGCCGCCATACAATGCCGTCATCAGGATTGTGACCGAGGCCGAAATGATCAGCCCCAGGGACGCAGATTTCAGTCCGTTCAACACTTCGAGCGCATAGACAGACTTTTGGTGAGTCTGGAAAAAGCAATATAATACGAGAGAAATGATAACACCGCAGAGTACACATCCGGCTGTTGCGGCCAGAGCGCCCGCGAATCCGCCGATCTGCAGCCCAACGAAGGTCGAGGTATTTACGGCCAATGGTCCCGGCGTCATCTGTGAGATGGTGATGATGTCGGTAAACATTTTCTCGCTGATCCAGCCGGTCTTTTCCACGACTTGTTCCCGGATCAGAGGTATGATTGCGTAACCGCCGCCGATACTTAATAAGCCGATTTTCAGAAATTCAAGAAATAAATTCCACACAGGATTCATTTACCTTTCCTCTTTTTATAAAACACCTGAAAGATACACAAAAAGCAGCAGATTATGAGTATCAAAGCCACGTTGATACCAAATAGGAAATTTGCCATGAATGAGAGAGGGATCATGGCAGATAAAAAGAGAGAACGCCTTTTCAGAATCAACGCACACATATCAGTGATCAGATCAATCATTAAAGCTGCGACACCGGCTTCCATTCCCTTTAAGATTGCCGTAACGATTTCGTTTGAGACAAATAGTTTATAAAATGCAGAGACAACTGTGAGGATGATGAGTGGAGGGAGGACCGCGGCAAGACAGCTAATCAAGGCTCCCGCGATACCGGCGACTTTATATCCGGCCAAAGCAGAGAGATTGATTGCGATCGCTCCGGGCGTCGACTGGGCTATGGCCGCCATGTTGATTAATTCTTCTTCCGTAAAATATCGCTTTTTTGCTACGAAAAACCGACGAACCATCGGGACAACGATATATCCGCCGCCAAATGTGAAAGCGCTGATAAAGAGATTGACTGCCAGGAGCCAGCCATAGGTTTTCAGATTGTGTTTCAAATTATCCCTCCTTTGCTCTGCTTATTATATCTTTGGAACAATAATCTGTAAAATGCTATAATTTCATATTATCCATCTAATTTATTCATGCCTAAAAGGGGAACATGACATTGAGATCAAAGGAGAAGACATGGTAATACGATACCTGGAGATTTTGGAAGCGGTTGCTGAGACCGGAACATTTACAGGAGCCGCCAGAAAACTGTATATTACACAGTCGGCAGTGTCTCATGCCATCG
This sequence comes from Lachnospiraceae bacterium JLR.KK008, assembly GCA_037015955.1. Taxonomy (NCBI): domain Bacteria; kingdom Bacillati; phylum Bacillota; class Clostridia; order Lachnospirales; family Lachnospiraceae; species Lachnospiraceae bacterium JLR.KK008. The sequence goes on from CP143548.1 coordinate 1,064,118, forward strand.
CTGAACTGGAAAAGCAGGCGGGAACCGCTCTTTTTGAACGTTTTCCCAAGGGCGTTGCCCTTACCCGCTGTGGGGCAGCCCTTCTGGAGGAGTCGCGAAATATTCTGACGGCCTGCAGAAGTTTAGACAGGAGAATTCATCATCTGGAAGAAAACACGCCTGTCAATATCGTGTCGAGTATTACGGTCGCCTCTTTTCTGCTTCCTGAAATACTGAGCGAATTAAAAAGCTCATCCCCGGAAGTTCAGGTTTCCGTCCGGGTTGCAAGCGCAAATGCTGCGATTGATATTTTGCAGCGTGGGAATGCTGATATTGCATTTTGGGAAGGAATTGCCCCTGAGGGTGATTTTCAGAAGATCCGTCTGGGTGCATATCGGCTGTGCGCTGCCTGTGCGCCTGATTTTCATTTGCCAGACCGGATGATGACACCGGACCGGCTATGCAGCTATCCGCTGCTGCTTCGTGAACAGGGGAGTGCAATCCGTGATACGTTTGACCGGATGCTCGCGCTTGTCAATTTGAAAGCGGAACCTGTCTGGGAGAGTGTGAACTCACTTGCTCTGATCAAGGCTGCTGAGGCTGGGCTGGGCATTACTGTTTTGCCGGAAAAGTTACTGTCGGATTCTTTGTTCCTGAAGAAATTGTGTTTGATTCCTGTTGATCACATGGAAATGGAAAACCAGATGCTGGCGTTATACCATAAGGATAAGTATATGACAAAACCTTTTCAGATTTTGACAGACAGGCTGAAAAGCAGAGAGGTATCCTGCTGTTTCCTGACATGATACCCTTTGTCCACTGAGGTTATTATTCCTATATTAATGATTGACCTTTACAAATCCGCTCTGCTAAGGTATAGTAATACCTATGAAGCAGATGCGGATTGTCTTTTTGTTTCCGGTGCGATACCAATGTTATCTCACGGACTCCGTTTCTAAATTCTTTTCTACATCAATTCGATCGAATTTCATTGATTTCCATCTGATTTTGTTTATTTCTTCGACACAGTAATGTTATTTGCCTGCCTTTTCAATTCTTTTTCATGGCGGCGCGTTTTCTCATCGTCGGGTCAAGGATTTTCTTACGGATCCGCAGACTTTCAGGTGTGATTTCCAGAAGCTCGTCCGTGTCGATAAACTCTAACGCCTGTTCCAGACTGAGAACTCTCGGCGGCGTCAGACGAAGCGCTTCGTCTGCGCTGGAGGAACGGGTATTGGTCAGATGCTTTGTCTTGCAGACATTCAGTTCAATATCTTCCCCTTTTCCATTTTGCCCGATTACCATGCCGGCATAGACTTTTTCACCGGGTCCGATAAAGAGCGTTCCTCTTTCCTGGGCGTTGAAAAGTCCGTAGGTGATGGCTTCGCCTGCCTCAAAGGCAATGAGAGACCCCTGTTTTCGGTATTGAATATCGCCTTTGTAGGGACCGTAGCCGTTGAAGACGGAATTCATGATGCCGTTGCCTTTCGTATCGGTCAGGAACTCGCCGCGGTAGCCGATCAGCCCTCTTGCGGGGATCGAAAACTCCAGACGTGTGTAGTTTCCGTTGATCGGTTTCATATTTAACAGTTCCCCCTTGCGGGTGCTGAGTTTTTCAATGACCGTACCGGAAAATTCTTCGGGCACATCTACGTACACCAGTTCCATCGGCTCCAGCTTCTTGCCGTCTTCGTCCGTATGGTATAAGACTTCCGCTTTACTCACGGCAAACTCATAACCTTCCCGGCGCATATTCTCTATGAGAACGGACAGATGCAGTTCGCCTCTGCCGGACACTTTAAAGCTCTCTGTCGTGTCTGTCTCCTCCACCCGCAGGGATACGTCTGTGTTCAGCTCGCGCAGAAGTCTGTCGCGCAGATGGCGGCTTGTGACATACTTGCCTTCTCTGCCTGCCAGCGGGGAATCGTTGATGATAAACTGCATGGCGATCGTCGGTTCGGAAATCTTCTGAAAGGGGATTGGCTTCGGATTTTCCGGGGAGCAGAGAGTATCACCGATGTGAATGCTGGCGATTCCGGAGATGGCCACGATTGAACCGAAGCGGGCCTCCCTGACTTCTGTTTTGCTCAGACCGTCAAATTCATATAATTTACTGACTTTTACTTTCTGAGATTTGTCCGGATCATGGTGATTGACGATGACAACTTCCTGTCCGACGCTGATCGAACCGTTGTCTACTTTGCCAACGCCGATGCGGCCTACATATTCATTGTAATCGATCGTGCTGATGAGCATCTGGGTACCGGCGTCGGGATCGCCGACCGGTGCAGGGATATAATTGATGATCGTCTCAAAGAGAGGGATCATATCGGTGTTTTCACTGTCAAGATCGAGTGTTGCCGTTCCTTCTTTGGCGGAGGCGAAGACGAAAGGACAGTCAAGCTGTTTTTCGTTGGCCTCCAGGTCGATAAAAAGTTCGAGCACTTCGTCGATGATTTCCTCCGGGCGCGCTTCCGGGCGGTCGATTTTGTTGATGCAGACGACGACCGGATGGTTCAGTTCCAGTGCCTTTTTCAGTACGAATCTTGTCTGCGGCATTACGCCCTCAAAAGCGTCTACGACAAGGATGACGCCGTTTACCATTTTCAGAACCCGTTCCACCTCACCGCCAAAATCGGCATGTCCGGGTGTGTCGATGATGTTGATCTTCGTACCTTTGTACATGACGGCAGTATTTTTGGAGAGAATGGTGATACCCCGTTCTCTTTCGATGTCACCGGAATCCATGACCCGTTCTGCCACTTCCTGGTTTGCCCGAAAGACGCCGCTCTGCTTCAGAAGCTCGTCCACAAGGGTTGTCTTGCCATGGTCCACGTGCGCGATGATTGCTACATTTCTTATATCGTTTCTTGTCTGTTTCATAATCTCCTCCATCAATAAAAACCAAATAATTATAGCATTCCGCGGAAGAAGTTGCAAGCAGGAAGAAATGTCGAATCCGCAGTCCGGAATTGTCGAATCCGGCGTCGGATACAAGTTCTAACAAATAAAAAGTTACATATATTAGTAATACATCACTGGAAAAAATTCTTTGAATTAAGAAGGGAGAACAACAATGACAGATAAGGTAATTGAAAACAACCAGGTAACGATCATGGGAGAGGTCATAGGTGATTTTGTATTCAGCCATGAAATTTTTGGAGAAGGATTTTATATGGTGGATGTAGAAGTGGCCCGTCTCAGCGAATCTTCGGACGTTATTCCGGTCATGGTCTCAGAGAGACTGCTGGATGTCAGTGCGGACTATAAAGGAAGATACTTGTGTGTGACCGGACAATTTCGTTCTTACAACAGACATGAGGAAAAGAAAAACAAGCTGGTACTCTCCGTGTTCGCCAGAGAAATTGAATTTATGGAGGCCATAGAAGAGAGTGCGAAAACAAATCAGATCTATCTGGACGGTTTTATATGTAAAGAGCCGGTATATAGAAAGACGCCGCTCGGAAGAGAGATCGCGGATCTGCTGCTGGCGGTCAACCGGCCTTACGGGAAATCTGATTACATACCATGTATCTGCTGGGGAAGAAATGCCAGATATGTGAGCAGCTTTACGGTAGGCTCCAGATGTCTTGTGTGGGGCAGGATTCAGAGCCGGGAATATATGAAAAAGATTTCAGAAGAGACGACGGAAAAGCGCGTTGCCTATGAAGTGTCGGTGAGCAAACTGGAACTTGCTGACGAACTGGAAGAAAGCTGCCAGTAATCTCTGTTCAGGAGCAGAAAGACGATTGACAGTGTTTTTTATGTCTGTTATGATAAATGTATTCTAATAAAGCAATAAAGTGCATAGAGGCTGGCTCATCGGTATCTGAGCCAGCATTTTTACATTATCGTCTAAGGAGGAAAGAGAGATGGCAGTATTCAAAGGGGCGGGTGTGGCGATCGTTACACCATTTCATGAGGATGGTTCCGTAAATTATGAGAGTTTTGCAGAGCTGTTGGAATTTCAGATCGCAAACGGAACGGACGCGATTATCGTCTGCGGTACGACGGGAGAGTCGTCTACACTGACACATGAGGAACATCTGGATGTGATTCGCTATTGTGTCAAACAGGTGGCAGGAAGAGTGCCGGTCATCGGCGGTACGGGTTCCAACTGCACGGAGACGGCGGTCTATCTGTCTCAGGAAGCGGAAAAAGCAGGGGTGGACGGTATTCTTGTAGTGACACCCTATTATAATAAAGCGACACAGAACGGACTCTACAACCATTTCAAAAAGATTGCCGATTCCGTTTCCGTGCCGATGATTCTGTATAATATCGCAGGCCGTACGGGGATTAATATCGCACCGGAGACGATCGTGAGACTTTGCCGGGACGTGAAAAATATCGTTGGCGTCAAAGAGGCCTCCGGAAATATTTCTCAGGTTGCCAAGATTATGTCTCTGGCTGACGGCTGTGTGGATCTGTATTCGGGCAATGACGATCAGATCGTTCCGCTGCTCTCGCTCGGCGGCAAAGGTGTGATCTCGGTTCTTTCCAATGTGGCGCCGAAGCAGACGCATGACATCTGCGCAAGGTTTTTTGAGGGAGATGTGGAGGGAAGCCGGAAGCTCCAGCTGGATGCCCTCTCTTTGATCGATGCGCTGTTCTGTGAGGTGAACCCGATCCCGGTGAAGGCGGCGCTCAATCTTCAGGGCAGAAAAGCAGGGTCTCTGCGTATGCCGCTCACGGATATGGAGCCGGAGCATGTGGAGAAGCTGAAAAAAGCCATGAAAGAGTTCGGAATTCTGTAGAATATACGGTATAAATCTTGACAAACAGGGGAACTTTTTGTAAGATTTACTTGATTCATGCTGACATATAATAAGAAGCTGAATTCTATCATGAATGATATTAGAGTAAGGGAAGGGAGTAGTTATCATGAATTGGACAGTCACAGACAGTAATGGACAGACGCATAATCTTGCGTGCAAGGCAAAGGCTTTCACAGGCCCTCACATCACGGTAGATTCTAATACATACCGTGTAAAATCAAGCAACTGGTTTGTAAATCTGGTTGATTACAGTGTGGATTTTCCGGGAGCGAACTGCCATATCGTAATGATTGGCAACAAGATGAGACTTGCGGTAAACGGTGTATATCAGGATGACGGAAGTGCATATGAACCGATGACTTCGATTCCGGCATGGATATGGGTCCTGGTGGCGCTGAGTGTGATAGGCGGATATTGCTGCGGAGGAATTATCGGTATTGCGGTAGGTGCGGTATTCAGTACAATGTATATCACTAACATTTTGAAGAAAAATACCACTAAGGTATTTATCTGGTTTGGTGTGTTTGTTGTAATCGCCATTATCCTGCTTTTCCTTCAGTTCCAGCTTGTGGCATTGACGAATTCCGTGTATTGATAAATACAGAGGCAGCGTATGAACGAGAATCAGAACAATAGTCAAAACAATAACGGGTATACGACGTTTACACCCAATAATTATAACGGTCCGGTCGTAGTGGCCAATGCGATTCCGGAGAAAAACGGCAAGTATGCGGTGGCCAGTCTTGTACTTGGTATTTTGTCATTGATCTTTTGCTGGACGATAGCGGCAGGATTTGTAATGAGCATCATTGGTCTTATTATGGGCATCATCAGTCTTGCTAAGAAAAACCCGCAAAAGGGTATGGCGATCGCCGGGGTTATCCTGTCAGTGCTGGCGCTTCTGCTCAGCGTGGCAATGGTTGTTGCAGTCGTTGTGATGGCAGGAGCAGGATACTTATAATATGTAGATTGAGGAAAAAGGAGAAGAGTGCTCCGGATATTGTTCCGGGGCACTCTTTGTAACATTTATGTGAATACAAGTGGCAAATGGAATGATTGGCAAGAAAGCAGGGATAATTTATGGTAAAGATCATCATACATGGATGTAATGGCCGCATGGGGCAGTTTGTCAGCAAAATGGCGGCGGAAGACAGTGAAGTGGAAGTAGTGGCGGGGATTGATCTCTCGGATCATCGGGACAATCCCTATCCGGTCTTTGATGAGATCGGGAAATGCGAGACCTCGGCAGACGTGGTTATCGACTTCGCATCGGCAGCGGCGGTGGACGGACTGCTGGATTATTGCAGGGAGAAGAAAGTGCCGTGTGTACTCTGTACAACCGGACTCAATGAAGAGCAGCTCAGGAAAGTGGAGGAGACAGCAAATGAGACCGCGGTTCTGAGATCAGCGAATATGTCGGTCGGTATCAATCTGCTGCTAAAATTATTGAAAGATGCGGCCGGGGTACTGGCGGCTGCCGGTTTTGATATGGAGATCGTGGAGAAGCATCATAACCAGAAACTTGACGCGCCGAGCGGTACGGCTCTGGCTCTGGCAGATTCGCTGAATGAGGCGCTGCAGGGGGAATATGAATATGTGTATGACAGAAGCGCCCGCAGACAGACACGGCCGCAGAAGGAGATCGGCATCTCGGCGGTGAGAGGCGGCACGATCGTTGGGGATCATGACGTCATATTCGCGGGTACAGATGAAGTGATCACATTTTCGCACAGGGCCTATTCAAGAGAAGTGTTTGCAAAAGGAGCAATTCAGGCTGCGAAGTTTCTGGCCGGGAAACCGTCCGGGTATTACAGTATGAACGATGTGGTAGAAGGAAAGTAAGAGATGGAGATAGCAACGGAAAAAATCGGTGAAGATGTCATAGAGATGGAGCTGATGTATTTAAAGACTCTGGCAAAGCAGTATCCGACGATCGCCTCGGCGTCCACGGAGATTATCAATTTACAGGCGATTCTCAATCTGCCCAAGGGGACGGAACATTTTCTGACAGATATTCATGGGGAATATGAGCAGTTTAATCATGTGCTGCGCAACGGTTCGGGCTCAGTCAGAAGCAAGATTGATGAAGAGTTTGGCAATACACTGAGCAGCAGGGATAAGAAAAGTCTGGCGACGCTGATCTATTATCCGAAAGAGAAGCTGGAGCTTGTGCTGCAGCAGGAGGATAATATTGACGACTGGTATAAAATTACACTCCATCGTCTCGTACAGATCACCAAACGTGTCTCTTCCAAATATACCCGTTCTAAGGTGAGAAAGGCATTGCCGAAAGATTTTGCCTATATTATCGAAGAACTGATCACGGAGAAAGCGGACATCCAGGACAAAGAGGCTTACTATAATGAGATCATCCATACGATCATCCGTATCGGCAGTGCGCCGGGTTTTATCGTGGCGCTGAGCCGGCTGATCCAACATCTTGTCATCGATCATCTGCATATTGTGGGAGATATTTATGACAGAGGTCCGGGGCCGCATATCATTATGGATACACTGGAAGAGTATCATTCCGTTGACATTCAGTGGGGCAATCATGACATTGTCTGGATGGGGGCGGCCAGCGGACATCTCGCCTGCATAGCCAATGTCATCCGTGTGGCCGCCAGATACGGCAATCTGGATACACTGGAAGACGGCTATGGGATCAATCTGATACCGCTTGTGACATTTGCCATGAAGACATATGCCGATACAAACTGTGACCTCTTTGCGATCAAATATAATACCAATTATAATACGAAAGACCTGGGCATAGATATGAAGATGCACAAGGCGATCGCGATTTTGCAGTTTAAACTGGAAGGTCAGGTCATCAAGCGTCATCCGGAGTTCCGGATGGAGGACAGGCTTTTGCTTGACAAGATCGACTATGAAAACAAAACGGTTATGATCGGCGGCAAGGCTTATGAGATGCGGGATGTGGATTTTCCCACGGTCAATCCGGAAAATCCCTATCGGCTGACAGAGGAGGAGGCGGAACTGATGGAGCGGCTCCGGCAGGCTTTTGTCCACTGCGAGAAGCTGCAGAGACATATCCGTTTCCTGTTTTCCAAGGGCGGTCTGTATAAAGTATATAATTCCAATCTGCTCTATCATGGCTGTGTGCCGATGGATGAGGAAGGTAATTTTAAAAGAGTCGAAGTGGATGGCAGGCAGTACAGCGGCAGGGCACTGTACGATGCGCTCGAGCATTATGCGAGAAAAGGATTTTATAACCGGCGTAACGTGGCCGAGAAGAGAAAGGGGCAGGATATTCTGTGGTATATCTGGGCCGGTCCCAATTCTCCGGTGTTCGGTAAAAATAAAATGGCGACGTTTGAGCGGTATTTCGTGAAAGACAAAGAGACGCATGTGGAAGTAAAGAACAGCTATTACCGGCTGATGGACAATGAAGAGATCGTCAATAAGATCCTGCGTGAGTTTGGACTTGACGAAACGAAATCTCATATCGTGAACGGCCATGTCCCGGTTGAGCTGAAGAAAGGGGAGACGCCGATCAAATGCGGCGGTAAGCTGCTGATCATTGACGGCGGATTTTCCAAGGCTTATCAGGGAAAGACGGGTATTGCCGGCTATACGCTGATTGCCAATTCACATGGTATGCGTCTTGTCGCCCATGAGACATTTGAGTCCAAAGAAGCGGCGATCCAGAACGAGTCGGATATTTTCTCCGATTCCATCGTTATTGAAACGGCTGTCAATCGTCTGCAAGTGGCGGACACGGACATCGGCAGAGAGTTAAAGAACAGTATCTGCTATCTGGAGCTGCTTCTGCAGGCATATCAGGATGGCAGTCTTGTGGAAAAGGTAAAATAAAAAGGACTGTTGCATCTCATAAAAAGAAATGCAACAGTCTTTTTCAGATCCGCTTTTTCTGTAAAGTACCGTATGCGGGTCAGATCAATCGTTATTGGAACCTACCACATCATCGGTAACATCGGAGACACCGTCTGCGATGTCGGAAACGCCGTCTGCGGCATCATCGACAACATCGCCTATCGCATTGCCGGCGTCGTCGAGTACGGTTTCGTTGCCGCCGTTTGTCGTGTTATCCGTTGTATTCTGATCGTTGTTGTTATTGTCGGCGTCTGTCGTATTGGTATCCGTGCCGTTACCTGTTTCTGTACCGTCGGTGCCGGTGTTGCTGTCCGTAGTTCCGGCTGTCGTATCAGTTGCAGCACCGTTTGTCGTGTCATTGGTCGTGCCGTTTGTTGTTCCCGTCTGATTGTTCTCATTGCTTTTTTTACCACAGGCGGCAAGCGCTGCGCACAGCATGATGAGAACAAGAGAGAGGGACAGCATTTTTGCGTACTTTTTCATAATCTCGCTCCTTTTCTTTTACACTGATCGCACTGCGGCGGCATGAAAACAGATCGCGGAAGCGATCGGCCGCAGGCGGAGAATCCTGCAAGCAGGCTTCTTTCTTGGTAGTATGTTCCGTGAAAAAATTTTTATACATGTTTTAAATGAAATGACGGGGCGGGAAATCATTGTATGAAAATGGCAGTTGAGATAAAATAGAAACTAGGAAAACTAAAGAGAATGATAACAGGAGATTACTATGCAGTTCAGACCATGCATTGATATTCACAATGGCAAAGTGAAACAGATCGTAGGCTCCAGCCTGCGGGATGCGGATGATTTTGCGCAGGAAAATTATACGGCGGAGCATGATGCTGCCTATTACGCCCGACTATACAGAGAGAAAGGAATCCGCGGCGGACATGTGATTTTATTAAACGGAGCGGACAGTGCATATTTTGAAGCGACGAGAACGCAGGCACTGCAGGCGTTGAACGCATATCCCGGCGGCCTTCAGGTCGGCGGAGGGGTGAATGCAGAGAATGCGGTCACGTATCTGGATGCCGGAGCATCCCATGTCATTGTCACATCCTATGTATTTCGTGATGGCAGAATTTACTATGAAAATCTGCAAAAACTTTGCCGTGAGACAGGTAAAGAGCGCCTTGTACTTGATTTAAGCTGCCGGAAACGTGATGGACAGTATTATATTATGACGGACAGATGGCAGAAATATACGGACCAGATTCTGGACCGGAAAATATTGGAATTTCTGTCGGATTATTGTGATGAATTTTTGATTCATGCCGTTGATGTTGAGGGAAAAGGAGATGGCATTGAAGAAGAGCTTGTGAAGTTTTTAAGTGATTTTGAGAAAATTCCCATCACTTATGCGGGTGGCGTCCACAGCTATGGAGATATTCGGCTGTTAAAAGAGAAAGGACGCGGCCGAATTCATGTTACGATCGGCAGCGCCCTTGACCTGTTCGGGGGTCATTTGAAACTGGAGCAGATATTAGCGGAAGTCAGTGGATAGATTACAGATCAGTAATTGTTTTCTGTGGAATCTCCTCTTCCGGCTGGGGCGGCATGGACGCCGTATACGACAGGGTGATACTTCCGAGCGGATTGTCGTCCTCGTCGTAGAAGGTCACGGTAAAGGGGTCCTCGCCAAGCTGATAAATTTTAATGTCCAGTTTTCCATCCTGTTGGAATTCTTTTTCATTGAAGCGGACTCTGTTTTCGTCATAGTTTTCCACTCTGGCAAGAACAGCGGGCTTTCTTACAAGGATGTCGGCAGTAAGCACGTCACCGACAAAGACGGCGGAACCGCTCGGGAGAGAGGGGACGACGCCGTAATTGGCCACGCCGTAACACCAGGAGGAGGCGTCTGTCAGCTCTTTGGAACGGATTGTTCCGTCGCTTGAAGTAAAGGCGCCTTCTTCCAGGTTTACATAATAAGTTTCACCGCTTTCAGGAGTATCCGCCAGGCGGATGACCAGGTGTGTGCCGCTGTTCCAGCCAAGCAGGCTGAATGTGGAATCCTGTTCACCGACAAGACATTTCTCTTTGTCCTCTAAGTTGATCTCTTCCACGACGGAATCGTCAGAGAGTCTGTGGACCGTCATTTTTCCTGTGCCGGGGATCACGTCCTGGCGCTTGAAGTAAGCGTGGAGCGTATTGCTTCCATATACCATATAATACCCTTTTTCATTGGGCATGAAGCTCACCGGACCGATGGAATCACCGGGCAGCGGAGCATCTTCGGAATCTTCGCCGGCCGGGGCAGCGGATGGTTTGTCCTCGGCGGTCTCTTCTTTGGCGTCGGTTTCCTGGCTGTCACTTTCTGCCGTGTCGGCTTTGTCGTTATCTGCTGCCGGAGCCGTCTGCGCCGTTTCAGGGGAAGGGACTGCAGCGCTTTCTGAGCCGCACCCGGTCAGCAGGGCGGCAGCTACAGCCGCTGTCATAATAAAAAGTAATGCCGTTTTTTTCATGATAGTCTCCTTTCTGATGTTTCGGGAAAAAAAGAACCAGCCTTTGAGGCTGGTCCCTCTCATAATCCGTTAAAACAATATTGCGTATTTCTAAAATAAAATGAATTTTCGGGTCAATTTATATTAAGAAAAGGCACATCGAAAAACTGATTATAGAGCGTTACAAGATGATCTTATAACTTAGTTACGTTTACTGCCTGCGGTCCTTTTTCTCCGTTCACTACTTCGAACTCAACAGAAGCGCCTTCTTCAAGAGATTTGAAGCCTTCCATATTCAAGCCTGAGTAATGTACGAATACATCATTTCCCTGCTCATCGGAAATGAAACCATAACCTTTTTGGTTGTTGAACCATTTTACTGTACCTTTGTTCATTCAGATACCTCCAAAATAATATATGAAATTGTTGAATACAACAAAACTAGAATAGCATATAAAGAAAAAAAAGTAAAGAAAAGAAGACAAAACTTTCATTGAAAATAAAAAAATATTACAGAGTTATTAAGATAAATTTTACAAAACAGAAAAAGTGTGATAAAATCATTCGTACGGAGGTGAAAACAAGTGGAATCCGGAAAGCATAAGAAGAGAATCACTTATACGATCATGATAATTCCTGATTCTCCGGATGGAGGTACACATCCTTTTTATCTGAAGCAGAAAATGATAACGACTGTTCTCAGTCTGACTGCGGTGATACTGGCAATATCGCTTGGCGCCGCAATATTTTTCTGGGCATCTTTAAAGAGGGTGCAGCCACGGGAGGAAGAGCTACAGCAGCAGATAGCAGAGTTGACAGAAGATAATATACAGCTTGAAAAGGACAATCTGGAATTAACCGAAAAGGTTACTATTCTAAGCGATACAGTTGCGAAGAATGCGGAGACGCAAAAGGAACAGGAAAAGGAAGAGGAGGAAAAAAGAACTCCCACAGGATTTCCTCTTGCGGGCAGAGCGACCATACTGCAGAGTTCTGAGACGGATGCAGCTTTGACGGCAGAGGCCGGGGACACAGAGGGCGGTGATGGTGACGCACAGGAGGAGACCATACAGGAGCCGATCGTGGTATTCTCTGCATCTGTTGGCACAAAGGTGATTGCCACAGCCAGCGGAACGGTCGTTTCCGTAGAGGATGATGAGGTTTATGGACACAGGATAACGATTGACCATGGAAATGGTTATATGTCGATCTATCGCGCGGCTTCCGACCCAAGAGCAGCGGCGGGGGATGAAGTGGAATCAGGCAGCGAACTGTATGAGATGCAGATTCCGGACGAGAGATTGGGTTATCAGATCACACAGGATGGTACACTGATAGATCCGCTGGATCTGTTGGAAGTATACGGTTAGGAGGGGACTATGTTATCAAAGAAGAACAACAATGACGCAGTAAACGGGAACATTAAAAGTATCATCGGGCAGGATGCCGTGTTTGAGGGCACCCTGCACGCAAAAGATACGACAAGGGTAGATGGGCTGATCAAAGGCGATGTGGAGATCGGAGAGGCTCTGATACTTGGTGTTACCGGTAAGATCGTGGGCAATGTCAATGCGTCTACGATCATGGTTGGAGGACAGGTGGAAGGAGATCTGAATGCAAAAGATAAGATCGTGATCTCAGCCACCGGTAAAGTTACCGGAAATATACGTGCGAAGAAGCTGATCGTGGATGAGAACGGTGTATTCCGCGGACAGTGCTTTATGGGGGAAGAGGTTATCAAGAAGGAAGAACCTCAGACCGCTCAGACGGCAGTCAAAGACGAAAAGAAAGATAAGATCTGAAAGTTTACATAAATCTGTAAAAAAGGATCAAAATGAAAACAGGAATTTCCGCAAGTCATTACAGAACAAAATGGCTTTCGGGAACTCCTGTTTTCAGTTATATCATCTTTCAGACCGGGTGGCCCAAAGAGGTATTTTCCTCTTGCCCGTTGACCGGTGAAAATCAATAGGTTCTTTTATTTTTCTGCAAGTCTGTCAAAGATCAGATCATAGCCATCGTTGCCATAATTCAGAGAGCGGTTGACACGGCTGATTGTGGCTGTGGAAGCTCCTGTTTTTTCGGCAATCTCCAGATAGGTCTTATGTTCCCGCAACATTGTGGCGACTTCGAATCTCTGAGAGAGAGATAACAGTTCGTTGACGGTGCACAGGTCCTCAAAAAAACTGTAACACTCTTCCTTGGAATGTAAACATAAAATGGCGTCAAACAAATGATCGACCGCCTCTGTCCGGATTTTCTTGTTCATGATACCCTCCTTTGCTACTCTGCTAACATTTTAACATACGAAAGTCAGGGAGTAAAGAGACAATGGGAATCTGAAAGAACTGCTTGTCATGTAGTTCTAAAAACTATATACTATATCAAAAGAGGTGTAGAACATGACGATAAACACAGAAGATTTGCTGAACAGCATTATGGAAAGTTTTGACAGGATCGGGCATGTGAGGTCGGAAGATATTCCGAACATTGATCTGTATATGGATCAGGTGACGACATTCATGGACCGCAACCTGAAAAATACGACGCGGGACCCGGACAATGACAAAATACTGACAAAGACAATGATTAATAACTATGCAAAAAACAATTTGCTCCCGCCGCCGGTAAAAAAGAAATATTCCAAAGAGCATGTGCTGCTTTTGATCTTTATTTACTATTATAAAAATATATTGTCGATTACGGATATACAGACATTGATGTCACCGATAACCGAGCACTATTTCGGCACGGCAGACAGTCTTAATCTGGAGGCAATCTATGATGAGGTATTCCGCCTGCAGGGGGATCAGATTGAACGCCTGAAAAAGGATGTCCTGGACAAGTATAAAGATGCGCAGGGTTCCTTTGCGGAAGCCGGGCAGGGTGAGCAGGATTTTCTGCACATGTTTGCATTTATCTGTTATCTGAGTTTTGACGTGTATGTGAAAAAACTGCTGATCGAAAAAGTGATTGACAGCTTCCAGAAAGCGCAGACAGGTAAGGACAATAAGACGAAGGACAGGAAGAAGGATTAGGGAGACATCTCTTGTCCGTTACCGTTCTATTTGATAAAATATAAGGAAGAGCTTCTTAATATCTACCAATAATCATGTCTTACAGGAGGGAAAGAAATGGCGGAAAAGAAATATGATGTGTTGGCGCTGGGGGAACTTTTGATTGATTTTACAGAGAATGCAGTCAGCAGTCAGGGTAATCCGATGTTTGAGGCGAATCCGGGCGGGGCGCCGTGTAATGTGCTGGCGATGCTGAACAAGCTGGGAAAGAAGACCGCTTTTATGGGAAAAGTAGGAAAAGACCAGTTTGGCGTTATGCTGCGAAATGTATTGAACGAGCTGGGAATCGGTACGGAAGCGCTTTATGAGGATGAAGATGTGCGCACGACGCTTGCCTTCGTACATACGGCAGAAGACGGGGACCGGGATTTTGCATTTTACCGGAATCCGGGAGCGGATATGATGCTGGATGTGTCCGAGGTCCGGGAGGAGATGATCATGGATGCGAAGATTTTCCACTTCGGAACGCTCTCCATGACGCACGAAGGCGTCCGGGAGGCCACGAAAAAAGGACTGCGTATTGCCAGAGAACATGACATTCTGATTTCTTTTGATCCGAATCTGCGCCCGCCGCTGTGGAAGAGTCTGGACGAGGCGAAAGAGCAGATCTTATATGGATTGGGGCAGTGTGATATTCTGAAGATCTCTGATGATGAGATTTTGTTTGTGTCCGGCTGCGATACGATAGAAGCGGGTGTGGACTGGATTCGGGAGCGTTACGGCAATATTCGCCTGCTGCTGGCGACGCTCGGGAAAGAGGGAAGCTATGCGTATTATAAAGATCAGAAAGTGATGGCAAAACCGTTCCTCAATCCGAATACGATCGAGACGACAGGGGCGGGAGACACGTTCTGTGCCTGCATTCTCAACTATGTGCTCGAACACGGTCTGGATGAACTGAACGAGAAAGACCTGCTGGAGATGCTGACATTTGCCAACGGCGCTTCCAGTCTGATCACGACAAGAAGAGGCGCGCTGAAAGTGATGCCCGAGAAAGAAGAAGTGGAACAATATATTTCCGGCAGGTAACGTCCGATTCAGTCAAGGGAACAGAAATTCTGCATAAACTAAATGGAAAGTAATTTTCAGGAGGTTCTATGCAGACTTTTAATCCATTTGAGGAGAGACCGATACCGGTTGAGAAATGGTTTATGGACTGGGACACGATGTATCCCTGTCCTTACAACAAAGAGACAGTAAATCCTTACACGAAATGCCGTATTGTTCTCATGAACGGCACCGAGTTTGAGGCACAGTGGTTTTCGAGAAACTTTTCCAGACATTGCGGCAATAATGACATCAGGAGGGAACTGGCTCTTGTGCGCAGGAGCGAGCAGCAGCAACAGAAGCGGATCAGCTGTCTGAAACCGAAGAATGAGACGATACTGGAGCACACGATTTCCTATGAACAGCTTGCCGTCGATCTGACGAGCGTCCTGGCGAAGCAGGAGAGCGACTGTAATGTAAAGAATGCGCTGAACTTTGCCTTGCTCGAAGATTTTGACCATCTGTATCGTTATTCCAATCTGCTGGACTATGAATATGGCGGCTGTCCGGAAAAGCTGGTGGGCGGTTATACGGAGATTATGCCTGCCCGCCCGACGATCTCGGAGCACAGACATCCGAAAGACAGCATTTTCCATCATATCGGCAAGGAGGCCTCTGTGCAGACAAAGCTGAATGTGGGCATTATCACTGCAGCCGAGCAGCAGACGATGAACTACTATATGAATGTGGCACCTCTGTACAGCAAGTCCGATCTGGGCCGGAGACTGTATCAGGAGATCGGCATGATCGAAGAAGAGCATGTGAGCCAGTACGAGAGTCTGAAAGATACGGATATGACATGGCTGGAAGACTGGCTGATGCATGAGTATACGGAATGTTATCTGTATTATTCGTGTATGCAGACAGAATGTGATCCGTCGATCCGCCGTATCTGGGAACAGTGTCTTGTACAGGAGATTGCACATCTTCATAAGGCAAAAGATATGCTCTGGGAATATGAACACAAAGACTGGATGGAAGTCATCCCCTGCGGGGACTTCCCACAGATATTGATACTGCGTTCCAACGTAGATTATGTGCGGGAGATCATACGTACGACGACAGGCAATACTCAAAGAGAAGAGTGTGTCGTACCGCTGTTGCAGCTTCCGCCGGACTACAGATTTTATGAATATCAGGATATTGTGAACTGCAATGTGGGCAGTGTTGCCAGTCATAATGTGATCTGTCAGCGGATTGCGGGCAGAGGTTGTGACTACCGCTATGAGATCGCGCCGAGTCCGCTCATTGAGCTGCGTGACCGCAGGATGGATAATACCCAGCTCGCAAGGGATCCTCAGGCAACACCGGCTTCCACGCAGGTTTGCGGTACGAGCATGGGAGGATGCAGCTGTGTGGTGAACACGGAGTGCGGCCCTGTGACATTCTGATCATTCCATTCAATCTGAGATAATATCTGTCCACCTCAGAGAAACAGCGGTCGACAGATTTCATGTGAGAAAGAAGAAAGACAGCGCCAGGCTGTGAATGTTCCAGTTCACAGCCGGCGGTGTCTTTTATATGTGACAGAGATGAAAACGGGGAATGCGGGAGAGGAAAAGGGCATCCGCAATGTCATGTGAGACAGTGGGATGCCCTGATAATTATCCTGCCGACAGCCGGCAGGTTTCGCCCATATATGTGGATCACGACAGGAGAGCGGGATTATTTTGCGGCTTTCTCTGCAAATTCTGTCGTCACGAGGTCTTCATAAGGCACGCGGCTTTCCAGTTCGCCGGCCTCTTCCAGAATGTTTTGCAGCAGGGCAAAGGCATCCTGCTGGAAGATCAGGTTGTCGGCCCAGGTATCCTGCTCCGCGTAGCGGGTTACGATCGTGGTGATCGTCTCCAGGTCGGTCTCTTCGAACTGGGGCTGGATGATCTTGGCGATTTCTTCCGGCGTATGGCTGTTGACATAGTCCATGCCTTTTTGCAGGGCATTGGTGAACGCCTGGATTGTGTCAGGGTTTTCTTTGATAAAGCTGCTCTTGGCGCTGAATGCAGTGTAAGGCACATAGCCCGAATCCGTTCCGAGGGAGGCTACCACATAGCCGTCGCCTTTGGCCTCCAAAGAGGTGGCGTGAGGCTCGAATTCAACGGTGAACTGTCCCTGTCCGCCGGAGAAAGCAGCCGCAGTGGAGCCGAAGTCAATGCTCTGATCGATAGAGACATCTGCTTTGGGATCAATGTTATGTTTCTTCAGAATATACTCGAATACCATTTCCGGCATACCGCCCGCGCGTCCGCCAAGGACGTCGGTCCCTTTGAGCATATCCCAGGAAAAGTCGTCGATCGGTTCCCGGGAGACCAGGAAGTTGCCGGCGCGCTGTGTGAGCTGGGCAAAGTTGACGACCGGATCGGAAGTCCCGCCCAGATATGTGTAGATAGATGCCTCAGAGCCCATGAATCCGATGTCTGCTTCGCCGGAGAGAACGGCGGTCATCGTCTTATCCGCACCGAATCCCGTCACAAGCTCTACTTCCAGTCCTTCCTCCTCGAAATAGCCTTCCTCGATCGCCACATACATCGGCGCGTAAAAGATAGAATGCGCGACTTCATTTAAAACAACTTTTTTTGCGGCTGCATTCTGCGCGCTTTGCCCTGTCGCAGCTCCGCAGCCTACCAGAGTGGTGAGCAGCAGAGAGAACAGGAGCAGTAAACTGATCAGTTTTTGTTTCATAATGGGTTCCTCCCAAATAAGAATTGATAGTGTATTATATTTGGAAAGTTTGTAAAAGGTGCGAAAGTTATGATATAATATCGACAGACATGATAGCCGCCGGATGGCATCAGCCATTATATCCGGAGGTCATTCCCCAAATTATTGCAGGAGAAAAATCAAGATGAGTATATACGACACTTTAAACGAACAGCAAAAGGAAGCGGTCTTTCATACGGAAGGCCCGGTCCTCATTCTTGCAGGTGCAGGCTCCGGTAAGACGAGAGTCCTGACTCACAGAATTGCCTATCTGATCGACAGGTGCAGCGTCAATCCATGGAATATCATGGCGATCACCTTTACGAATAAGGCAGCAGGTGAGATGAGGGAACGCGTTGACAATATTGTAGGTTATGGTGCGGAGAGCATTTGGGTGACGACGTTCCATTCCAGTTGTGTGAGAATGCTGCGGCGGTACATAGACAGGCTTGGTTACGATAACAATTTTACGATCTATGATACCGACGATCAGAAGACCGTCATGAAAGACATATGTAAACGGTTGGAGATCGATACCAAAATGCTGAAGGAGAGGACAATCCTCTCAGCGATCTCTTCCGCGAAAAATGAGTGTATTTCTCCGACGGAATTCGAGCTGAATGCCGCCGGGGATTTTACTGCGCAGAAAATTTCCAAAGTGTATGGAGAGTATCAGCGGACGCTGAAGAAAAACAATGCGCTTGATTTTGACGATCTGCTCGTCAAAGCTGTGGAATTGTTCCGGACTTGTCCGGATGTGCTTGAGTATTATCAAGACAGATTTCGCTATATTATGGTGGATGAATATCAGGATACCAATACAGTACAGTTTGAATATATCCGTCTTCTTTCCGCAAAGTACAGAAATCTGTGTGTGGTGGGCGACGATGACCAGTCGATCTATAAATTTCGCGGTGCCAATATCAGAAATATTCTGGACTTTGAAAAGGTATATCCGGAGGCGAAAGTCATCAAGCTGGAGCAGAATTATCGTTCCACGCAAAATGTGCTCGACGCGGCGAACCAGGTAATCCGCAATAATATTGGCAGGAAAGAAAAGGCGCTCTGGACGAATAAGGGCGCTGGCAATGCCATTCATTTCCGGCAATTTGAAACGGCATATGACGAAGCGGAATATATTACGGAAGACATCCGCAGGAAAAAGCGGGAAGCGACGGCAGACTATGGAGCGTGCGCAGTACTCTTTCGAACGAACGCACAGGCCCGTCTGCTGGAGGAGCGTTTTGTCGTTGCCGGCATACCCTATGATGTAGTGGGCGGTGTAAACTTCTATGCCAGGAAAGAGATCAAAGATCTCCTGGCTTATTTAAAGACCATTGACAATGGCAAGGACGATGTGGCGGTAAAACGGATCATCAATATTCCCAGGCGGGGGATCGGCGCCGCCACGATCGCCAGAGTGCAGAGCCATGCGGATGAGCGGCAGATCAGTTTCTATGACGCTCTGAGGGAGGCGGATCAGATTATGGCCATCGGCAAAAGCGCTGCCAAGTTGCAGCCTTTTGTGACACTGATCCAGGGGTTTCGTGGAAAACTGGAGTATTATGGATTGCAGGAATTGCTGCAGGATATTATTGATACGACAGGCTATGTAAAGGCTCTGGAGGAATCCGGGGAAGAGGATGCGGAAAACAGAATTGAAAATATCGACGAATTGATGAATAAAGTGATCGCTTATGAGGACAGCCATGAGGAGCCAAGCCTGAGCGGGTTTCTGGAAGAAGTGGCGCTCGTGGCCGATATTGACAATGTGTCGGATGACGACAACAGAGTATTGTTGATGACACTGCACAGTGCCAAAGGACTGGAATTTCCCCATGTATATCTTGCAGGCATGGAGGATGGCGTGTTCCCGAGTTATATGACGATCACAGCGGATGATCCTCTTGAAATAGAAGAAGAGCGTCGGCTCGCCTATGTGGGTATTACGAGAGCGAGAGAGGATCTGACGCTGACGTGTGCAAGGGCGCGTATGGTCCGGGGCGAGACGCAGTATAATATGGTCAGCCGGTTTGTGAGGGAGATACAGGAGGAACTTTTAGATCATAAGCCACCTGCGGTCAAAAAGCGGGGCTGGGAAGATTATTCAAATGATACCAGTGTCAGAAGTCATTTCCGGGAGAAGCCCTTTGGAGGAGATTTCAGTGGATTTGGCGGTGACAGCGGCGGAAGAAAAAGTTCGGAAGGTGGATTTGGCGGCGGCCGAAAGATAAGTGCAATGGGTTCTGCCAGCGGGCTGGGCGGCGGTGTAGGTGTTACCAGACCGGTGAATGATCCCCGGCTCAGGCCCAAAGCGATCGTTACACCGCGCAGGACAGAAGAAGAAAACCGGCCTTTTTTTACAAAAGGAGCCGCATCAGGCGTCAGCTTATCTAAGGGGGCACCTGCCGGAGAAAGACCGGATTACGAAGTGTCTGACCGGGTGAGACATGTGAAATATGGAGAAGGGACTGTACGCAATATCGAAGAGGGCGTCAGGGACTACCAGGTGACAGTTGAATTCGACGGTGCGGGGACGAAAGTCATGTACGCCGCCTTCGCAAAATTAAAAAAAGTCTGATCAAAAAATTGAATTAGGTGTAGTAAATTTAATGCAAAAGTGGTACAATATGTAAGACGATAATTTGCAAGAGACGACCACAGATAGAATACCGATTACGGTGTTCGGAAAAGGAAGGAAGGTTTTATGAATAGATTGGAAGATGTCATCAATATGAAAAGGTTACAGGAGCTCTTAGGAAAAAAGGAGGAAAAGAAAGAGATTTCTCCGATTTGTTGGGTGATCGCTATCGGTTTGATTGTGGCGGTAGCAGCCGGTATTGCCTATGCAGTATATCGTTATTTCACACCGGATTATCTGGAAGATTTCGACGATGAGTTCGAAGAGGATTTTGACGATGAATTTTTTGATGATGAGGATGAGTCCGGCGAGGCTGCATCGGTAAATACGGAGGAGAAGGCAGCAGAAGAATAATGCCGGAGACAAAATGAATTGAGTATGTGGCGGGGTGTGGAGACATCCCGCTTTTTCGTGTTAGAATCAGGTATTTGAATTTGATACAGAGGATTATCACAAGTTCGGGAGGAAGTAGCAGCGATGAAGAAAGGTCAGATTGTACAGGGACAGGTGGCGGATGTGAAGTTTCCCAATAAGGCCACTGTATTGTGTGAGGATGGGACCACGTGCGTTGTCAAAAACGCATTACCGGGGCAGAAAATCTCTGTGATGATAACTAAAATACGGAAGGGCAAAGCGGAAGGCCGGCTTCTGGAGGTGCTGGAACAGGCAGAGAATGAGATTGAGAGTGATTGTCCCCATTTCGGGAAGTGCGGCGGCTGTAATTACCGGAACCTGCCTTATGAAGAGCAGCTTGCTCTGAAAGAGAGGCAGGTAAAGGCATTGCTTGTACCGGTTCTTGAAAAACAGTCCGGGAAATATGTCTTTGAACCGATCCGCAGAAGTCCTGCGGTCCATGGCTATCGCAATAAGATGGAATTTTCCTTTGGCGATGGCTGCAAGGATGGTCCGCTGGAGCTTGGCCTGCATAAGAGAGACAGTTTTTATGATATTGTGACGGTATCGGATTGCCAGATCATAGATGAAGATTATCGTAAGATTGTTAAGACAGCGCTGGAATTTTGCCGGGAAAAGAGATTTTCCTTCTATCACAGATTGCGCCATACCGGCTATCTGCGTCATCTGCTCGTAAGAAAAGCGGGCAAAAGCGGGGAGATACTGATCGCGGTTGTGACGACAACGCAGGAGGAGCATGATCTCGCGGAGCTTGCGGAGCGGCTGTGCGCTCTTGCATTGGACGGAAGGATCGTGGGAGTTCTGCATACGAAAAACGACAGTGTCGCTGATGCTGTAAAAAATGACGATACTGTCGTTTTATATGGACAGGATCACTTTTATGAGGAACTGCTGGGTCTGAAATTTAAGATTTCTCAGTTTTCCTTCTTCCAGACAAACAGCCTTGGGGCGGAGGTGCTGTACGAAACGGCGCGTGAGTTTATCAAAGAGGCAGGAGCAGGAGCGGACAGCGAGCCGATCAAAGTGCTTTTTGATCTGTACAGCGGAACGGGTACGATCGCTCAGTTGATGGCGCCTGTGGCCAGACGGGTAGTCGGTGTGGAGATCGTGGAGGAGGCGGTGCAGGCCGCCAGAGAAAATGCGGCGCTGAACGGGATAGATAACTGCGAATTTCTGGCAGGAGATGTACTGAAGGTGATAGATACGATAGAAGAAAAGCCGGATCTGATCATCCTCGATCCGCCCCGCGACGGTATCCATCCGAAGGCGCTGGGAAAGATCATCGCCTATGGTGTGACTCATATTTTATATATTTCCTGCAAGCCGACGAGCCTGGCCAGAGATCTGGAACTGTTCCTTGCAGGCGGATATGAGGTGGAGAGAGTGACGACAGTGGATATGTTTCCGGGGACCGGGCATGTGGAAGTCGCATGTTGTCTACAAAGGAAGGATTCGTAGAAGTCCTTGAGTTTACGCACTTTGCGAGGATTTTTAAGTTTAACCGAACACCTGAAATTGGAAAGAAAAAAGAGATTTCTCACGAGATTAAAGTGTCCGTAGTTATGGAACTCGTATGAGTGGACACAAAAATGTATCGTTCACAAACTCAATCATTACAGAAAAATCTTATCAACAACTGAATAATAGGTAAGTCGAAAGACCGCTTGTTTTCTATATTTTTGTGGTATGGAGCAGGCGGTCTTTTTTGATTTTAGAACTGCCAGCATTCATCAGACACCTTGATAATCAAATTAAAAAGTAGGAGGACAAACAGATGGAGCAGACTGGCAAAAAGAGTATATGTGGGATTTTCGGCCACAATGTACAGACAGAAAATGTAAAGATCAGCGAACTGCATGATTTTCAGGGGCATCCGTTCAAGGTAGAGCATGATATGCAGCTCTTTGAATTATCGAAGAGTATTGAGGAGAAGGGCGTACTTGTTCCCTTGATTGTAAGACCAAACCCAATTGGATCAGGGTATGAAATCGTTGCAGGGCACAGAAGAAAAGCAGCCAGCGAATGGGCAGGTATAGACACGGTTCCTGTGATGATTGTGCAGATGGATGATGCAGAAGCAACGATAACGATGGTGGATAGTAATTTACAGCGCGAGCATATCAAGCCTAGTGAGAAAGCTTATGCCTATAAAATGAAGCTGGAAGCCATGAAGCAGCAGGGAAAGAAAATTACTGAACCTATGTCTCAAGTTGGGACGAAGCTGTTAAAGAATGTGGGAGAAACCGGAAAGCCCGTACTTCGTTCGGATGAGCTTTTAGCAAAACAGGTTGGGGAGAGCCGGAACCAGATTGCAAGGTATATCCGTCTGACAAATCTTATTCCCAAGATTCTTGATATGGTGGATGAAGGGAAAATAGCGTTTACTATAGCGGTGGAACTTTCTTATCTGAAGGAAGAGGAGCAGTATGAGCTTCATGCGGTAATGGATTTGGAGCAGTGTACGCCGTCTCTTTCACAGGCAAACAGGATGAAACGCCTGAGTCAGTCAAAGGGGATTGATATGGATAAAATGTATGATATTTTGGGAGAGGAAAAAGCAAATCAGAGAGAACAGATTAAAATTAGGGCAGATTCGTTATCGCAGTATTTTCCCGCAGATTTCACACCAAAGCAGAAAGTGGAACTGATAGAAAAATTGGTCAGGGATTGGCATGAAAAACAAACAGGTATTCATAATCGTTCAGCTAAAAGAGTGGAAAAATCACGATAGAAACAGATGATTGGAGGATAAAGTTATGGGTAGGCAGAAAAAAGAATTATCAATATTTGAACAAATGGGTGGCACTTACACAGAAAAAGACGGTATCTTATATCCCAATATCCGTATTGGCGAAGAAGAAACAGAAGCAATGCAGAATACCTTTTCAGGAAAATACGGAGATTTATGGAAAAAGTATCTGAAAGAAAACCAGCCGGAAAGATATTATCATTTGGTTCATTTAGGGCAGTTGAGACAAAAAGCGGCAGAAATCAATGAAGAAGCAAATGAATTGCTGGAAAGGATTATGCAAAAGTATTTACAGAAGCATTAACCGGAGAATCCAGATTCTACAATGGAAATGTGGCAGCTTCGGGAACAGGCTAAGGCAATGGCAGAGGAAGTGGTTCTTCAAGATGTTGTCTACTGCTATCACTAAATCAAAACGAAAAGAGAGGGAAAAATTATGGCGAATATAAGAGAATATAACATGAATGGAACATTGATTTTAGGAATTGATCATGGATATGGGAATATCAAAACAGCACACAGGGTATTTCCAACAGCGCTGATCAAGAGTGAGAAAGCGCCAACTTTCAGTAAAGATTATTTGGAGTATGATGGACATTTCTATATTATCGGGGAAGGTCATAAGAGCTTTATCGCTGAAAAGCAGTCGGATGATGATAATTATATCCTGACGCTTGCGGCAATTGCAAAAGAACTGAACGCAAGGGAATTAACCTCTGCCAGAGTGCATCTTGCAGCAGGACTTCCGTTGAAGTGGGTGCAGGCGCAGAGAGAATCTTTCCGTCAATATCTGATGCAGAATAAGATTGTGCAATTTCGTTATAAAGGCAGACAGTACGAGGTTGAGATTGCCGGATGTACGGTCATGCCGCAATGCTATTCTGCGGTGGCGGAAAACTTGAAAGATTTTAAAGGGATGAATTTACTTGCCGACATTGGCAACGGAACAATGAACATCATGTATTTAAACAATGGAAGGGCGATGGAGAGTAAATCATGGACAGAGAAACTCGGTGTTTTCCAGTGCATGCAGCGTATCCGCAATAAGGTGCTGGACGAAACGGGAACAAACCTGATGAACGAGGTCATTGAAAATTATCTGAGGACAGGGGAAACGGATATTGCAGAGCCTTATGCCTCACTCATGAAAGAAGCAGCAGTTTCCTATGTACAGGAGATTTTTCAGAAGCTGAAGGATTATGAATATAATGAAAGCCTTATGCAGCTTCACTTTATGGGCGGCGGCGCAAGAATCGTGGAAGTTGTCGGGGAATATAACCGGGAGAGGACGCATTTTAATCACGATATCTGTGCGACTGCAAAGGGATATGAATATTACTGTTACATGATTTTGCGCCACAACAAAAAGTGCAGCTAGAAAGAAGGTGCAGGAATGACAGGAAATATCCGTAACCGCAATGTGCGGTTTTATGAGGAAAAGGAAGCTGACAGACGGGCATGGGAAATACTTCACTCAGAAGCTGTCAGGGCATTTCCCTCGCAGAATGACTTTATCATTCAGGCAATCAATGATTTTTATGACAGGCATCTGGCAATATCGGATGATCCTTATCTGGAAACAAGGGAAAAAGAGGATGCCTTTGCAGATAGGATCGTGGAAAAGGTGGAACAGAAAGTGCTTGGCAACCTGTCACAGCTTATCGGCATTTACCTTTTGCAGCAGAATATCTTGGCAACAGGAAATGATGCACGAGCGGAAAATTATTTGAAAGAAAATGGGGAGATGCAGGTATTAAGTTCCGGCGGTGGTATTCTGCAAAATGGCGGGGAAGCTGAAACAGAGGAACTGGAGGAGAATGAGTTCCTTGATTTCAGTTTTGGAGGATAGCCGGAATGGGGGTTCTTAGGGGGCAAAGCCCCCTGAGCAGGTAGCACCGGTGGCGCAGACAGTGAGGAAGAAATAAAAACCGGAGTGTCCGGCAGGCACTCCGGTTTTTATTTTTGACGAGCTGGCAAGCCAACGGTACTACCTGCCTATATCATTCCCACCACATCGGCGGCAGGTGGAAAAGTGCCTGAATGGGAAAGTGATGTGGGAAAGCCGGACGGAGCGCAGAGCGAGGGGAGGCTTTCGTCTGGAAGCTGCGTTTTTTGCAGCGGACAGACTTATGGGAATGATGTGTCCTGCTTACGGAGCATTTCTACGACAAGGCTACAGAAAATGCGGTGAATGGTATCGAATGGAGACAAAGGAAAGAGGGATTGCAGCCAATATTTGAATTGAAATCGTGATATTGAAAATGTAGCCACTACTGCAAATGTCAGTAGCCAATTGAATAAAGGTGGATACAGGAAGTGAGAATTTAGGAGCCATACACGTTGAGAAGAATGTGTCTGGTTCTTTTTTGATGCAAGGTTGTTTTTAGAAGATAGAGAGATCATTATCAGATTGGAGGAAATTTATGGGAAACAGGACAAGGGATAGAGTAATCTATATCCGAACCGATGAAAGGCTGCAGGCAGAGTTTGAAAAACAAAAAGAAGCTAGCGGATACGGCAGCAATGCAGATTTTATAGATTATCTATTGCGGGTAAGTGAAGGAAAACAGGCAGATGGCGTTACGCTGAAGGATGTGCGTAATTTATTGTCAGAGCTTTCGGCGGAACTCAAAAAACAGGGAGTCAATATCAACCAGATAGCAAAGATATTCAATACCTATGGCGGCATGGATATGAAGCAGCCACTTGAATATACGGAATACAGATATAAACAAATTGAAAACAGTCTGCTTCGTATATGGGAGAAAATAACCTAAACAGAAAAAATGAGGGGAGAATGTGGTCTATGGCAGAGGTTTATGGAAATGTCAATGTGAATTACAGTTACTGCAAATCTGTCGCACAGTTAAAAAGTGCGGCAGATTATATTCTTGGAACGAAAAAAGAACAGATAAAAGAAGGAATCCAAAAGACAAGAGCGGATCTGTACGGAGCGTTTGGATGTAACAGGGATAATTTTGCTAACAGTCTGCTGATAACAAGGAAAATGCACGATAAAAAATATTCTCGTTACAAGCAGAAAGATATTCTGGCGCAAAAGATGTCGATTTCTTTTCATCCGGATGATAACGATAAGCTGACCTATGAGGAAGCAGATAAGATAGCAAGGGAATTTGCACATAAATTCTTTTGGAGCAAAGGATATGAAGCAATGTGGGCGGTGCATATGGACACAGAGCATATCCATGTGCATTTTATTGTGAGCAACTGTAATCTGAAGGATGGTAAATCTTTCCGCAGGGGAATGCCGGAATTGAAAGAGATGTCGCAGTTTTTCGGGGAACAGTGCATGGAGCGGGGGCTGACACATTCGGTCAGGGATACATTCTATAATGAGGAACGGACGCAGGAACGGAAAAGTTTTGCGGAATGCCAGATGCAGAAGCATGATAAGTTGTCTTTTAAGGAAGAGATCAAGACTTATGTAAGACTGGCAATGAACAGCACTGAAACAAGAACGCTTGCGGATGTGGTGGAGATGTTAAAGAAAATATATCTCATGGATATACGATTAAAAGGGAATACCATTAGTTATGCACTTCCGTACCATGCGGGTAAAGCAGGAAAAGCGCAGGCGGTCAGGGGAAGCAAGCTTGGGAACCGTTTTACAGTGGCAGGGATCAGACAGTATATGCAGGAGAAAGAGCAGAAACAGGTGGAATACAGGCGTACCATGCAGGATATTGAGGAAGCAAAGCAGTATCTTGATGATTATGAGGAATGGAGCGAGGAGAGAGGAAAAGCGGATAAATCAGAATATGTTTCTCCATATTCTGAGAGTGTTTGGGGTAAAGAATCGGAGATGACGGTAGAAGCAGATAAAAAGAGTGGCAGGAATATTTCATTTTACGAAGCCTTCGACCGTTTTCAGGTAGATAATGACGTGAATGAGAATGATGAAGAAATCTTTTATGGAAGTGTTTTTCAAGAGTTCAATGAACAGTGGCAGGGTAAAAAAGAAGCTGTTTTAGAGAAAAAATCAGAAATTATCAGACAAGAAGATATAGATTTTTCAAAGCTTTCCCTAGAAGAACGTGCAAAGCTGCTTCCACCACCGACAAGCAATCAAATGACAGAATTAAAAGAGTATCAGAAGCGGATGGGATATGATGAAGGCAAAATAAAAAGTATGAAATATAAGATGACAGTCTATGATGAGTTCTTGAAAGAGTATGAGTATCGGAAAAAACATTGCGGAGTAATGGATAATATTCAGAAAAAGCGAAGAGGTAGGGAACGATGATATTAATAGAAAGATATAATAATGTCACATACTTTCTTTCTCAGAGATGAATAAGCAATGCTATTCGTACAAAATATTTATTATATTTGCTATGGAAAACAGCAGTTGAATATTTTTTCGAGAACGAAATATGTAATTTGTGGATATTTGGTTGGAAAGAAGTAAATATGTAGCAAAAGGAATTGATTAACGCTATAGCATGTGCTATATTCTAAGAGTGGAGGTATAGACATATGGCATTTAGTGAGATAATTAAGTGTATTAGAAAAGAATTGGGAATTACACAAGAAGAACTGGCTCATGAATTGAATGTAAGTTTTTCTACGATTAATAGATGGGAAAATGGACACAGAGTTCCTAAAAGATTAGCAATCGTATGTTTAATAGAATTTTGCAAAAAGAATACTGTAGGTATGAATGTGATTTCGGAATTAGAAAAATTTTAGAAGTGCAATAATCTTCAAACAATGCTGGTCTGAAAGGAGATTACAAATGGCTAGAGCCGATTTATTAAAAAAATTATTTAGTAGTTTTAAGCAGGATAATAAAGAAATGTTTTATGCTGTGGCAACAGAAATAATTGAAGATGAAAAAAAGAAAAACCATGGTATATTGGCAGACGATTTGAAATTAATTTTGAATGGAAATTATAAAAAGAAAAGTGTAAATACTTTTTCTGTAAACACTCCAAGAGATAAAGATAAAGATATGCCCTTAATTGAAATAATATATCCGGAAAAATATTTTTCGGATTTGATTGTTTCGGAAAATAGAATTATTCAATTGCAACAGATAATAAAAGAATTTAATAACTGGGATATATTAGTAAGCAACGGGGTCTTTCCTATAAGAAGAGCATTGTTCTATGGACCGCCGGGATGTGGTAAAACGTTAGCAGCACAAGCTCTAGCGGGAGAAATAGGGATTCCAATGCTATATGTAAGATTTGATGCATTAATTTCATCATATTTAGGAGAGACTGCAAGCAATATTAGTAAAGTATTTGACTATGCAAAAAAGGATAGTTGGTTGATTTTTTTTGATGAATTTGATGCGATTGGAAGAAGTCGTAATGATAATACAGAGCATGGAGAAATAAAAAGAGTTGTTAATGCCTTTCTGCAGCAAATTGATAATTATAAAGGACACTCATTAATTATTGCAGCAACTAATTTTGAACAGTCATTGGATTATGCGATTTGGAGACGGTTTGATGAAACTATACGCTTTGATATGCCCTCCAATGATGAAAAAATGAAGTTGTTTGAACTAAGAATGAAGAGATTTAAAGGACCTGTACATGTTTTGGAACAATATCTGAATGAACTGGAGATGTTTTCGCATTCAGATATTGAAAAAGTTTGCCAAATAATAATGAAGCAATGCATATTGGACGGAAAAAAAATTTATACAAAAAGCGATATTGAGCAAGCAGTAAAGAAGCAGGAAAAAAATGTTTCTTTGAGAAAAACTCGATATTAAGGGGGATTAAAGCATGGCAGAATATAATCATATTGAAATAATGCGAGAAGAAATGGTACGACCGTATAAGTTTCCGCCATATAAAAATGCACCACATCCACCTGTACGCAATAGGAAGCAACATGGAGAGGAACTGAAAATACAATTGGAGACATCATTAAATGAGATTTTAGTTAAAAGACGTGATATTGGAATTCAGTCTGAAAATCTTGTTGTCTTGGAATTAATGAGTGATGCGCTTTCACCTAAGCGACTTGAAGATTTGGTGCGCAAATTTAATATGTATTTAGTAGAAGAAACTGATATACCAAATAGTAATAAGTCCAAACTTGTAGTTCAATTTGAAAATGTGAATGACATACAGGCGTTTAATCATGAAAGAAATTTATGGGAAGAAGATGATGAAAGTGAATCTATTATGACATATGCGCAGAGAAGAGACATATTTTGCTGTATAGATACCATAAGAACAGTAACAAGAGAAGACAGAATAGGAGTCAGGTTAAAAGAGTATTTTACAAATGCTGCCTTATTTCCAACGGGATTATTTGTTGTGAATATAGATGTTTGGTTTAATGGAGAAAAAACGACAGCACTTGAAGTTGAAGGGCAAATTAGGGATGTCTTAGGAACTGGAGGAAGTAAGCTGTTAGGGGATTTATTTCAGACACCAAGTTTACTTTTGGGAAGAGTATTAGTGAATGAATTTACGCTAAATGCTTTATTAGATATGGATATTATTGCAATGATAGAATTGCCATTTAGTAAGGTTTCTTCAGAACCATTTGAATTATTGAAGTCAGATTATGAACCTATTGTACAGGACGAATTAACAGATGAAGCACCATTGGCGGCAGTTTTGGATTCAGGAGTGTATACTGGAAACCCGTTATTAGAGCATGTAGTTGTTGCCGAGGAAGAGTTTGATATGACGGAAAATACAACAACAGATATGAATGGACATGGTACGGGAGTTGCAGGCATTGTAGTGTATGGAGACTTTGATAAATGCCTGCAGACCAATATTTTTAAGCCATTGGTTAGGATTTGTAATGGAAAAATAATGCATGATGAAGAGGGAGAGCCTTGTTTCCCATTGGACAAAAGACCAGAGCAAATGGTAAAAGAAGCAATAGAATATTTTCATGACGAATTTGGATGTAGAATATTCAATTTATCTGTTGGAGACAGAGAACAGCTGTATTGTGGTGGACGGCAGTTTGCATGGGCAGAAATGCTGGATGCGTTATCACGAGAGTTGGATATTGTCATTGTTATAAGTGCAGGAAATTTAGATAATCCGGAGTTGGCGGAATTTATTTCACGTGAACAGTTAATGGAACAATGTCGTGATCAGTTATTTCAGAAGGAACATAGGCTTATTGCTCCAGCAACATCAGCATTAGGAATAACTGTTGGATCTATAACCAGATTTGATGAGCCATCTGCGATTCCTCATGGGATTGCAAGAATTTCTGTTGGTAAGAAAGATTATCTATCTGTGTTTACCAGAATAGGAAAAGGAGTAAATAAAGCAATAAAACCTGATTTTGTTGATTATGGTGGGAATTTTGCCGTTTCACAGTTTACGAGGGGAAGAAATCAATGGTTTAAAAAAGATATGAGATTGTTGGAGCCTACACTGAATAATGGTAATGATAAAATATTTAAGGGATATTGTGGAACAAGTTTTTCTGCTCCGCATGTTACACATATAGCAGCAAGAATAGAAAGAGCATTAGAAAAACAATTGAATGAGAAGCCGTCTGCAAACTTGATACGTTCATTATTAGTAAATTCAGCAAGATGTACGGAAGATATGATTGAATGGGGCGAGAAATCTAAAGATGGATTATATACAGGTAAAGATAATCCCAAACAAGAAAGAAGACTTCGGCTGTATGGGTTTGGAAAAGCCGATGAAAGTGTATTATATTCCGATTATAACAGAGTGACATTATTTGCGGAGGACAGGCTTTCATTACGCTCTTTTCATCTTTATAAAATACCAATGCCTAAAGAGTTTTTGCTGACGAAGGCAGATAAAACTATTTCAATCAGTTTGGCATATAATCCCATAACAAGACTTAGCAGAAAGGATTATTTAACAAATAATTTGTGGTTTGAGGTTTTTAGGAAGATAGATGAAGAGACGTTAGTTCAGTATAAGGCAAAAAAGGAGTCAGGGCAAGACAACGAAGATGATTTGGATAAATTTCCAAATCAATATAAAGCGGATTTTTCTCCGGGATATAAGGAAATTAGTAAAGGAACATTGCAACAACGTATTTGGAAAAAGAAAGCCAGAGGTGGGAAGGATTTACTTTGGGACGTAAATGATCCATACATATATATTTTGGTTACTGGTAAAGAAAGATTTAAGTATGCCGAACAGGAAATGCCGCAGGATTACGCATTGGCTATTACTTTTTCTTATGACGGTGAAGAAGATATTAAATTATATGACAGATTAAACGCAAATGTCAGAGTGAGAAGGCGTCAGGAAGAGAGGGCACGCGACAGAGCAAGGCAAAAGTGATTTTAAGCATAGCATGGTGGCATAATCTATATGGATGGAACAAAAGATATTAGATTTGGAGGAAAATTATGGCAACAGGGACTACGAATATAGGATTCGAAGAGAAGCTGTGGCAGGCGGCGGATAAATTACGCTCTAATATGGATGCGGCAGAGTATAAACATGTAGTATTGGGGCTTATATTTTTAAAATATGTTTCTGATTCATTTGAAGAAAAATACCAACAATTATTAGCAGAAGGTTATGGAGATGAAGAAGATAGAGACGAATACATAGCAGAAAATATTTTCTATGTACCTATAGACGCTCGATGGAGTGAAATTAAAAAGTATGCCACCAGTACGGATATTGGCAAGGTTATAGATCATGCAATGGATGCAATAGAAAAAGAGAATGATTCATTAAAGGGGGTTTTGACTAAAAATTATTCCCGTCAAGAGTTGGACAAAACAAGACTTGGAGAACTTGTGACACTTTTTACGAATATTGAAGTTGGTTCAACAGCAGCGCAGGAAAGGGATGTTTTAGGCAGGGTATATGAATATTTTCTAAGTAAGTTCGCAAGCGCAGAGGGAAAACTGGGTGGAGAATTTTATACACCTTCTTGTATTGTTCGTACCCTTGTTTCAATGATAGAGCCATTTGAAGGACAGATTTTTGATCCGGCTTGCGGAAGTGGTGGTATGTTTTGTCAGTCGGCACGGTTTGTCAGGGAACATCAGGGAAATGTCAGGGATATTTCTATTTTTGGGCAGGAGAGCAACCCTACTACATGGAAATTGGCAAAGATGAATTTGGCAATTAGGCAGTTGGAGGCGAATCTTGGAAAGCATAATGCAGATTCGTTCCACGACGATCAACATAAGATGTTAAAAGCAAATTACATATTGGCGAATCCGCCGTTCAATATTTCAGATTGGGGCGGAGAACGGTTACAAGAAGATATTCGTTGGAAATATGGCATTCCTCCTGTTGGAAATGCGAATTTCGCTTGGCTTCAACATATGTTGCATCATTTGAATCCGGCAGGTGGTGTGTGCGGCACAGTTTTAGCGAATGGTTCTTTGAGTTCAAATACATCAAATGAGGGAAATATCCGTACAAATATGGTAAAAGGTGATGTTGTGGAATGTATCGTAGCGATGCCAAGTCAGCTTTTTTATTCTACAGGTATTCCGGTTTCACTGTGGATTATGCGGAAGGGAAAGACAGAACACTCCAAAAATAAAGTGCTTTTTATTGATGCAAGAAAATTAGGGCATATGATAGACCGGAAAGTCAGGGAACTGTCGGAAGAAGATATTAGAAAGATTGCGGATACATATCAGAATTGGAGACAGGGAAAAGAATATGAGGATATTCAGGGCTTTTGTAAGGAAGCATTATTAGCGGAGATTGGAGAGCAGGATTACATTTTAACGCCGGGGCGATATGTG
This sequence comes from Lachnospiraceae bacterium JLR.KK008, assembly GCA_037015955.1. Lineage (NCBI taxonomy): Bacteria > Bacillati > Bacillota > Clostridia > Lachnospirales > Lachnospiraceae > Lachnospiraceae bacterium JLR.KK008. The sequence goes on from CP143548.1 coordinate 1,097,517, forward strand.
GGGATAGAGCAGGAAGAAGAGAACGGAGAGCCATTTGAGGAAAAAATGCAGAGGCTGACTTCGGAACTGTCAGGATTGTTTGCAAAATCGCGTGAGTTGGAAGATGAAATAAGGAATAAATTGGGGGCGATTGGGTATGAACTTTGATTTGGGAGAGGTTTACAAAACTTATGAGAATCTAAAGGAAAAGTATGATTTTAAGGAATATGAGGATGAAATTGAAGGGAATGACAAAGTTTTAAATAGTATTCCGTTTGATATGCAGAAAGCGCAACAAAGAATATCTATGCTCACAGGAAAGTACCGAATGGAGCTTAATCTGTTGGCGCATATTTATGGAAATAACATGAGTGTAACCAGTCAGCCTGTTTCAAAACCACCAGAGATTTTATGGAATGAGTTGAGATATATCAATCAACATATTCCATTATTTGCATTGGAGAGGAAAGGGATTTCCGATTATCTAAATCACAAAATGGGGTTTTGAAGAGGTTAAAATTATAATAGGCAAGAAGGAATGCGAATAAGGTGCGTAAGAAATAGGTAGATGAAGGTGGCGAATATATGGCAAAATGGTTTCCAAAAAGATTAGATGAAATTGTTGAATTCAATCCCCGTGAAACAATTAAAAAAGGTGTCATTGCAAAGAAAATTGCAATGGATAAATTACAGCCCTTTTGTAGGGATATCACAGAATTTGAATTAGAATCTTTTTCAGGCGGTACAAAATTCCGAAATGGTGACACTATTATGGCAAGAATAACACCATGTTTGGAAAATGGGAAAACGGCTAAAGTTAATATTTTAGATGATGGAGAAGTTGGTTTTGGCTCTACCGAGTATATTGTTTTTAGGGCAAGAGAAGGAGTAGATGCAGATTTTGTATATTATTTGATATCTAGCCCATTAGTTAGAGAACCGGCAATTAAGTCAATGGTAGGATCTTCTGGAAGGCAGAGGGTTCAAACGGATGTGGTTCAGGGCATAACAGTGATGGTTCCGACGTTGGAGGAACAGGAAGCCATCGCAGGTATTCTAAAATTGTTGGATGATAAAATTGCGGTAAATAGAAAAATAAACCATAATTTAGAGCAACAAGTTCAATCTTATTTTCAAGAATTATTTGTTGATAATGTTGCCCCTGAGTGGATTACCGGTACAATCAGCGATTTCGGTGCTGTTGTTGGAGGTAGTACGCCTTCTAAAGCCAAACCAGAGTATTACACTAAGTCTGGAATTGCATGGATAACGCCGAAGGATCTATCCATCAATAAGTCAAAGTTCATCTCCCATGGTGAAAATGACATCACTGACCTTGGCTTAAAGAACAGTAGTGCAACCATCATGCCCAAAGGAACTGTTTTATTCTCATCTCGTGCGCCAATAGGTTACATTGCTATCGCTGCTGGTGAAGTAACGACAAATCAGGGTTTCAAATCGATTGTACCTAAACTGGAGATTGGAACAGCTTTTGTGTATTTCTTTTTGAAACGCAATCTCTCGATTATTGAAGGTATGGCTTCGGGATCTACCTTCAAAGAAGTTTCTGGCAGCACAATGAAAAACATTCCTGCGGTCATTCCTGATAATGAAACACTTGCCAAATTTAATGATTTTTGTGCTCCTATATTTGCGCAACAGCAAGTTTTAGAAGAGCAAAGTCAATCACTTGTAATATTGAGAGATAATTTGCTACCAAAGCTGATGTCTGGCGAGGTCGATGTCTCCGACATCCTGCTCTAAGCCATTAAATTATTGTTTAAAGTGATTATAGTCAGTGGATTCTTTAGTATATCATAATGATTGGAGGGTAAAAATGAAAATTGATAAAATAGTAGAATATTGCGATAGAAATATAAAGAAATATGCGTCGAAAAGAGTATGTGAAGATTGTAATCATTGTACGAAATGTCCGGGCAATTGTGGGAAATGTTTGGATCAAGTTCATTTGTCTAGGGAAGTAGATGAACGACAAGATTATGATTGTTCATATATGGTACAATATTATGTTTGCAGATATATGTATGCATATGCTTCTGAAATAGGAGATTGTCTGAATATTATAGAAAGCGAAATTATGGAGTTGCCGCATATTAACATGTTATCAATAGGTTCAGGACCCTCACCAGATTTGTATGCTTTATGGAAATTTAAGAAAGATAAAAAATATTCAAAACCAATATCGTACATTGGATTTGAACATAATAAATATTGGGAAGATATCAATGAAAAGACAAAGGAAATATTTTCAAAATCTAATATTGGTATACAATATTTTTATGAAGATGCTATCGAAACTTTCAAAAACCAAAAAATGGCTAAAACAAATATTTTAGTTTTACAATATGTTTTATCTCATGTAGTTTATAATGGAAGAGAGGATGAGATTGAAGAATTCTTTAATAACCTTATTGAAAATGTGATTTTAAGTATGGAGGATAGGGCATTTATAATCATTAATGACATCAATCATTATTTAGCGAGAGATAGATTTGAGTTGTTGGAAGAAATGATTGAAGATCACGGAAAAAATATACGAGTACATAAGTATTATTATCCGTATGATGGTATAAAAGATGGCCAAAGAGATGGAACAGCGCATGAGAGTTGTGACTTGGATTGGGATTATGAAATAGATAATGAATTTGTTGATGATTATAATGTAAGAGCAATGTGTAGAAGTGCGCAACATATAATAGAGGTGTTTTGATGATATTAAGTGTGAGTAGGAGAACAGATATCCCAAATTACTATTCGGAATGGTTTATTAATAGAATTAAAGAGGGGTATCTATATGTTAGAAATCCAATGAATATTCATCAGGTAAGTAAGATTGATTTGTCTCCACAAACGGTGGACTGTATCGTATTTTGGACAAAAAATCCTTTGCCAATGATGGATAAGTTAGATCAATTAAAAGAATATAATTATTATTTTCAGTTTACTTTGACAAGTTATGGAAAAGATATTGAGCCGAACTTGCCAGATAAGAGAAAACAGGTAATAAATACTTTTTGCCAATTGTCTTCAAAAATTGGGAAAGAAAAAGTGATTTGGAGATACGACCCCATTCTTTTTACGGATAGATATACAGAAGAATACCATATCAAGGCTTTTCGTGAAATTACAAATGCATTGCAAGGATATACGGACAAAGTGGTAATAAGTTTTGTTGATTTGTATGCTAAAACAAAGAAAAATATGAAAGACATTCATGTAGTAAAATTAGAAGATAGTAGATTTTTTGAGTTTGTATCAGAACTTTCGCTTATTGCTAAAGATAATAAGATGAAAATTGCAACATGTGCAGAAGAAATTGATTTGGCTTCGTATGGAGTAGGACATAATTGTTGTATAGATAAGGAATTGATAGAAAAAATAATCGGTTGTAAGATAAGTGTAAAAAAAGATAAGAATCAGAGAGAAGAATGTGGATGTATTGAAAGCATAGAAATAGGTTCTTATAATACATGTAAGAATGCTTGTAAATATTGCTATGCAAATTATTCAGACGAAAAAGTTAATAGCAATTGTCAGATGTATAATCCGCAATCTCCTCTATTATGTGGAACAATAACCAAAGAAGATAAAATTACTGAACGTAAGATGAAATCTTTAAAAGAGGGGCAAATAAGTATATTTGATTTATAGCAGGAAAGGATTGGACGTTATGCCAATTAATGAAAATACATTAGAACAGGTCATCATATCAGAACTACAGGAAAAAGGATACGAATACCTCTATGGACCAGACATTGACAGAGATTACCATGAAGTGATTTTGAAAGAATACTTTGACTCTGCTATGCTGAAAATAAATCCGAAAATTACATCTGATATTATAGAAGAAGCCTACAAATCCATAAAAAACCTCGGACTGTTAAAGTTAGAAGATATGAATGCCGCCTTTCATAAGTATCTGATTGAAGGTGTTCCTGTTTCTTATCGTGTGAACGGCGAGCAGTCCACTTTCACAGTGCATCTGATAGATTTTGAAAATCCGCAATTAAATGATTTTAAGGTTATCAATCAGTACACCGTCATAGAATACAAGAATAAAAGACCGGATATACTGGTTTTTATCAATGGTATTCCGATGGTGCTTTTTGAATTAAAAAACATGGTTCATGCTGATACTATGGTAGAGGATGCCTATAAGCAGATAAAGAATTATCAGTTGGATATCCCCACATTGTTCTATTATAATGCGTTTAATGTTATAAGCGATGGCTTGGATACAAGAGTGGGAACAATAACTTCTGATTTTACAAGATACATGACATGGAAATCGGAGAATGGGGAAAGACCTGAAGAATCAGGGGTAAATTATTTTACAACGCTTATTAACGGAGTATTTCCGAAGGAAAGGATACTGGACATTCTTCGTAATTTTATTGTGTTTCAAGACATCAAAGGCAAGACAGTAAAAATTATTGCGGGATATCATCAGTATTTTGCAGTCAGAAAAGCGGTTGAACGCACTAAGAAATCATTGGATGAAAACAGCCGGAAGGTTGGCGTAGTATGGCATACGCAAGGGAGCGGCAAAAGTCTGTCTATGGTATTTTATACAGGATGTATTGTCAGCAACCCTGAGTTTAACAATCCAACCATTGTTGTTCTTACAGACCGTAATGATTTGGACAACCAGCTTTTTGGTACGTTCTGTGCCAGTTCAAAATTACTGCTGCGTCAGACGCCCAAACAAGCCCAGAACCGAGAAAATCTGAAAGATTTGTTGCGGGTAAATGCTGGCGGAATTATATTTACCACGATTCAAAAGTTTGAAGAAAGCAGTGAAATTTTAAGCGAGCGAAGCAATATTATTTTTATGGCTGACGAGGCGCATCGGTCACAGTATGGACTTGATGGCAAGCTGGACAGGAAAACAGGCGAGTGGAAGTATGGAATGGCAAAGTATATGCGGGATTCACTTCCCAATGCCACATTCATAGGATTTACCGGAACACCAATTGATTTTGATGATAAATCTACAGTTGAGGTTTTTGGCGATTACATAGATATTTATGATATGACACAGGCGGTTGAGGATGGTGCAACTGTGCCTATTTATTATGAAAATCGTACCGCAAAGCTCAAGTTGAATGCAAACCTGTTAAAGAAAATAGATGCAGAATATGATAAGTTGGCAGCGGAAGCATCTGAGATTGCAATAGAGAAATCCAAATCTGATCTGTCATCCATAGAGGCAATCATTGGCTCAAAGGAGCGTTTGAGCCTGCTGGCGGATGATATTATTGCACATTATGAAGACAGGCAGTATGTTCTGACGGGGAAGGCAATGATTGTTTGTATGACACGCAGGATTGCCATTAATTTGTATAAAATCATTTTGGAAAAGCGCCCTGAATGGAAAAATAAGATTAAGGTAGTACTTACTTCCAGTAATAAGGATGAAGAAGAATGGCATGATATTATTGGAAATAAGGCATACCGGGATCAGCTTATGGTTGAATTTAAGGATGAAAAGAACGAATTCAAGATTGCCATAGTTGTGGATATGTGGCTGACTGGTTTTGATGTTCCATCAATGGCAACCATGTATATAGATAAGCCGATGAAAGGTCACAATCTGATGCAGGCGATTGCGCGTGTAAACAGAGTGTATAAGGATAAAGAAGCCGGACTGATTGTTGATTATATCGGCATGGCTGCAGAGCTGAAGACAGCTTTAAGTCAGTATACAAAGAGAGATCAGGATAAGATTTCTGACTTGGGACAGGCTTATTCGATTGCGCTTGGAAAACTTGAAATTATGAGAGATTTCTTTTATGGATTTGACTATTCAGCGTTCTTTGGAGATTCAGATACAGAACGACTGGCTGTTATTGCAGACGGCGTAAATTTTGCCCTTGAATTTGAGGAAGATGAAAAGAAGGAGTACATCAAAGAAGCCACAGCACTCAGCCAAGCAGAAACCTTATGCCGAAGTCTGCTTGATTTACCTACAAAGCAGGAAATTGAATTTTTTAAGAGTATTAAGGATGGACTCTGCAAGTGCGGAGGACGGGTGGGGATTACCTCGAACGAAATCAATGCAAGAATAATGACAATGCTTGAGCAGGCAATAGAACAGGACGGTGTGTATAATATATTTGCACAGGCTGGTAAGAAGAATCCTGAAATTTCAATATTGTCTGATGAATACATGGACAAAATCCGTAAAATGAAGCATAAAAATATAGCCGCAGAGATGCTGCGTAAATTGCTGGAGGACAACATTCGTGTATTTGCAAGGACTGGTGTTGTAAAGTCACAGCTTTTTTCGGAGAAGATGCAGAAATTATTAAAAATTTACAATAACAGATTGATTACCAGCGCAGAGGTAATAGAAGAATTATTGAATCTGTCAAGGGAAATGACAGAAGCATATAAGGCTGGGGATGAAAAGGGTTTGTCAGTGGAGGAACTGGCATTTTATGATGCGCTGGCAGCAGATTCCGAAGTCCTTAAAAAGATGCAAGATGAGGTTTTAGTGGAAATGGCACAGGAATTGACTGAATTAATTCGTAGGAGCAGGACGGTTGACTGGGATAAGAAAGAGTCTGCCCGTGCTTATATGCGAACGCAGGTAAAACATCTTCTGAGAAAGTATAAGTATCCGCCGGAGAAAGCTAAAGGAGCTATTGACATCGTGATTAAGCAGGCGGAGCTGATGAGCAGTAATATTAAGCCTGAATCAGTAGTTTATGATTTGGGGCCATGGACAAAACCTTTGATGGTGGCAGAGGATTCAGTATATGGCATGAATGAAAAAAATAATGTGTGATTTGTCAGACAGTGTCTGACAAATTTAGAAAGGAAATGCTATGGATGAATTGGTAAAAAATTCAGCAGGTTTTGAAAAAATGATTTCGGATATTGAAGCATTGGTAAATACATCAAAAAATGAATTAGCGACATCAATAAATAAAGTGATGACGGTGACTTACTGGAGCATTGGAAAATACATTGTTGAATTTGAACAGGATGGCAATGCGAAAGCAGCATATGGAAAAAATTTGCTTTCCACAATATCAAAGGAGCTGACATTACGTTTGGGAAAAGGGTATAGTCGTCCAAACTTAAATAATATGAGAAAGTTTTATTTAAAATATTCAAATTGTCAGACAGTGTCTGACAATTTATCATGGTCCCATATATGCGAATTGATAAAAATAGATGATGAACTCGAACGCAGCTTTTATGAGAAAGAATGTGTTGTGGAAAACTGGAATGTCAGAACATTGCGGAGACAGATGGATTCAGCGTTGTTTTTGCGATTGGCTTCCAGCAGGGATAAAGAAGGAATTTTAAAGTTGGCCCAAAATGGCATTGAGTGCCAAAGTCCGGAAGATATTGTAAAGAGCACATATACGTTGGAATTTTTAAATATTCCAGAGCAGGAAAAGTATAGTGAAAATGATTTGGAACAAAAAATTATAGACAATTTACAAAAGTTTTTGTTGGAATTGGGCAAAGGATTTACATTCGTTAAGCGGCAGTATCCTTTAACAATCAATAATGTTCATTACCATGTGGATTTAGTATTTTATCATAGAATTTTGAAATGCTTTGTTCTGATAGATTTAAAGAAAAACTCTGTTCAACATGAAGATATTGGGCAGATGAACATGTATATGGGTTATTTTGCAATAGAAGAAAATATGCCAGATGATAATCCGCCTATTGGAATTATATTAAGCAAAAACAAGGATGAATTATTGGTAGAATATGCAACGTATGGAATGGACAGTAATTTATTTGTATCTAAATATGAGTTATACTTACCAAATCGAAAAGAACTTGAAAAATTGGTCAAAGATATTTTAGATGACGAAGAAAATTAGGAACAAATTTAGATAGTGTGTTTTAATGATAAGGTGCTGATTGAATATTTGGGCGAACTGAGTGATTTGAATAGCACGACATTTGAGGGCATAATTTAACTTTCGCTAACTTTTACTAAGAGGCAAATTTATGTTTCACAACAGCATATACAATGTCAAAAACCTTTATTTTATGCGGTTTTTGACATTGTTTTTATGATTTGGATAAAGTTTTAACTTTCGCTAACTTTCATGGCGACCAAAATGTTATTGACGATGGCGGGAACATTCAATGTATTTATTTTTATATGCCAAAGCTTGCTCCGGTTTCTGCCATCGGGAATACAGGTTATTCAGGTACAAATAAACAGTTTTGGCATAATCGTTATCGGTTCCCATGACTTCCGAAATAATATTTTCCGCAGATAAAAGATGAAGTTCGGCTTCTTTAGCATTGCCCTCGGAAAGCGCAATCGCACCATACATCATCTGGCAGACTCCATTATCTAAAGTTTGTGTTCCCTCATGTTCCAAAACAAGATTCTCATAGGAGGCAAGAACCTGTTTTGCAATATCTGTATTTTTGGAGAGGATCAACATATTGGTAAGATTCAACAACTGTTGTAGCATATCATGTGATTCTGCCAGTCCAAGATGTACATATTCCTGACGGATGGTTAAAGCAGTATGGAGCATTTCAGCAGCCTCTTTTGTCTTTTTCATCAGCAGGTATGTATTGGAAAGATTGTTGTACAGGTTTGAAAGCAGATTTGCTGTCCGCTGGTCAGCATCTTCTGTATGGTACGGTTCTAAGATACTGACAGCTTTTAACCGTTTCTTCAAGGCATTTTTATAATCATTTTTGATAAGAAACAGTTCTGCCTTATAGTCAAGAAGCAACGCCCTGTCGCAGTAGGAATGCGTATCCTGTTTCATTACATACTCTATCCGTTCTACAAGTTTTGGCAGATAGTTCGTCACAAGATATTTTTCAAGACATGGGAACATATCCTGAAGGAACAGCAGATAATCCTCTGGTATGTCTGCTAAAATATTTTCTGTAATGCTGATAAGCGAATCAATCACATTCTGTGGTCTTTTAACTTCCAGTCCATGCACAAGGCAGATGCAATGCAGACTGTCAAGCAGTGTATGGCAGTTTGATACGGACGGTAAAGTTTCCAGTGCAACAATCTCTCTTATCAGTGGGTGCAGACTGATTTTCCGGTTTTCTTTGTCATCATGGATAAAACCGTATTTGGCAAGATAATTCACATCATTTAACGAGGGCAGTTTCAGCCAGTTCTTAAAAGCTTTTTTTAATACGCCGGAGGCAGAAAGCAGGGAAAGGTTACGCAGGACATCAAGACAGGGATCAGACAGTTTCCCAAGCTGTAACAGTTTCCTTAAATGCTCTGCCATCAGTCCATCAGTGTAATCTCCATCCTTATATAATTCAACAGCTTCACCGGAAGCAATGCTCAGCCCACAGGTCTGTAGTTCATATAACAGTTCTTCTGCTTCCATGCCGCTTGCGGATAAGGACAACGCTGACAACACAACGGTTAGCGTATGGTTGTGTACGGTGTGTATGATTTGCTTTGCTGCCAGTGTATCTTCTTTTGCGGAAGGGCACAGACGGTAAAACAGTTCCGGCAGTTCGGTATCTGTATCCAGTTCTTTTAATTCCATGATGGGGTACTGCGTAGGACGGCATCTGGTGGTTATCAATAGCTGAAAGTCATTCTGTGCAAATTCCCTGAAAAAGCTGTCATCCTTTGGAAGTGCATTGCAACGGTGTACAAAGGGAACATAATAAAAAACTTAATAATGGACTGCCAATCTTACACAAAGTACCGCCCAAACGAGACTACGGGCGGTATTTTTGTATCATGGCGGAGAAAGGAGGAACTTCCCACGGGGGCTTGACTGAAAAGTTGAGCCCTGAATATTATCCTCCTTGGGAGCCACCAGTTTCCCGCTTGAGAGCCATCCGGAATGGATATTTTCCACCTTCAGAGCCACCACAACATATTGTGCTGCCATGTATATTTGATTTTATTATGGATCTCCTTATAGTTATTTCTGGAGAACTGCAAATGCAGTATCACCAAATAATCTATAAGGAGGTCTTTTTATGTTTAAGAAGACAAAAGTCAGAAGCATTCTCGAACTTCTGGGAAAAAATCTAAGCGCAAGGGAGGTATCAAAAGTTTTAGGTGTATCCAGAAACACCGTCGCCGAAGTTCAGGCATTGTTTTTACAGTCAGGCAGATCGTGGGATGATATTTCTGAATGGGATGACGACAGACTCTATGGACTGTTTTATCCGGATAAGTTTAAATATAAGCCCAGATATGCACCGGTTGATTATTCTTACGTCCATAAGGAATTAAAGAAGACAGGCGTCACAGAGAAGCTCCTTTGGGAAGAATACTGTGCCAGATGTGAGAAAGACGGGGCACGTGCATGTTCTTATATAACATTTGCTAAAAATTATAAGAAATTTACGGCAGATAAAAACTATACGAGCCACATAGAACACAAACCCGGATTAGAGATTGAAGTTGACTGGTCCGGCCCTGCAATGAGCTATACGGAGCCGGATACCGGGGAACGTATAACAGCATACCTGTTTGTTGCAACTATGCCCTACAGCCAGATAAGCTATGTGGAAGCCGCAGCCAGTATGGATGAAAAAGCATGGCTTTCCTGTCATGTAAACATGTTCCGGTTTTTTGGCGGGACACCGGTAAAAGTTGTCTGTGATAACTTAAAAACCGGAGTGACCTCACATCCTAAAAGAGGTGAGATCATACTAAATGAGGCGTATCTTTCGCTTGGCGAGTATTATTCCGTAGCTATCATGCCAACAGGCGTCAAAAAGCCAAAGCAGAAAGCAAGTGTGGAAGGGAGTGTGGGTAAGATTGCCACGGCTGTTATCGCAAAACTCAGAAATGATACCTTCCCATCATTAGCCGCATTAAATGCCGGAATCCGAAAAGCGGTAAAAGAATTCAATGACAAGCCTTTCCAGAAGCGCCCCGGAAGCCGCCGGAGCATCTTTGAAACGGAAGAAAAACCATACTTGAGAGCCCTGCCGCTTATTCCCTATGAAGTCTGTGAATGGTCTTATGGGCATAAAGTCGGCAGCAACTCTCATATATGGTGGAACAAAGGTCAGTATTCCGTTCCATACAGGTATATCGGATACAAGGTGGATATCAAATTTAACAGCCATCTTGTATTTATCTATTATAACAGAACAGAGATAGCAAAGCATCCGATACTTTCCAAACATATGACAAACGGTATGCGGACAGAGCAAGCCCATCTTCCTTTGCCGCTCAAAAAAAATCTGTCAGTGGAAGATCTCTGTGACAAAGCAAGGGAAACAGGCCCCAAAACATTTGAGGTAATCCGCAGGATGTTTGACGAGGCAAAAGTGAAAGAACAACCCATGCAGACAGCAAGAGCCATACTTTCCATAGCGGATATCTATACACCGGAAGTCCTTGAAAAAGCATGTGATAAAGCGCTCAGGCAATACCATATGCCTTATTATAAGACTATATATTCCCATGCCAGGAGCATAAACAGTGCAAAAGAACTCACAGAGTTCAAGGAAAACAATCAGAAATTCGGAATTGTCAGAGGCGCAGATTATTACAAAAAAAGGAGAGACGACAAATGAACATTGAAATAAAAAAGAGTTTATCGGTATTAGAATTAAGCGACCTTGCAAGAATCATAGAAATGCAGGAAAAAGATATAAAACTTGTGGATCTAAGCTACGAAAAGCGTTTGGAACTGCTTCTGGAAACACTGATACAGGAACGGGAGAACAGGCTCATAAACAGACTGATCAGGAATGCTTACTTTAAATATCCTAGCGCAAGCTTGGAATCATTGGATTACGATTCCAGACAGATAAAAAAGTCCACGATCCTGAATCTGGCCACAATGGGATTTGTTTCCAATGCAACAAATCTTGTCATCACAGGACCGACCGGCGCTGGAAAGACTTACCTTGCATGCGCCCTTGGCGTGGAAGCGTGCAGACAAACTTACAGGGTTTTGTATATCAGGATGCCTGACCTGATGCGTAACTTTGAGAATCAGAACGACAACCTCAGGGAGCTTACAAAATACAGGAAAAGGATCGGCAACTATCAGATCCTTATCCTTGATGAGTGGCTTAATTACAAAATTTCCGAAAAAGACGCCAAGAACCTCTATGAGCTGTTTGAACAGCGCAGCGGGAATCATTCCACCGTCTTTGTCGGACAGTATCCTGTCGATGAATGGCATGGCAGGCTCGGCGGCGGAACGCAGGCAGATTCCATCATGGACAGGATTATCCATAATGCCTATGAAATCCCTACAAATGAAACAAACCTGAGAAAGCTGTATGATTCAAAGAAACTGAAAAAGCTTGTTGACGAAATAGAATCATGATCGTCTGAATAAGCTATACATGTTATTGCCTCTGTTGTATTTTGAAGCAACAGAGGCAGTACTACTATATCTTGTGTCCGGGGTGGCTCTCAAGGTGGAAACTTCCAGGTGGCTCTCAAGCGGGAAACTGGTGGCTCCCAAGGAGGATAATATTCAAAAGAGCTGATCTCTCTGCAACGGCGCTGTTCCAACAATCTCAATCAGGTTGCCATACACGCACATACCTATGGCGTGTACCCGGAGGAAATCGACGGATTGAAGCGGGACTATGAAAAACTGTGGAGCGAGGTGTCAAAGGTGCTGCGGGAGCTTTCCGAGCTGGTGGCAAAGTAAGACGAGGGCGGCAGGCTTCCGTTGCGGGGCTTGCCGCCCTGCTCTTTTTTTACCACTTCGGGCCAGCATGACCCGAAGCCCGTCATAAAAAATTCAGATTTTCAAGATTGTAGAACCAGCTCTATAATGATATAATAATTCAAGAAGGGAGGCTGATACCATGCTGAAAATGGTTATTCGCATGAATGATGATAAAATCACAGCCGAAAATAAGTACCGGCTGGATGGCATTTACAACACAATCAATCATACATTCCAAACCGTGGGCCTTCCCCGTATGGAGGATGGTTCCGGCGCTTTGGTATTCCGTGACTGCGGCAGAGCGAGGGATTTTAGTCTGTTCGGCCGGATCGTCAATACCTTGAAGCGGCAGACATGGTTTATGGATAATGTTTCTGTGTGGCGTCTTTGTGACAGTGACGATTCTGACAGTCCAGATGATTTCAATGAAGAAGATCTGTTGACCCACTATCAGGAAAAAACAGCAATGAGGGCTTGAGTTTTGGAGAGAAAATATTTCAAAGCCTTAAATTTTGATCTGGACACCCATCAATTAAAAGAGCATTACCCCGGAGCCAATTACCGACAGGCGTATGACGACTTGCGCCGGTTCTTCAAACGGCATCGTTTTTCTCACCGTCAAGGCTCCGGCTACATATCGGATGATAAGCTGGCAACTGCTGATATATACGATTTGATGGATGAATTAAGCAGACAGTTTCCGTGGATTGGAATATGCGTGAATAAAATTGATGTGACCAACGTGGGACGGCAGCACGATTTGACAGAGCTCTTGAAACCAGCAGAGGATATTGTTATCGACACTTCGCTGCTAACAGTTCCCGATTGCCCGCAGCAGGAAACAGAATAACAGAAATTCGGCAGGACATGAATGTGTCCTGCCGAATTTCTGTTTTCGGGCCATACTGGCCCGAAGGTTTGGGACAGGATTTACTAATCTTTCGCAACATTTATGTCCCCGGGCAGGCATGATAAAATAGGGGTAGGAAGGATAGATAAAGGAGGTTTTGAAGATGAAGATACTGCTGAAAATATTGGTTGCTCCCTTTGCTTTGGCGTTGTCCCTTCTGGCGGCTCTGCTGGTATTCCTGTTTGATATTTGTGCCGTCCTGCTGACGATTGCCTCTGTGATCCTGGCGGTGCTGGGTGTCGCTCTTTTTTTCACGCCGACGCCCATAGGCGGGATTGTATTTCTGTTTCTTGCCTTCCTTCTTTCGCCGTATGGACTGCAAGCGGCGGCGGGCTCCCTTCTTTGGGCGCTGGACGGAGGCAAATCCGCTCTGTACCGGTTTCTGGCAAGTTAAGCAGCCTCGGGCCATACTGGCCCGAAGTCGGGGCGGTCTGAATGGGTCGCCCTTTTCTCATGGAAAGGAGGGATGATTTTTGGCTACCACAACTTTGTTGCAGCGCCATGCGGGCGAAGGCGAAACGATTGCCGAGGCTATCCGGGATTGTCTGGACTATGGCAAGGACCCGGAGAAAACAGAAAGCGGAAAGTATATCTCCGCTTATGAATGTGATCCGGCCACCGTGGCGGACGAGTTCCTTTTGGCAAAGGCCAGCTATGCCGCTATGACGGGCCGGGAACAGAAGAAAGAAAATGATGTGCTGTGCTATCAGATACGACAATCCTTCTATCCGGGCGAGATTACCCCGAAGGAGGCAAACCGTATCGGCTATGAGCTGGCTATGCGCTGGACGAAGGGGCGGCACGCTTTTATCGTTACCACGCATACTGACAAGCAGCACATCCATTGTCACATTTATTACAACTCCACCACCCTTGACTGTACCCGGAAATTCCGAAACTTTTGGGGTTCCAGCTTTGCCCTCCGTCGGCTCTCTGACAGGCTGTGTCTTGAAAACGGGCTGTCCATTGTGGAGAACCCGAAGCCCCGGAGCAAGAGTAAGTATCGGAATTATGGAGAATGGCAGAAAGAACGAAAAGGGCCGCTTTCTTATCAGGACAGGCTGCGCCTTACCATTGATACTGTACTGGCGGAACGCCCCGCCGATCTGGATGAATTTCTTGTTCTGATGAAACGGGCCGGATATGAAGTCAAGAAGGTTCGGGGCGGCGGTATCAGTTTCCGGCTGACCGGGCAAGGGCAGGAACGCTTCACCCGTCTGCGTGCCTCCACGCTGGGGGACGGCTACGACTTGCAAGATGTTCTGGCCGCCATTGAGGGCAAAGAAAAACGCCCCGGGCACTCGGAGCGGAAAATCAGTCTGGCGGTGGATATTCAAGCAAAGCTGGCTGCCGGTAAGGGGCCGGGATATGAACGCTGGGCGAAGGTATTTAACATTAAGCAGATGGCCGCCGCTCTTGCCTATATACAAGACAATGGCCTGACCGATTATGAGCAGTTGGCGCAGAAGGCCACCGAGGCGGCAGACCGTTTCCATGCCATTTCCGAGCAGATCAAGCAGACAGAACAGGCCATGAAAACCAATGCCGGGCTAAAGGCCGCAACGGTTCAGTATGCCAAAACCCGTCCGGTCTTTGAGCAGTATAAGGCGACGAAGTACAGCCGGAAATTTCTTGCGGAGCATGAGGCCGACCTTGAACTGTACCGGGCTGCACAAGCGGAAATGCGCTCTCTGCTGGGCGGGGCAAAGCTCCCCAAAATGGATGTGCTGAAGGAAGAAGGCCGCAAGCTCACAGCAAGGAAAAAACAGCTCTATGGAGAATACCAAAAGGCACGACGGGATATGCAGGAGATTGTCACGATCAAGGCGAACATTGACACTCTGATGGGCTACACCGAGCCGGGCAGAAAGCATGAAAAGGAGCGTTGAGATTATGAAAACAAGGAGCAAAGCGACGCTGACACTTCGGGCCATGTTGGCCCGAAGATACGGGTTTGGGGCGAGCCCCAACAAGCCGCCTTTGTGCCACTTGTGGCCACAGAGGCATTGCTTGCCACTTAGCGGCAGCCCCTAAAATGGCGCAAAAAACAGAGGCCCTTATTCTGGAACCTCCGTTTCTCTGGCTTTCTTAATGCCTTCGGCTGTGGCTTCTATCACGACAAGCTCTTTTTCATTCATGGAGTTTAGAAGTACATCAATATGCTTTCTGCAAGAGCTTGGCCTTGCCCCTCCGTCCGCATGAATAAACTGGTCAACTGAAACGTCAAACATAGTAATGAGTTTAACAAAAAGGTCGAAGCTGGGATATTGACCTTTGTTCTCAATATTCATAATGGTACGGGAGTCACGGTCTACTAATTCCGCAACATAGGCTTGTGTCCAACCCTTTTCTTCTCTGGCTCGTTTGAGAGCTGCCCCGAGGCCGTGAAAGTCAAACCTTCTTTCATCTTGGTTCATTCTCATATCACCCTATGTCATTGTACATTTCGGGTTGGATTATGAGAATGTAATGAAATTTTATATAAAGTAGTATTTCATTTCATCAATGTGCAGCCTCCAACTTGTACTATTCGAGATAAAGAACTATAATGTATTCTGTGGAGGTGCGAAATGGACTATATGACATTGAAAGAGACCGCCGAAAAGTGGGGCGTGACACCTCGTAGGGTAAATTATTATTGTGCCGGAGGGCGTATCCCCGGCGCTGTGAAAATGGCCGGTGTTTGGCTGATTCCTAAAACTGCGGAGAAGCCGCTTGATGGCCGGACAAAACAAGGAAAGGAATTAAAAAATGAATAGAATATTACTATTGGAGGATGATGTTAGTCTGATAGATGGCTTGGTCTACTCTTTGAAAAAGAATGAATTTGATGTTGAAGTTGCCCGTACTGTATCTGAAGCAAAACAATACTTATCCAAACTCGACAGATACGATTTGTTGATTTTGGATGTCACCCTGCCAGATGGAACTGGATTTGATGTATGTGAAACAGTACGAAAAGAAAATCAGAAAGTCCCGATTATATTCCTGACCGCATCGGATGAAGAAGTCAACATAATCCGTGGGTTAGATAGCGGCGGGGACGATTATATCACCAAGCCTTTCAAGCTGGGGGAATTGTGTTCCCGTATCCGGGCGCTGCTGCGTCGGGCCGGAGTTTCCAAAAGCGAAAAAAACACTTCTATGGAATGTGGCGACATTACCATTGATCTGTTGGGTAGCCGTGCAACCTTAAAGGGAAAAGCATTGGATTTGACAAGCGCTGAATATCGTTTGCTTTGCCTGCTGGTAAGAAATGCAAATCGCGTTGTGACAAGGGACATCATTCTAAATGAGCTGTGGGATGATACAGGAAATTTTGTTGATGATAACACCCTGTCCGTCTATGTACGGCGGCTTCGTGAAAAAGTGGAAACCGATCCGTCCCATCCAGAACACCTTATAACCATCCGGGGATTTGGCTACCAATGGAAAGAGGTGTCTGTATGAGCTTGTACCAAGATAGACAGATTAAAGGCTTCCTGATATTTTTAATTTTGTTTTCCCTGTTGTTTGTAGGTACAGGAGCCGTTTTGACTATTTATCAGGTGAACGATGTGGAAGTCCTATGGCTCAAACACGATGAAGCGGTTTCGTCCTCACTTTTGGAACAGGGTGTTTCTAAAGAAGTGATAGCAGTTGCCTTTACTAATACGAACATTAGTGAAAATGGCAGGTCATTATTAACGGCTGCGGGTTTGGGAAAACAGGCAGAAAGCAGTATGCGGCCTTTTTTTAATCAATTTCAGCGTTCCGCTTTCTTCATCATGCTATGCACTGTGTTATTTTTTCTCTTTGTGCTTACCATAGGAGTATTCGTTTTTTTCTGGAAAAGGAAGCGATTGTACCAACAGGCCGACAAAATATTATCAAATTACATCAACGGGGATTACTCTTCTCATTTGCCACAGAATTACGAGGGTGCAATCTATCAAGTGTTTTCTTCGATAGAACAGCTTGCAACTATGCTCCAATCCAAAAACGAAACAGAGCGTAAAGCAAAAGAGTTTTTGAAAGACACCATATCCGATATATCTCACCAGCTCAAAACGCCTCTGGCAGCCCTCGCTATGTATCAGGAGATCATTGAAAGTGAGCCAGAAAATGCAGAAACGGTCAAACAGTTTGCGGCGAAGATGGGTATTTCTCTAAAGCGTATGGAGCAGTTAATCTTATCCATGTTGAAGATAACCCGACTGGATACGGGAAACATCATTTTTGAGAAAAAAAGTTGCCGTGTGTCCGAGCTGATAGCTCATTCAGTCAATGACCTAACCACAAGGGCTAAAAGCGAAAGCAAGCAGATTCAGATAGATGGCGATGGTGAACAGCAGCTTATTTGTGACATGGAATGGACAGGCGAAGCGATTGGAAACGTTGTAAAAAATGCGCTGGATCACACACAAGCTGGCGGCATTGTCTATATTACATGGGATCGCACTCCTGCCGTGTTTCGTATTTTTATTTCTGATAATGGTAACGGTATAGCCCCGGAAGATATTCATCATATCTTCAAACGCTTTTATCGCAGCAAACATTCTCTTGATACACAAGGAATTGGACTGGGGCTTCCCCTCGCCAAGTCCATTATTGAGGGGCAAGGCGGTGTTATCTCCGTACAAAGCGAAGCTGGAAAAGGTACGCGGTTTACACTTTCTTTCCTTACGGAACTGTAAGGTCAAATTCATCTGCTTGTAAGCTGCTTTTGCTATCCTTTTGAGAAAGGAGGTACTGATGACTATGGAAATATTGAAAGTACAAGATTTATGTAAAACTTATGGAAAGGGTGAGGCGAAAGTCGAAGCGTTGAAGAAGGTTTCCTTCTCTCTGGATAAAGGCGAATTTGCTGCCGTTGTGGGTGAATCCGGTTCTGGCAAAAGCACATTACTGAACTGTATTGGAGCTTTGGATACCCCTACCTCCGGCCACATTTGGGTTGATGAACAAGACCTGTTTTCCATGAAAGAGGAACAGCGCACGATTTTCCGCCGTCGTAATATCGGCTTTATCTTCCAATCCTTTCAGTTGGTTTCCGAGCTGAATGTGGAGCAGAATATCATGTTTCCGCTTCTTTTGGACTATCGCAAACCAGACCCGGCAGCAGTAGAAGAAATTTTGGAACTCTTGGGCCTTACCGAGCGTCGGCGTCACCTGCCGAGCCAACTATCCGGCGGACAGCAGCAGCGTGTTGCCATTGGTCGGGCGTTAATCACAAAGCCCAAACTGATTCTGGCGGATGAACCTACTGGCAATCTGGACAGCAAGAATAGTCAGGATGTTATTACCTTGCTTACACAGGCTTCCCGCCGCTATCAGCAAACAATCCTGATGATTACCCACAATAAGAATTTGACTGCATCCGTTGATCGGGTGTTTCGGGTATCAGATGGCGTTTTGACGGATTTGGGAGGAAAAACAAATGAAGCATTATCTTGACCTTGTTCCCATATCCGCAAAAATCCACAAGAAGCAAAGCAGAATGTCTATTTTTTGCATTGTGCTGGCTGTGTTTCTGGTTACAACTATTTTTGGAATGGCAGATATGTTCATCCGCAGCCAGATTTTGCAGGCACAGCAGGAGTCTGGGAATTGGCATATTGCCATTCGGAATATCAGTAATGAGAAAGCTGCAATTATCGCTTCACGGCCTGATATAGAAGTGTTTTCACCGTATGGCGTTCTCAATTATCGTGGAAATTTAGGCTATACTTTGGGTGGAAAAAATGTAGCGATATGCGGTTGTGATGAAAGATATATAACTGAAATCTGGACTGACCAACTTGAAGAAGGTGTTTTTCCACAGACAAGTAATGAAGCGTTGGTGACTGAAAATGCAAAGCAGATAATGGGTGTTGCGATTGGTGATCCCATTGCCGTAGAAACTCCTGATGGCGACAAACTGAATTTTACCATATCAGGATTTATGAATAATACCGCCTCGATAATGAGTGGCGACTCCTACGGCATCATTTTGAACACAGAGGATTACTGCACTATTTATCCGAATGTATCAGACGGGGAACCGAATGATTACGGCATTATGTTTTACGCTCAATTTGCAAACACAAGAAATATACAAGGGAAAATTGCTGATTTGAAAGAACAATGCAATTTATCGGATGAACAAATATCTTCCAACAATAATCTGCTTGGATTGCTTGGACAAAGCCGTGTTCCCTTTTTATTACAGGTTTATTTGGCCGCGGCAGTATTGTTTGTGCTGGTAATGTTAGCTGGTATTATGATGATTGCAAGCAGCCTTAACAGCAATGTAGCCCAGCGTACAGAATTTTTCGGCCTTATGCGCTGTATCGGTGCAACACCAAAACAGGTTATGCGCTTAGTACGGAAAGAGGCGCTTAGTTGGTGCCGTTTGGCGATCCCTGTGGGTATTTCCATCGGTGTAGTTGTCATTTGGGTCTTATGCGCGATTTTGCGTTTCCTAAGTCCGGAATTTTTCAAAGCGATGCCTACATTCGGATTTAGCGTACCAAGTATTCTTGCAGGAATCGTTGTGGGCTTGGTAACAGTTTTGTTCGCTGCCTATTCTCCGGCAAAGAAAGCAGCAAAAGTATCTCCGCTGGCAGCGGTGTCCGGTAATGCAAACGACTTGGAGCCTGCAAGAAATGCCGCTAATACACAACTGCTTAAGATTGATACAGCACTTGGAATTTATCACGCAAAAGCAAATCGGAAAAATCTGTTTTTGATGACAAGCTCATTTGCTCTCAGTATTATCCTTTTCCTTTCATTCTCTGTAACAGTTGAGTTCATGCAGCATACCTTAACACCGCTCCAACCTTGGACAGCAGATCTATCTATCATAAGTCCCGATAACTCCTGTGCTATTGACAAAACAGAACTCGATAGTCTAAAGGAAAATCCTGTTGTGGATTTAGCGTATGGAAGAAAATTTGCATACGAGGTTCCGTCTGTCACAAACGGTATTGAAAAAAAGATGGATTTAATCTCTTATGAGCAGTATCAATTTGATTGGGCAAGGGACTATTTATTAGAGGGTTCTCTGGAATCTGTGCAAACTGATTTAGGGACGGGCTTAATTGTTTATAATTCGCAGAACACAATACAAACAGGCGATACGGTATCCCTGAATATAGACGGACAAAGTGAAGAAATTCAAATTGTTGGAATATTGTCCAACTGTCCGTTTTACAGTGCCGCCGATGTTGGAACAATTATTTGTTCAGAGGATACATTTGAACAAATTACTGGCGAGTCGAAATATACGGTTATTGATGTGCAGTTAGTGAAAGGCGCAACAGACGAAGAGGTTTATGTGATCCGCCAAATGGTAGATTCATCATTTACTTTCGCTGATGAACGCATGGGTAACAGCAGTACCATGGGAACTTACTATTGTTTTTGGCTGTTCATCTATGGATTCCTCGTCCTAATTGCAATGATTACAATTTTTAACATAATCAATAGTATTTCCATGAGTGTGTCTGCACGGTTGAAACAGTATGGCGCTTTCCGCGCCATCGGCGTTAGCATGGGACAGCTAAGTAAAATGATCGTTGCAGAAGCCTTCACCTATACCATAATCGGCGGTGTAGTTGGTACGGTGTTGGGACTGTTTTGTAATAAGCTATTGTTTGGAATGTTGATAAGTTATAGATGGGGGGATGCTTGGACTCCTCCATTACCAGAGGTAGCCGTTATTCTGTTGATTGTTGTAATCTCTATAATTTTGGCTGTGCAAGGGCCAATCAAGAGAATACGCAATATGTCCATTGTTGATACAATCAGCGCACAATAAATTCAAATCATATATAAGCAGGTGGGTTTTTAATTAAGCCCGCCTGCTGTTATTGAGCTTACAGTTTCGTAAGTCAAAATTCACCTGTTTGTAAGCTGGAACTATTATGATTAAAACAGAAATTGAAAATACATATCTGCCGGACGACGGCAAAAGAAAAAAAGCCGTCGTACAGCAGACACATTTACACGCCTATGGAGCGGCGGCTTTGATTTTCAGAGCCGCCGTTTCTTTTCGTCTATCCCTAAACCAACGACGACCTAACACCGTGTAAATCCACGGCGGCATATAGGAGGATTGCCGCCGTGTCTATTTTTGTCTTTTTTCACAGTACCCATGACCTACATCAGTTAAAAAAAGCATAGCTCCCCCTCCGGGTTATTCCGGCTATGTATGCGAAATTTGTTGGAACCTTAACTATTATGTCATTTCACGCGTCCGTGTGGCTTCATGCCGCCCGGGCGCTTTTGCGTTCTTATGGGGCGGCTTCGGGTCATGTTGGCCCGAAGCCATTCCCCGGTGCCGCTCCCCGCCGCCTTCGTTTCGGTCACTCGTCAACCAACAACCGAAACGGAGGTCAATATGGCTATTATCAATTTGCGGGACTATTACCCATTCTATACATCGGATTGCTTCATGGAAGTATCGGAAGAAGTTGCAGAAATGTTCAAAGAGTTTGATCGTAAAGAGGCTGCCTACCGGCTGCGTACATACCGCCACAAAGCCTACTATTCCCTTGATCGGGATGACGGGCTGGAGCATGAAGCTGTCTTTGTCGCCTTATCTCCCCATGAACTGTATGAGCGGAAAGTGACCATGCAGGAGCTTCATGCGGCGATTGCCAGTCTGCCGGACAAACAGGCAAAACGGATTTACGCTCATTTCATTCTCGGCATGACCAAACAGGATATTGCCCGGGCAGAGGGTGTCCATGAAAAAGTGGTTCGTGTCGCAATCGAGCGAGGTCTGCGGCGCTTAGAAAAAATTTTGAAAAATTCTTTGTAAGGCGTACCGATTTAGGCCGGAAAATGAAATGGCTTATGAGAGGCAAAACACTTCGGGTCACAATGGCCCGAGGTTCAGACAAACCTCATGCAGATTGAAAATTGAATAAAAAGACACCCGGATACGAAGGGAAACGCGCTGTGTGACAGACCCGCCATGACCTCGGATTTCAGAGAATACAGTCTTTGTAAAACTGAGCGAGCGAACAGGTCCATGCCATAGGTGGGGCAAGGCTGGCTCCACCGGAACAGGCGCAGAACCCGGATACTTGCGTTTAGTCACAGTCCGAGCGTTGAAGCGGTCTTGCAAGCCGTGAGCCGTCGCAGGCAATGAGAACGCCTTGCCATCAGAATGGGGAGAGTTGAAATACTATGGGGCATGAAGCCTATGCCCGTCCGGTGTGTCTGAAATGAAGTGAAAACCTATGGGGAGCCCCCGGCAATGTTGTCTGATGATAGGCCAACCGATCCGGCGTGGCTCCCCATCTTTTCAAAAAAGGAGCACTTTATGGGAAATGCGTTTGGAATGATCCCCGGCTTGGAACCGGACGAATGGAGCAATGACGCCTGCCGTGGTTATGTCATTATGGCAATGGAGAACTGCGGATTTTCAAAGAAGGATATACGGCGTGTTGTGGGGCAGCTTTATGAAGTATTCGACCTCAACAGCGTGGAGGACGCCAAAGAAAAGTACCTTTCCAGTCCTTACTGACCTCGGGCCACATTGACCCGAAGTGGAGAAAGCTCAAAGGGCGGCACCTGCTGGGTGCCGTCTTTTGACATTTCCCCACGGGACAAGTGGGAAAGGCTGGCATATACACGCACTTTCGCAAAGGAGGTTTTCAATGACGCAAGCTGTCACTTATGAACGAGAAACAAAGTCTGTCGCATTTCAAGGGAAGATCATTGTGCTGGAAAGCCTCACGCCGGTACTTCCCCCGAAGGAGAAAGAACAGCGCAAAAAAGAAATTGAGCGTTGTCTTTACGAGGTGTTCAGCAAATATGGAGACAGATTTCCCTAATCATTCGCAACATTGTTGTCCAGGGCTGCTGATGGTATAATATAGTTGTAAGGTTGGTAGCTCCATTCCAACAAGGAAAGGAGCCCAATATGGAATTTATCAGAGAAGATTGTATTTACGCAAGACAGTCAGTAGACCGCAAGGACAGTATCAGCATTGAAAGTCAGATCGACTTTTGCAAGTATGAATTGAAAGGCGGGAGCTGCCGGGTATTCAAGGACAAAGGCTATTCCGGTAAGAACACGGACAGGCCGGAGTTTCAAAAGCTGCTGGGCGAAATCCGCAAGGGAAAGGTTCGGCGGGTCATCGTGTACAAGCTGGACCGTATAAGCCGCTCTATTCTGGACTTTGCAACGATGATGGAGCTGTTTCAAGAGTATGATGTGGAGTTTGTATCATCCACAGAAAAGTTTGATACTTCGACCCCGATGGGTCGGGCCATGCTGAATATCTGCATTGTATTCGCCCAGCTTGAACGTGAGACAATTCAGAAGCGTGTCACAGACGCCTACTATTCCCGGTGTCTGAAAGGCTTCCACATGAGCGGACAGGCACCATACGGTTATCAGTTAGAGCCTACTGTGGTAGAGGGTATCCGCACAAAGAAAATGGTTGCCGACCCCATAGCCGCCGACCATGTACGGCTGATGTTTGAAATGTACGCTGAACCGGAAACCTCCTTCGGAGATATTACCCGATACTTCGAGGAACAGGGTATCAAGATTTACGAGAAGTCAATGGTTCGGAGTTTTCTTTCCCAGCTTTTGCGAAACCCCGTTTATGCACAGGCCGACTTGGAGCTGTACGAATTTTTCAAGAGTCAGGGTGCAGCGATTGTCAATGACGCTTCTGACTTTGCCGGAACAAACGGCTGCTATCTCTATCAGGGGCGGGATGTGAAGGAGGACAAGGACAGGTGCTTAAAAGACCAGATACTTGTTATCGCTCCCCATGAAGCACTCATTTCCTCTGACACATGGCTGAAATGCCGGAAAAAACTTATGGCAAATACCACCTTCCAGCAGGGACGGAAACCGAAGAACACTTGGCTGGCTGGAAAAATCAAATGCGGGCATTGTGGGTATGCTCTGAAAGCCACCCATGTACCAAACAGCACCGGGTATTTCCGCTGTACCAAACGGACGGAAAACAAAGGCTGTCCGGGCTGCGGGAAAATCCGCAAAGAAGAATTTGAGCAATTCATTTTCTCGGCCATGCAGGAGAAGTTCAAAGACTTTCAGATACTCCACGGCAGAGAGGAAAAAGTCAATCCGAAACTGACCGCCTATCAAGTGGAGCTGGTACAAGTGGAGGCAGAAATTGAAAAGCTGCTGGATACGCTGACCGGAGCCAATGCGACCTTGCTTGCCTACGCCAACAAAAAAATTGAAGAACTGGACACCCGACGCCAGACCATTTCAAAGGCAATCGCTGAATTGAGCGTTGAAACCATATCTCCCCAGCAGATAAAGAAGTTATCCTATTATCTCGACAACTGGGAGAGCATAGATTTTGACGACAAAAGAAAAGCCGCCGATGGTTTGATCTCTACGATCAAGGCCACCAGCGACCGTGTTCAGATAGAGTGGAAAATCTGACATTTCCGCTCTATCGCCCCTCATTTCTATTTTATCTTGTTTGTACCCCTTGTACACTGATGTTTAAAATTATCAAGAATAATAAGGCTGTCACGGTGCAGCTTTTTCAAAATCTTATAGTGCTTATCAAAAAGCATTTCCTCGGTCATTTCACTGGTATCATTATCAAATTCCATGCCTGCAATGTTTTTCTTTAAATCTCCCGTATAGTAGAGATAAATGAGATTTGTATATTTCTTACGGTTCTTATCCGCATAGTATTTTGCAAATTCACTTTTCCCAATTCCTGCCACACCGCTGATAAAAAGTGTGGGGTGTTCCTGTAACAATTTTCCACATTCTTTCAGTTCATTTTTGCGCCCTACAAATTCTTCTGTAATGGAGGGCAGGCGGCTGCTTTGTATGGTATCGGATAAATCGGGTGAAAATAAGCCGCTGTGTTCATGATCTGACAGAATGGCATAACGGACTGCGGCAGTAAAAAATGCCGCATTATCGGTAAGTGCAAGTATTTCATTTGTGGTTTTGTTACCAATGATATTGCGGCTGTCATTGATCAGTTCCTCTATTTGGGAACGTGCCTGTGATTCATTTATCAGGTTCGGAATGATTTTGCATCGGAAATCTTCTTCCATGACTTCAAAATTATTTTCCTCATAAATGCGCAGAATTTCCATAGGTATCGGTCTTGCTCCGGTGCACCAGCGGCTGTACATGGTGTTGTTTTCTGCATATATTTCACTGCTTGGAAGTTCATCGTTCAAGTATGCAGAAAATAAGCTGCGGACAAGCTGGTGTTGCTGATATGTTTTCTTTTTATTTTCAAGCAGTATGCTTATTATATTTGCAAAGGTAAGTCGATTTCTCAAATTATTTTCTCCTTCAAAAAATTCTATGTCAATGTATGGTCAAGTCTCTGTCAATGTTTTTCCGTTTTCTGTATTGGTATCATAAATCCATGAAAGCGTAGCCGCTTAAAGCCATCAGGCAGACAAGGCGGTTACAAAAGAATTATATCATGCTGTGGATAAATCTTGTGTCGAATTATGAAAAAATTGGAAGAAGGTTTGGAAGCAGCAAAAGAACATTGATAAACAATCCGCCAAAACGGATTCATGAGCTGTATTTCATGCCAACAGACCTGCAAAGACACTTTTACAGGAAAAGAGGAGCAGGCAGACACTTCCGAAAGGGTGGGAATATTCCGAGCAGGGGAAGCCCACAGGCAGATTTTGAAACAGAGATCGTTGCTAAAGGTCAGCAATGACAGCATGGGATGCGAATGGAAGCCGAAAGGGTCAACGCTTTTGCCAGAGATGTTCATTTTGTTAAATTCAATGTATCAATAAAGAAGCCGATAGTGAAAATATTAGAATGAGGAGGAGTCGGATGACAAGAGAAATGGAGTATGCAAAGTGTATGGCAGTCCTTCGCAGGATTTACCGTAAGGGGAGTATTACAGAATCAGAGTATCGATATACAAAGGGGAAACTGAAAGACAGATTTATGATTGTGGAAAATACCGATGAAGCAGCATAAAATTTTTCGGTACATTCGTTAATATTTAAGTTTGAGTATATGATGGCAGCATACAGAGGATGTTTCAAAAAGAAAAATCCTTTGCAACTGTCATTTTCCATATAGGACTGACAGAAATTACTATGCAGATTATTTTAAAGATTGGAGGAATTGTATGAGCGAAGTGCAGGTATTGCAAAAGACAAAAATTGTTCCGAATGGCAGGAACAGGGGCAGTACGGGAGCTTTGAGGGTTGACCGTATCAGGGTGGCGGCATATTGTCGTGTATCTACCGATGATGATGAGCAGTTAGGGAGCTTTGAATCACAGAAACTGTATTATGAACAAAAGATAGCATCGAATAAAGATTGGGTAAATGCAGGAATATTTGCGGATGAAGCGGTCACAGGAACAAAGACGGATAAGCGGAGTGGCTTTCAGGATATGATTGCCCATTGCAACAATGGCGAAATAGATATGATACTTACAAAGTCTATTTCAAGGTTTGCCCGCAACACGGTAGATACGCTGAATTATGTGAGAATGTTACGCGACCGGAATATTGCCATATTTTTCGAGAAGGAAAATATCAATACACTTGATATGAACGGCGAGCTATTATTGACTATTATGAGTTCCTTGGCACAGCAAGAGGTGGAGTCACTTTCACAGAATGTCAAGATGGGATTGCAGATGAAAATGAAGCGTGGCGAATTGATCGGTTTCAATGGCTGTTATGGATATGATTATCATACCGAGGACAAGAGCATAACTGTCAATGAGGAAGAAGCGGAGATTGTCCGTATGATTTATGATATGTATCTGGAGGGTTATGGAACGACCACGATTGCAAAACGGTTAATGGAACTTGGAATTAAGAATAAAAAAGGAGAAGTAAGCTGGCATACGCATGGTGTTATGGGGATGATTAAGAATGAAAAGTACAAAGGGGATATTCTTCTGGGAAAGACATTTACTACCGATCCAATTTCCAAACGCAGGCTTGCAAATATGGGAGAAGAAAACCAGTATTATCTCAGAGATCATCATGAGCCGATTGTCTCAAGAGAAATATGGGATAAAGCAGAGGAAATACGCATGAAGCGTTCCAGAAATAAAGTAGTTGAAACAACCGGAAACAGGGAACGTTATACACGTCAGTATTCCTTCAGTAGTATGTGCGAATGTGCCTATTGCGGACATAAGCTCACACGTAGGACAAGACACAGCAGGTCTGATTATGAAAAACCGGTGTGGCAGTGTATGAATGCCACTAAGAATGGCATTGCCAACTGCCCGAACTGTAAAGCAGTCGATGAAGCAATTTTAGAGGGAGCTTTTCTGGATACTTTTGGACTGCTGGCAGGCAATTTTGATGATGTGCTGGATGTGGTATTGTCATATGTGGCGGAATCGGCTGACAGTGATGAAAATATACGGAAGAAACAGCAGATTGAAAAGGATATTTCTTCACTGGAATCAAAGACATTACGGATGACAGACATGCTGATTGATGGTACAATATCCAAAGAGGTGTACGAGGAAAAAATGGTGGATTTCACCAGAAAGCTTCATAAACTGTCCGAGAGGAAAGCACTTCTTGAGGACAGTATCTGCACACAGAAAGATATAAACAGGCGGATGTCAGAACTCCGTGACACACTTGAAAAAGAACAAGTCCTTGATGAATTTGACAGGGTGGTTTTTGAGAGTATCATTGACAGGGTAATTGTCGGAGGATATGAGGAAGACGGGACACCCGATCCTTACAAACTGACCTTTGTGTTAAAAGGTAATCAAACAGGAACAGTGCCACATGCTAAGGAGCAGTTTAAGGAAAAGGCAAAGAAGTCAAAGGAAGAAAAGAGGGTGTCATAAGATGGAGAGCAGGCTGGCAGAAGTTGTTGATAAGACTGTAATTGTGGAAGTGGACACAGAATTAAGTTTGTGTTCATGTGAGAATGACGTGGTGGACGAAACGTGTTCATTAGGCGGTGACGACACATGTGGAGACGGTTTGTTTATTGTCCAAACTTCATACAGACCAGATCAACAGATCGAGATAGAGTTTGATGAGCCTGGTTTGACGGAAAGAGTGCAAAGATTGCCATGAGAAAATCAAGGATTATGTGATGGAGTATATGGGATTGAAAGTCAGCAGTTTGTATTTTACACAAGTGAAAAAATGAGGTATCATCGAGCGTAGGAATTATAACAAGCAGAAATTTGAGGATACAAAGTATTAGCAGTGTACACCATTAGGGATGCTTTGAAGTATTTTCGAATGAGAAACATATACTGTTCTCTATTACAGTATTGATGATATTATTTATGGACTTACAGATAAGGAGAAATCGAAATGGCAGTAAAGGTAGTGGTTAAATCGATTGAGCCCAATATTGCTGATTTGGCGAATGGTTGGCTCAAATCGTATAAATTGGATTATAAGTTAG
Organism: Lachnospiraceae bacterium JLR.KK008; assembly: GCA_037015955.1. Lineage (NCBI taxonomy): Bacteria > Bacillati > Bacillota > Clostridia > Lachnospirales > Lachnospiraceae > Lachnospiraceae bacterium JLR.KK008. The sequence goes on from CP143548.1 coordinate 1,126,444, forward strand.
AGCAGGAATCGCTAAATACAGAAATTGATACCGCACTAAATGATTATTTTTCTAAAAACGGAGGTACAGGTGGAAATAGACCTGATTGTAAACTTCTGCTCCAGGATAAAGACTTGAATTTCTATCCTGTACTTATAGAATATAAGGGATATAAGGACAAACTTGTCAAACTTGATGCTAATTGTCAAGTGGATAATAAGACAGCAAAGAATATCCCTAATTTTAAAAATATAAATTCTTATGCTGTTAATGGTGCTGTTCATTATGCTAACGCTTTACTGCACCATACAAGCTATACTGATATTATTGCCATCGGTATGACTGGTTATAAAGATGATAATGGCAATATTCAGCACTCTATCGGGTGTTACTATGTTTCCAAAAGCAATTTCGGTATTGGACAGAAGATTGATGAGTATTCTGATTTTTCATTTCTTAGAAAAGAGAATTTCAGCAGCTTTATTGAGAAAGTAAAGAACCTGCAATTATCGCAAGAAGAAATTGATAGGCTAAAAGAGCAGAGAGAAAAAGAAATAGATGTCAGTTTGATAAAGTTGAATAATGACATATATCAAAACGAAAAGGGATTGGGAGAGGACGACCGTGTGTACCTTGTGGCAGCTTCTATTATTGCCACTCTTGGCATTCCAGGAAAAGTGGCACCTCTCGAAAAATCGGAGCTTAAATCTTCATCAGAAGAGGGTAATATGGATGGAGACATTCTTATTAGGAAGATTAAAGCTTTTTTAAACGAAAAAAGGATACCCAGAGAGAAAAAAGAACTTATTGTTAGAACATTGCAGAACACATTGACTACTGATAATATTAACAGAGTTGAAAACGGCGAAAGCCAATTAAAACGTGTGTTTACAAAGATTGTTGATGATTTAGGTATCTACTATAAAATTGGATTAACCACTGATTTTACAGGTAAATTGTTCAACGAAATGTATGGATGGCTGGGATTCTCACAAGATAAACTGAATGATGTTGTCCTCACGCCTTCTTATGTTGCCAAGTTATTAGTCAAACTTGCAAGAGTCAATAAAGATTCTTATGTATGGGATTTTGCCACTGGTTCTGCTGGACTTCTTGTAGCTGCTATGAATGAAATGCTCAATGATGCGAAGGAAAAAATTAAGTCTCCTGACGAATATCAAAGAAAGGCTGATGAAATTAAGACGACACAACTGTTGGGCATAGAACTACTTTCCAGTGTTTATATGCTTGCTATTTTGAATATGATTCTTATGGGTGATGGCAGTTCCAATATTTTGAACAAGGACTCTTTAACGGATTTTACTGGTAACTATGGCTTTGGAAAGACCAAAAATAAATTTCCAGCGGATGCTTTTATTTTAAATCCTCCGTATTCCTCACCCGGAAACGGAATGAATTTTGTTGAAAAAGCTCTTTCTATGATGTATAAGGGGTATGCAGCCATTATCATTCAGAACTCAGCAGGTTCTGGAAAAGCAATAGAATACAATAGAAGAATACTTAAACACAGCACATTACTTGCAAGTATAAAAATGCCTATAGATTTGTTTATTGGTAAATCAAGTGTACAGACAAATGTTTATGTGTTCAGAGTTGGGGAGGCCCATCAAAAAGATGATGTTGTTAAGTTTATAGACTTCTCTAATGATGGCTATACTCGTTCTAATCGTAAAAAGGCAAGTAATAATTTAAGAGATACTGATCATGCAAAAGAGCGTTATCAAGAGATCATTGATTTAGTACGCTTTGGTAGAGGGAAGCTAGGCTTATTTACAGAAAGAGAGTACTATGAGGGAACGATTGACCCAGAAAACGGTGCGGATTGGAATCAGACTGCACCGGTAGATACCAAGCCTACTCTGGAAGATTTCAAAAAAACTGTAAGTGATTACCTTGCATGGGAAGTTTCCAAATTATTGAAAAATCAGGATTGTGAGGATGATAGCCTGGGAAAATAGAAGCCTCACTTAATAATATGTTACAGGGGATTAAGTGGGGCAAATTTAGATTGGGGGACTTGTTTGAAGTAGAATCATATACGAAAAGATTTGATGCAAACAAGGTTAAAATTAAAGAGAGGGGAAAGTATCCCTATATAGTCAGAACGAGCTATAATAATGGACAAAGAGGTTATATAGATGAAAATGAAGAATTTTTAAACACTGGAAATACTATATCATTTGGGCAGGATACTGCTACTATGTTTTATCATGAAAAACCATATTTTACAGGTGATAAAATTAAAGTGTTAAAGCCTAAAAATATTAAATTCAATAAAAATAATGCTCAATTCTTCCTTGCCGTATTAAAAAAACCTTTTGAATTGTTTTCTTGGGGAAGTTCAAGTTTTAATGTTGATATTATTAAAAGTCAAAAAATAGAATTACCTGTTAAAAACAATGAAATCGATTATGATTTTATGGAATCTTTCATAGATCAGTTGGAGGCTCAGCGAGTCGCTCAGTTGGAGGCATATTTTTCTATCATTGGACTGAAAGACACGAAATTATCTGTTGAAGAGGAGCAGGTATTGAAGGATTTTGGGAGGCTGGAATGGGGAAAGTTCAACCTTGAAAAATTATATGGGAAATCGACTCGTGGACAGCGCTTGAAAAGTGCTGATAGAATTTTAGGAAATTTGCCATTTGTGACTGCTGGCGAAACTGACGAAGGCGTTTCGGATTTTATTGGTAATAGGGTTCAAATTTTCTCTAAAAATACAACTACAATCGACATGTTCGGTTCTGCTAAATATAGAAACTATGAATATGGTGGAGATGATCATGTTGCGATTGTGCATACAGAAAAATTGTCGAAGATGGCAGCAATATTTGTCACAACAGCAATTCACAAATCATCACATAACGGTCAATTTGATTACGGCAGAAATTTTTATGCTAAAGATGCGGATAGGCTTGATATTGTTCTGCCAGTAAAAAATGGGCAGCCTGATTATGATAAAATGGAAACTATTATTTCTGCGATTCATAAACATGTTATGAAAGAAGTTGTTTTGTATGTGGATAGTAAATATACTTAAAAAATAAAAGTAGCATTAATTGACAAGTAAAAAAGATTAAAAATAGTTGTAAATTTGACTTGTGTGGAGGATGGTATGGATTTTTATAAAATGCTGGAAAAAAGATTCATTTGTGGTGTGGACTGATGAGTATGGAATTGAGAGTAAATTGTAAATTCAGCTTATTAAATAATACTAGGCGTCAATGCGATTTGAGAAAGCCTGTATAATCTATAGTAACATTATTTTTTGTTAAGGAGTAGAGAAGTGGAGAGTGTAACATGGCAAAATATGCGTATCGGGATAATAAAAGAAGAGAGATCATTTATTCAGCAGATGCTGTAAGGGAAGACAGGGATAAAGCGTTTTTTTGTCCAAATCCTAATTGTGGTGCACGATTATATGTATGTGCTATTGACGGAAGCAGAAATGCTTATTTTAGAGCATCAAAAGCAGGTTATCCGCATTCTTCAGAGTGTCCATTTGGATCAAGTAATGCCGAGTTTGATGAGAGACAATTTGACCCATATCAATTTTT